>JABMNV010000047.1 GCA_013203475.1 Acidobacteriota bacterium
CCGCCACCGCCACCGCCCCCACCGCCGCCGCCACCCGAATCGGTGAACACACGGGCTCGCTGCTGATCGCACGTCTTGATGTCAACCGACATCTGGCCCCCACTATCATTCGGCTGATTGTTCACGTTGCACATCGCGGTCATCACCGACGTGCCGTTCTGCTGGCTGCAGTCCTTCGGTGTAACGCCGTCCAGCCCAACGGTATGGCCAATTTCGTGGAGCATCACCTTCAACACAGCCGAATTCCAGCCCGTCTTACTTCGGTCAAAGAGCTGTGTATTGTTGAGGTCGAACCTCATCACCGCCTTAGACATGATCCCGCTGACGGATGTCCTTTCTGTCTCCGCCGGATCGCCGTCGGAAGTCCCGACCGTCACCACAATTCCAATCGAAGCAGCCGTCCCCTTTTCAGCCTGAGTCGTGGCCTTCTTGAAGTGCACGCCTGTGCCTGCCATGACTGTCTCCCACATGGCAAACGCCGCCTCCATCTGGACCTTCGCCTCGTCTGTTACCTGGCTGCTGTTTGCGACAAGTGTGTCCAAATCGAAGTAGACGTCTCGTGCGGGCCAGCCAACAACGTTGGCGTCCTGCGGAGGCTGTCCATTACAGCTCTGAGGCGCTTCCGGAACAATTGCGGCACCTGAGACCGGCCTCAGAGAGCGTGGCCGCCGCTACGGCAAGGAGGAGTGCGTATCGACGCATGGTGCTAGCCCTCCCCGCCGCATTTCGCGGTCTTGACGAAGGCTCGAATCGCCGACACTGGGATGCCCTCGTGCCAAGCCGAATCTTCCACGCGCCTGAGAGGGACAGTCGACTTCATCTTGTCGCCCTCGACCTCAAACAAAACAGGAACGATTGAGAGAAATGCTCCTGTCTCAGGAACTGTGGTTCCAAAAATCAGGTAGGCACGGCCGGATTCCAGAACGGGCCAAGTACTGATGACTGCGCCGACCTGCACTTCCCCGCGCATGACTATGCCTCCGGGCCGCGTCACGGTGACGTTCTGCCCTGGCGTAGATTTCGATGAAGTCTTGAGGAGTTCGTTGACGTGGAACGCATAGTCAGTGAGCAGGAAACTCCCATCAGTCGTTGGAAGAACGGTCTGTCCCACCACCTGCCCAAGGAAGACGGTGTCCGCGGTACAAGTCAGTTCTCTGATCGCTTGGGAGGAGGACCGGCCCGATCCAGTTTCTCCAGCGGTATGTACTTTGATATCGACCATGAATCCATCGTCGAGAATCAACCCACCTGTTGTGAACTTTGAGTGCAACTTCGCGTGCACCTTCTGGTCCGCTGTCATGGAGTCAGAGATGGCCTTCGTCGCACCAGGTCGCCGCGGCGGCTGCGGCAATCCCTGACTGACCTGAGCCATCGGCTCAACAATGATCGGACTTGGACGTTCGGCCCCGGTCATGAAGCCGGAAAGAGTGATACAAAGCCACAGACTACCAATGATCTTTACGCTCATTGCATCTCCTAACTAGTGCGATGGCCGAGGACTCAAGTACTCTCGTCTAGTACTTACAACCAGTGCCTTCGTTGAGATCAGATCCGAACTTGAGGTGTGTCAAGCAGAGTGATCCCACTTTCGTCAGTCTGAGTGGACGACGTGCGACGGTACGACCTGACTAGACTAGCCGTTCCATGTGGCCTCCTTGCCATCGTTGCAACGACGGCGTGAATCTACCCGCGCTACGTTTCGGCTACACCCTTATCGAAACCACCCTAGAAAACGTCAGTTTGCCAAAACACTGCCTGCGTATACTGCGGGGAACGACCCGTCAGACTTCGGGCCATCATGGCCTCTGGCGCGGCAGCCTGACCGATGATCTTGATTTGCGGTGGCCTGAACGTCTCTGGCCACCAGGCCTTCAGCGTACGATCCTCGTGTGCGGGCTCACGTGCGGCCAACACTTCGAGCATGGCGCCCACTCTGGCGCCAGAGGGGTCGCGGTCACCGCACTCCTCAAGAAACACGTCACTCACGCCGCCAGACCCGCGTGAAATCACGACATACGCCACGGCTTTCCGTCCTTCTTCTGACACGAAGAACTCGACCGATCGCAGACCGGACGGCCCCAGACCGGCAAGTAACCGACGCCGGGTCACACCAAATTCGATCAAATCCGCAGATCGGCTCAGCGCAAGACTCGCGTCCTGGCCGTACTGAACCGAAATCTCGGCCAACACCGGCAGGTCGGCTGACTCGGCGGCCCGAACCAACGTCGCGGGCGCGCCCAGCCGGTTCCTCGGCACATCAAGAGTCACCACCGTCCGCGCCACTGCCGTGAATCCAAGTCGGGCGTAGTAGTCCATGCCAATTGTCGAAAAGAGCAACGCGACGTCGCAGCCTGTGGCACGACCGTCCTCACACATCGCCTCGAGAAGCTGCTCGGCCAGCCCCTGGCCCCTGAACGCTTCGGCAGTAAACACTGCGCCAATGCCCAGCACCTTCAGCGGTTTGCCCTCCGCAGTGGCGTCAAACACGTAACGTTTGGCCGATGTCACCACGCGCCCGTCCCGCACCAACCCCACCAGGCTCAGGCGCCGACGGCCCCACGACGTGAGCCCCTGAGCCCGATTCCAGGCGCCGTACGCCCGGCGTGACAAGCCCTCGCCCCACAGGGGGTAGGTGTCATCGAGCACCTGAGAAAGCTGGGGGGCCGCCGTGATTTCTTTTACCATCATGAGATTCTGTCGGTCCAAGAGGTTGTATGACAAATCACCATGGAGTTCTCAGCCGCTCAGTTTTCGCTCTCGCGGCGTTGGGCCTGGTTCTTATCGCCCCCACTGCCGCGCAGATGGGTGTCAGTTCCGTGCCTCAGTCGGCGGACACGGCCACGGTGGCCCACGTGCTCAATCGTCTGGGCTACGGTGCCAGGCCAGGAGACATCGCCCGAGTCAAGCAGATGACTGTGGCGGCGTACATCGAACAGCAGCTTCACCCGGAGCACATCTCCGACGCCACGCTCGAGAGCCGACTCGCCGCGTTTCCAACATTAAACCTGTCGACCACCGAGTTGGCGCGAGACTACTTCGGCCCGGCTGACGCCCTCCGGCGTCAGCAGCAGCAGGCGGCAGGCCGCGGCCAGGCGACACCACCACCGACCGCATCGGCCGGGCAGACGATGGTCGGCGACCCGACGATGGCGGCCCCACCGACGATGGCAGGGGCACCGGGTCAGCGACCGGGTCAGCCGGGCCAATCCCCAGAGATGCGGGCTGCCCGTCAGAAGGAGCAGCAGGTCCTCCAGGAACTGATGCAGGCGCGCGTGTTGAGGGCCGCAACGTCGGAACGCCAACTGGAAGAGGTCCTCGTCGATTTCTGGTTCAACCACTTCAACGTCTTTTCTGGCAAGGGCCAGGTCAGGTCGTACCTCACCGAGTACGAGCGGGAGGCCATTCGCCCACACGTGTTGGGCAACTTCCGCGACATGCTCGGCGCCGTGGCGGAAAGTCCGGCGATGTTGTTCTACCTGGACAATTTCCAGAGCGTTGACCCGAAGGCCGCACAGCGGCAGGCCGACGCACAGGAAGCGCGGCAACAGCAGCAGGCCGCTCGTGGCCGAGGACGTGGAGGGTTGGTTCAGGCGGACCGTCTCCAACAGCAACGAAACCGGGGCCTGAACGAAAACTACGGCCGTGAACTCATGGAACTCCACACGCTTGGCGTCGACGCGGGCTACACGCAAGACGATGTGATCGCGGTGGCGCGGGCGTTTACCGGCTGGACGATCGATCGCGCGCGTGGGGCTGGCAAGTTCAAGTTCGACGCCGCCATGCACGACAGGGATCCGAAGGTTGTCATGGGCCAGACGATCAAGGCTGGTGGCAAGGGCGACGGCGAGGCGGTGCTCGATCTTCTGGCGTCACATCCCTCGACCGCAAGATTCATCGCGACCAAACTGGTGCGGCGATTGGTCGCTGACGAACCGCCGACCTCGCTCGTGGACCGCGTGGCCAAGGTCTTCCTCGAGACCAAGGGTGACCTGCGCGAAGTGACGCGGGCCATCATTACCTCTCAGGAATTCTTCTCGACCGAGGCGCGACACGCCAAGGTCAAGACACCGTTGGAATTCGTGGTCTCGGCCATTCGGGCGACCGGCGCGGACCTGAACAACCCGCAGCCGCTCGTGGCCGCCCTTCGCACTCTGGGCATGCCCCTCTATGGCGCGCAACCTCCGACGGGATGGGGCGATACAGCCGTGGAATGGGTGAACACGGGCGCGTTGCTCAATCGGCTGAACTTCGCGGTGCAACTCTCCAGCGGCCAGATGCGAGGTGTTCGGGTCGACGTTCGACGCCTCGCCCCAAACACGAGCGAGTCAAGTCGAGAGGGCTTGATCAACACATTACTGATGGGCGATGCCTCATCGGCCACGCGCGACACCCTGGCCGTCGCCGATTCGCCCCAGCAGTTGATCGCGCTCACGCTCGGCTCTCCAGAGTTTCAGAAAAAATAGGAAGGCAGGCGACACCATGATGACACGACGCACTTTCTTCAAGAACGGCAGCCTGGCGCTGGTCAGCCTCGGTTTCGCCCCGGCATTTTTTACCCGAGCGGCCCAGGCGGCGCGGGCCAAACGCAAGGTGCTGGTCACGGTCTTCCAGCGTGGCGCGGTGGACGGCCTGAACATGATCGTGCCGTTTGGCGAAGCGGAGTACTACAAGGCACGGCCGTCGATTGCGATTGCCAAGCCCGGCCAGAACGGGGGCGCCCTTGACCTCGACGGATTTTTCGGCCTGCACCCGCGGATGGCGTCTCTGGAACCGTTCTTCAAGCGCGGCGAACTCGCCATCGTCACGGCCACGGGGTCCAATGACCCGACGCGTTCGCACTTTGACGCGCAGGACTACATGGAGAGTGGCACGCCCGGCAGGAAGAGTACGCGCGAGGGCTGGCTCAATCGGTACCTGCATGCCCGCGAACACGAGGAGGCGAGCACATTCCGCGCCGTCTCGCTGACCAAGCAACTGCCACGCGCATTGCAGGGGCCGGCACCAGCACTGGCCATCGATCAACTGGATCGCTTTGGCCTTCGGGCCGGTGACCGGGGTGATTCGATGGAATCGTCTTTTGAGGCCCAGTACGCGGCGGCGGCTGACTCGCTGCTCAAGCCAACGGGAAGCGAGGCCTTTGAGGCCGTCAAACAACTGCGGTCTGTGGACTTGACGAAGTACGCGCCAGCCAACGGAGCGATCTATCCCAACAGCGGATACGGGCAGGCGTTGAAACAAATCGCGCAGCTCATCAAGGCCGACATGGGTCTGGAAGTGGCATTCGCGGAGTCAGGTCAGTGGGATCACCACGCGAACGAGACGCCGCAATTGGCCAATCGACTCGATGACTTCTCGAGTGGCATTGCCGCCTTCGCCCAGGACCTGGGCGACAAGATGGCCGACGTCATGGTGCTGACCATGTCGGAGTTTGGACGCACGGTGGCCGAAAACGGCGCGCGCGGCACCGACCACGGTCACGGCAACTCGATGCTCCTGCTCGGCGGCGGCGTCAACGGCGGCAAAGTGTACGGCACCTGGCCCGGCCTGGCGCGGGAGCAGCGTTACCAGAACCGCGATCTGGCGATCACGACCGACTTCAGGGACGTCTTCTCAGAAGTGCTCCAGAAACACATGGGAGCTATTGATATTTCGAACGTCTTCCCTGACTACGCTGGTGGGAAGACGCTTGGGCTGATCAAATGAGGCAATGAGGCAATGAGGCAATTGGCCAATGCATTGCCCCATTGCCTCATTGCCTCATTGTCTCATTGCCTCATTGCCTAATTGCCTAATTGCCTAATTGGCCAATTGTCTGGCAGCCGCCCAGTCGGTGCCGGTGATGGTCTTTCCATCGGCACTCACTCGGCCGATGTAATCGCGCCTATCGACCTTGAACGTGAGCTCGCGACCGCTCAGTCGTCCCTCGGAGATCGCGCTCTCACCCAGCGAGCCGGTCACCACCTGAAACTTCTGCCTGAAGGTCAGCGGCCTGTCGTCCATCATCCAGGAACCGCCCACCTTGGCCGGCACGATCCAGAGGAGCGCCGTGCACCAGCTGTTCGGGCAATCTTTCGCGGTCTCACTCTGATCCGGTTCCCAATCGCCCATCGTGAACGTGTTCGAGACGACCCGCGTGCCTGGCTTCATGTTGAGGATCATCGGTCGCAGCTGCGAATTGAGGTCCGGCAGCAGAAACATCGTCAGGACGGTCGCCTGCGAGAAATCGGTTTTGAAGATATCTGCCTGAAGGAACACGGCCCGCTCTGTGACTCCAGCCGACTGGGCGCGCGCCGTGGCCAGCGCGACCATGTCTGGGTTGTACTCAATCCCAAGCGCCCGAGCGCCTCGAAGCGCCGCCGTGATCACCGTCACACCGTCACCCGATCCAAGATCAATCAGATAGTCGTCCTTGGTAAGTTTCGCCAACTCAAGCATCTTGTCGACCGTGGGTTGCGGTGTCGGCACCCACACCACGTCTTTGCCAGGCTGACCGACTTTGGGCTCAAACGGCTTCTGCGCGACGGCGCTCTGCGCAGACAAGGCGCCGGCAACGATGCTCACGGCAGCCAGGCCGACGACCATCGCACGTGTTGCGAATTGATTCATGGCAGGGTCTCCTGGCCCAAGTTTATGCAGAGCAGGCGACTCACGTCTACAATCACGGGAAGATCACATGTCACTCTTGCCCCGCACGCCTTACCCTATCGTCTCTGGCTCACGTCTGGCGGCCAACATCCAGCGGATGCAGGCGCTGGCCACACACGCTGGGGTACAGCTCCGACCGCACACCAAGACACACAAGAGCCCCGTCATCGCTCTGATGCAGCTCGACGCGGGGGCGTCTGGCGTCTGCTGTGCCAAGTTGAGCGAGGCCGAAATATTCGCAGACGCAGGCATCACTGATATTCGACTGCCGTATCCCGTGAACCCCTCGAACGCCGACCGCGTGCTGTCTCTGCTCGATCGCGTGACGCTGTCGATTATCGTGGATGACGAAGCGGTGGCAGCCGAGTGGTCGAGGGCGATGACCGCCGCAGGTCGAACCCTCAATGTCCTTGTG
Source organism: Acidobacteriota bacterium (assembly GCA_013203475.1). Taxonomy (GTDB): domain Bacteria; phylum Acidobacteriota; class Vicinamibacteria; order Vicinamibacterales; family SCN-69-37; genus SYFT01. The sequence goes on from JABMNV010000047.1 coordinate 7,061, forward strand.
AAAGTTGATGTCGGGTTTCATCGATGCGGGGTCAATCCTGACGCGTCGGACGTGGTCGGGGCGATTACCCGCATCGCCGCGCTCCCGGGTCTGTCGTTCCGCGGGCTGCTCAGTCACGCCGGGCAGGCGTACAACGCCGAGTCACCCTACGCGCTGGCGGCAATCACGGCGCGCGAGACCGGGATCATGACTGGTCTGGCCACCCGTCTACGCACCTCCGGTGTGGCCGTGGAGGAAATCAGTGTCGGCTCCACGCCCACTGCGTCCTTTGCCCCAAGCCAACGTGGCATCACGGAGATGCGGCCGGGCAACTACGTGTTCCTTGACCGGACCCAGGTCGGCTTGGCCGCTGCCACCTATGCGAACTGCGCGCTCACGATCGTTGCCACAGTCGTGAGTCGCCCCGCGCCGGACCGGGCCATCCTCGACTGCGGCAGCAAGACCCTGACGTCTGATGGCGCGCGGGGTTTTACGCCATTGCCAGGTTTTGGGGCCGTCTTTGTTGACCTTGACTCGGTCGAGCCGGATCCGACCATCGTGATCGACCGGGTGTCTGAAGAACACGCCGTCTGCCGGGTGCCCGAAGACTCGCCCCTGCGGCCGGGCCACCGGGTTCGCGTCCTCCCCAATCACGCATGCACGGTCACCAACCTGATGGATCAGCTCTGGCTGGCCGACGACCAAGGGGCCCTGACGCCACTTCCAGTCGCCGCCCGCGGCCGAATCTGGTAAAGTTCCCGGTCAGATGACTGCCAAAGCAGCTCGGTCGGATGAGGCCCTGGGAATGGTCGAGACGCGTGGATTTGTCGGCCTGATCGAAGCGGCCGACGCCATGGTCAAAACGGCGAACGTCACGTTTGTCGGCTGGCAGAAGGTTGACGCCGGCTTGGTGACGGCCATCGTGCGCGGCGACGTCGCCTCAGTCAAGGCGGCGACCGACGCCGGTGCCGCAGCCGCCCGTAAGGTCGGCGAACTGGTGGGCGTCCACGTCATTGCGCGGCCCGCCGACGATGTCGGTCAGATTTTCCCTATCGACTAACTCACACCAAGTCGTCAGGCTCTGAAGGGTGCGGTCGTTTAGCGAGCTCCTGCGAGCGCGTTGAAGATGACTTTGAACGTGCCGAACGTCTGACCTCTCCACTGCGGCCGGAAGCCCAGCAAGATCACGCGGCCCTCACCCAGTTCCACTTCCAGTGCCGCGGCTTTGCCGTGCAGATAGTCTTCACCGAGCAGATACCCTGAGGCGAGCGGTGAGCCCGTCGCGGCATAGGTCGCGAGCACCGCACCGCGGAATCCCACTTCCGTCTCGAATGCCGGGCTCGAGTTAAAAAACACCGGCGTGGTCGTCGCCAGTCCAGCCATCACCGGATGGGACGGATCGACCTGGACGTTCAAGAGCGACCCCGCGCCGAAGAATTCCGCGCGTCCCAAGCCCTGCAACACGTTGTGTACCGGAAGCTTCAGTTGGTCGATCGCAAAGGCCGTGCTGCGGTTGAAGCACAACAGCGTGCCGCCCGCGCGCACAAACGCGTCGATGGCCGCCACTCGCTGGGCATCGGCCGGAGGCAACCCCGCCGGTGCACCACCGCCTGCCCGCCCGCCGCGACCACCGCCGGTGGAACCGCCACCAGCACGACCACCGCGCCCGCCACCCACAAGCACGCCGCGAGCTTCGTCGGTGATCAGCAGGACGTCGAAGCGATCCCGCAGGCTCCCCGCGGCGATGTCATCAGTTGAAACTGGCGTGAAGGGAAACTCGAATCGTTCGAGCACCCACCGCGTCCAGCCGGCATCCATGCTCGATTCCGGATTGAACATCGCGATGCGTGGCTGAGACAGGGCCGTGCCCGGTGTGGCCACCCGTTCGGCCTGAATCGCCAGGCTCCGCACGAGCGCCAACTGCGCGTCTGGCGCCATCCCCGTGATCGCATAGCGGCCGGACGCGCCTGGCGCACCGGCAAGCCATCCCACCGACGCGCCGCTCTTCCACGCCTGGTTCAACGCGCGGAACGCATTCACCTGCGCGGGATCGACCTCCAACGTCGGTCCCTCCCCCGTGATCGCTCCCATGGGAGGCAGGATTGCTGCAGCGAGCGGACTGGTGTCAAACCCGAGGCCGGGCGCGCTGTCGAACGGGGCTGGGTCGCCACCGCCGATGGAGTCGTAGGGCGTCGGTCGCGCCGTCGGGCCTGGCGTCTGACCCAGGGGCCTTAATGCCGCGTGCAACTCCGCACGCTTGGCGTCATCAATCTCTCTGATGGTCTGCATCGTGACGCCCATCGACAACGGCAGCGTCCAACCGGCCGCGTCGTACGGCTGCTCTGGTGCGCCACCGGGCGATTCGCGCAGGTCCGGATACTCCTGCACGTCGAGCACCTCGCGTGCGAGTGCAATGAATTCCTGGTCCGTCGGCACCACCCAACTGCCGGCGGCGTAGGTCGTCTCACCGACTGTGAAGTCGGCGGTCAGTTCTGAAACACGGACACCGGCGAACGCAAGCCGCCGCAGCATTTCAACCGCCGTGACGGGATCGCGCTGGTCTTTCGGAACCACGTATGCGGCAGGGCCGCTTTCGCGATGCTCTTCGATTTGCGACATTCCGGAACGCCACCGATTCATCAGCACGTTTTCTTTGTTCTTCGCCGCGTAGTCGAGCACGGAGAGTGACGCGGTCTCCATGTACGCGACCGAATCTGCAAGACCGAAGTGGCCGCCCGCCCAGGGGCTGGCATACAAGCTCTGGGGCCGCAGATCACGGAAGGCCTGCGGGATATCTTCGAGCGTGTAGTCGCGCGACGTCGCCAGGCCCGCCAAGGCGGTCTCAGTCCAGAACGCGGCAATGTTCTTGAACATCGGCGCGTAGTCGATGTAGCCCGCGTACCAGGCGTCGAACCCAGTGCCCATGTGTGTGGCACCCACCTGACCGTTCTCTTCCAGTCCCTGTGCGATGGTCATGCCGATCGTATTCACCGTGCGCGACATGAGGAACGGCGCATGAGGTGCGATGGGTTCGGCAAACGGCGGCAGCCAGATTCGGGTTGGGAACGGTGCCGACTGGTGGTGCACGTAGATGATCTGGGGCTCCCACTGCCGCCACGCGTGCTCCATGACGCGCGACTCAATCATGTTGAGCATGTATGCGTCGCGGTTGTTATCGTGGCCAACGTAGTCCTGATAGAGCACGGGCAGACTTGTGCTGGCGCCTGGAACGCCGACGTTATTCATGAAGTGCTCGGCCACCATTTGATGCCCGTCGGGATTGATGGTGGGCCACAACATCACCACCACGTTGTCGAGGATCCGCTGGACCTGTTCGTTCTTGTCGCCGGTGAGCAGGTCGTAGGCCAATTGAATCGTGTGCTGCGGTCCGGCCACCTCGGTCGAGTGCAGACCGCCGTCGACGTGGACCAGGGCTTTCCCTTCGCGCGCCAGTGCCCGCGCGGCGCTCTCGGTCAGTTCTTCGGGCGACGCGAGTCGTCGGGCAATTTCACGGTACCGATCCACCTTGGAGAGATTCCGTTCACTCGAAATCAAGGCCACGTAATACGTCCGCCCCTGAGACGAGGTCCCCATCGGCACCATCGTCATCTGCTTGCTCGCGGCGTCGAGCTTCTTGAAATAGTCGATGGTCTGATCGTAGGTGGCCAGCTTGAGTTCCGCGCCTGGCTTGAAGCCGAGCACCGACTCAGGAGTCGGAATGCCGGACTGGGCCACCAGGGACGCCGAGACAAAGAGGAGGGCAAGGGAGAGCAGCGGGAAGCGCGAAGCACGAGACATGAGGGGCATTCTACCTCTAGCTTTTTGCTTTCTTCCCGGTCTTCGTCGGGGTCTTCTTCCTGGCGGCCTTTCCCTTGACCGGCTTGAGCTTCAATACGTCACTCCCCAGGAGGGCCTGCATGGGATCGACGAGCAGGTCGAAGACGTGACCCTGCCGGGTGCTGAGAAAGAGTCCGTCACCGTTGGTCAACAGCCGAAGTTCACCTGCTTCGTCGAGCGTCTCGGCCAGACGACGCCGGAAGTAGTCGCGCAGGGCGTCCATCATCTGTTTCAGAGTGCCGTTGTCGAAGCCCTGGCGACGCAGGTCGGCCAGTGCGAGAAGCTCCAGCAGGTCGACCGGGGAATATCGGCGTTCGGTGAAGCCGCCCTGGGTCGTCTTTCGCGCCTCAATCGCCGGGTGAAACAAGCCGGCCGAGGCCCACCACTGGAGTTGCTTCCCCGTCAGGCCGGTCAACGCGGCAACTTCACGAGCGCTGTACGACGACTTGAGTTTCATGGATAGCGAAACACCGCATCGGTCGCCTTGGCGGCGGCGATGTCCTTCTCGGTCACGCCGCCCTCGGAATGGGTCGCCCAGGTCACCGTGACGTTTCGATAGCTGATCAGCAGGTCTGGATGGTGGTCTGCTGCCTCGGCGTCAAACGCGATGCGGGTGGCAAAGGTGATGGCGTCGGGAAACGTCGGGCACTTGAACTGGCGGCTGATCGCGCCGTCTCCGGCCGTCCATCCAGGCAAGTCCAGCAACGCGGCACGAAGATCGGCGTCAGTCAGTTTCGGCATAAGCCTCCGCTGAGCATGATACCGCCGCGAGCGGCGGAGAACTAGCACTACAATCCCCGGACATTGACTCAGATGCCGTCGGAGCGCGGAAGCCTCCTGAAGATACTCGGAGTGGCTTTTGGCCTGGCCATACTCGTGGGTAACACCATCGGCATGGGTATTCTGCGAACGCCCGGCGAGGTCGCGGCCCACGTGCCTTCGGTGCCGCTCTACATGGGTGTGTGGGTGGCCGGTGCGCTCTATGCGCTGCTCGGGGCGTTGACGGTGGCTGAACTGGCGGCGATGCATCCGCGTTCCGGGGGCCAGTACTCATTGGTCAGCGCGACGCTCGGCCCCTATCCGGCGTTCATTGTCGGGTGGGGCGATTGGTTGTCGACCTGCGGCAGTGTCGCCGCGGTGGCGATGGTGCTGGGAGAGTATGTGGGCCCGCTCATTCCGGCGTTCGCCGGCCACGAATCGCTGACCGCTTCGGCCGTCATCGTGATTTTCGGCGTACTCCAGTGGAGCGGCATTCGCATTGGCGATCTTGCCCAGCAAGCCACGAGCTTGATCAAGGCGTTCGCCTTGGTGGCGTTGGCAGTGGTGGCCCTGGTCGTCACCGTTGAGCCTGCATCGACTGCCGCGGCGACGACCGTCGTTCCGGTCGTCCCAGGAGGTGTCGCGTTATTCGCGGCGCTGATTCTCGCCTTGCAGTCTGCCATCTACACGTATGACGGCTGGACTGGGCCGATTTACTTTGGCGAAGAGCTGCGTGATCCGGCACGAGACATCCCACGGTCAATGATCGGTGGCGTGCTGCTGGTGCTGGCGATCTACCTGCTGCTCAACGCAGCCTTCTTGCGCATCATTCCCATCGAAGACATGGCCGGCGATCCGTTTGTGGCGGCCAGTGCCGCCGTGCGACTCTTTGGGCAGAACGGCGATCTGGTGCTCCGCATCGTCATGGTGCTGTCGCTGGTAGCCAGTGTCAACGCACTGGTGCTGATGGCCTCGCGCATCCCTTTTGCGATGAGTCGGGACAAATTTCTTCCGCCGATGTTTTCGCAGGTCAACGCGGGCGGGACCCCGGTCCCCGCACACATCCTCAGCATTCTGGTCGCGCTCGTCTTCATCGCGACGAACACGTTTGAGACCGTCATTTCCCTGCTCGCATTCATGTTCGTGACCAGCTACACGCTGACGTTCAGTGGCTTCTTCGCTTCACGCTGGAAGAACCCGGATGCCGAGAGACCATTCAAGGTGCCGGCCTATCCGCTCGTGCCCGGCCTGGCGCTGGCCGGCTCCGCCGCGTTCATGGTGGCAGCCATCGTCAGTGACCGGGCCAATAGCTTGATCGCTATCGGGCTGATCGCGGCATCGTGGCCGGTCTATCGATCTATAAGACGATAGACGTGCTGGGGGCGGAGTGCTGGGTGCTGGGTGCGGATTGATTGATTGACGGGCGATCATAGTCAGTGCACGATAAGTGCATGGCTGTCAAAACCATCACCATCGACATGGAAGCCTATGCCCTTCTCTCGAGGCACAAGGGAGGCAAACTCTCGTTCTCTCAGGTCATCAAGGCGCACTTCGATCCCCAGCCGACGGCGGGTCGGTTTCTTGAGCGGGTGCGGGCCAGTCGCCTGAGTGAATCGGCACTCGACGGGATGGAGCAACAGGTGGGGGCGCGACGCAGGGAACCGGCTCGCGCGGTGAAACGATGATCCATCTCGACAGCTCGTTCCTGATCGATCTGCTGCGCGAGGGCGCCAAGGACCGCCCTGGCCCGGCGTTTGGGCTAATCGAGTCGTTCGACGAGAACGAAGTGCTGGGTGTCTCGGTCCACGTGGTGTGTGAACTCAGGGCCGGTGCCGAGTTGGCCAAGCAGGCCCTCGCCGAGCACGAGGAGGTGGACAGATTGCTGTCAGGACTGCTGGTCGCCCACCCGGATGAACGATTCCCGACCGCGTACGCCCGGCTCCTCGCGGCCACGCAACGATCTGGCCGACCGGTGGCGTCAATGGACCTGCTCATCGCAACCGCTGCGCTTCTCGATGACGCGCCGCTCGTCACGCGGAGCGTGAAAGACTTCTCGCGGGTGCCTGGGCTGCGCGTGTTGAGCTACTGAGGCGCCTTCGACCGTCGTTTCTTCGCGGTCGCGCGTTTTCGTGGGCTGTCTACGGGCGTCTTCGCCTTTCTTCGTGTGGACCGGACGTGCGTCTCGGTCGACAGCTCGATCCCAAAGATCTCAGACAGGTTTTCGGCGACAAGAACCTTCTGTTTTGCCCGGCTCTTTTTCGCCCTCGGCAAACCGGTTCCAGCTTGAGCACTGAGATCCTGCGCATCCACCTGGCGCAACGTGAACATCAGATCAGGCTTCTCGTCGAGGCGCGCACCGATGCCATAGAGCGTGGCCGCAACGTGCTTGCACATGCCGGCCCAGTCGGGACAACTGCACGTAAACCGAATCTCGGCTGGCGACGGAAACAGCCCGGTCTTCTCATGACACATGCGCGCCATGACGGCCTTCGACAGCCGACCCTGCAGGAGTTCAATCACCGAATCGATCGCTCCAGCGCAGTCCTTGCACACGGCCTTCCACCGCGCCTTCGGCACAACCGTGACCGTGACCCGTACTTCATACAGTTGCGACCCGCTGACCAGCGCCGTGACCGCACCGGGTGCGATCTGGAGATCGACCACCGACCCATTGCGGACGTAGGTTCGACCCCGCGGCAGACGATTCGCATAGTCACTGTAGCGCTCAAGGTTGTCGCACCACGCTTTGCCCCAGAACGTATGGGCAATCTTTCGCCCCTCGATGACTACAGGCGCGCTGACCTGCCCCTTCTTCAGGCGCTTCTTGACTTCGAGCGCTGCCCGCCTGAGGTTGATCCGATTCCGTGGACGGTTTACCTACGCC
>JABMNV010000048.1 GCA_013203475.1 Acidobacteriota bacterium
CGACCTCACACGGGCTGTCGTTGATGGCACATCGGTGCCCGTCATCGCGTCCGGAGGCGCCGGCCGTCCCGAGGACTTTGCGACCGTGTTCGCCGACACCGGGGCGAGCGCCGCTCTCGCCGCGTCGATTTTTCACGATGGCACCCACACCGTCGCAGAACTAAAGGCGTTTTTGGGCCGGCACGGCATCGAGGTGCGACCGACATGATTTTTCCGTGCATCGACCTCATGGACGGCAAGGTGGTCCAACTCGTCCAAGGCAGGAAGAAGGCACTCGAGGCAGCGTCCCCCGAAGAGATGTTGCGCCGCTTCGCCGCGTTCCCGGAGATTCAGGTCATCGATCTCGATGCCGCCATGGGCCGTGGCGAAAACGCCGCGCTGATCGACATGATCGCCACGAAGGCCCTCTGCCGAATCGGCGGGGGCGTGCGAGCCGCTGGGCGGGCTGAACGCCTTGTCGCCCAGGGTGCTCACCGCGTCATTGTCGGCACGGCCGCATTCGCCGACAACGACGTCAACACGCCGCTGCTCAGGGACATCGCCAGCGCAGTCACGCCGGAGCGAGTGGTGATCGCGCTCGATTCCAAGGATGGCCATATTGTGGTCAAGGGATGGACGGAAACGACGTCGCTGACGGCCGAGGCCGTCGTGGCGAAGCTTGAACCGTACTGCTCTGGCTTCTTGTGTACCTACGTGGACAAGGAGGGCATGCTGCAGGGCACGGACCTTGGGTGGTTCCGGCGCCTTCGTTCAGCCACGCGGCACGAAATCACCGCCGCCGGAGGGATCACGACGCTGGACGACGTGCGGGCGCTGGAACAGATGCAGGTACATGCCGCTCTGGGCATGGCGATTTACACCGGTCACCTTGCCCTGAACGACCTGGCCGCACTTCAGCGTGGGAGCATGAATCCGCCCTGAGGGTCAGTTCACGTACAGCGCCCGAATCTGAAACAACAGATACAGACCGATAAGGCCGCCGACGATGGCGCCAAACAGCGCGCCGGCCAGCAACGAGACCGCGATGCCCGCCAGCTGGGAATAGAACACCAGGGTCCACGCCGACATCTTGCGCGTGAACAGCCCCGGCAACGCCATTGCCAACAGCACCAGCTGGGCGAGCAGCACGATGGTCAACAGGGAAAACCCGCTGGCGTACGCCGGGCCACCGAAGGGCATAACCGTGACGCCGACGCCCAACATGAACAAGAGTCCTGGCACCGTCAAGACCAGAAGCACGAGGACGATCCAGGGTCCGAACTTCACGAAGAGTTCCAGGATTTCTCCCGGCAGCTGAAACGGGGCTCGCTTGACGAGATAGAAATCGAGAAAGCCGATGAGATCGCGTGGTGCCTGTTCAGTCGTCATCATGGGTACCTCGAAGGAATTGTACACTCGCCTCGGCGTAGCGTCGTCGCAACTGGGCGTAGACCCGGGCGGCCTCGCGGCCTGGGGTGATTCGGCCCACTGACGTCGGTGTGGCCAGATCGCGCGTCACATCGGCCCACGACACGGGCGTACCCGCGGCCAGCGCATCGCCGTGCCAGGCGCGCAAGGCGGCCCCCAGACACGCGGCGTTGCCCACCTCGAACTGGGCCACCTCTGCGTCGAAGACATCGGCCATCACCTGCAGGATGTCGCGGTTAATCGCCGCGCCGCCGGTCGCGTGGATGACCTGGGCGTGCACACCCATCCACTGTGAGTAGTTGGCCAGCGCCATCATCTGACCCTCGACCACGGCTCGCACGTTGCCAGGCATATCGCCCGGGTCGAGGTCCACTCGACGCACGTCGGCCCCAGGCACATGAGGCGTGATCTCGGGCTCGAACCACGGAAACATCAACCGACCATGGTTCCCCGGAGGGGTTGAGCGCAGGGCCACTGAGAACCCGTCCCAATCCAGTCCGTAGGCATCGCGCACACGTTCGCGGGCCAGCGAACCGTTCTTGAACACCGTGATCCCCATGTAGTCACCCGTCGGCGCGCCGAAGACATACCCGGCACCTCCCGTGTCCACTCGGGGCTCGTGCATGAGGCTGAAAATCGTATCGCTGGTGCCGAGCGATACGGCCACACGTCCTTCTTCGACCAGCCCCGTCCCAATCACGCTCGATGAGTTGTCGCCGGTCCAGGCGATGACACGCGCGGGCGGACAGCTCAACCGCGCCTGCCATCGAGGTGCAAGCGTGCCGATGACACTGTGTGATGGCACGATGCGTGGCAGGCGCGACGCCAGTCCAGGCGCGGTTGCGGCCACTGCGGCCGGCCACCAGTCCCGGGTCTTGAGATCCATGAGGTTCATACCGCTGGCGTCACCGGGTTCGAGCGGCGCATCCCCGTCGATTAACTGGGACGCAAGATACGAACTCACCAGGTGAATCCTCGAGGTGTTGCCGTACGCGGCTGGTTCGAGCTTGGAGAATTTTCGAATCTGTGGTCCGGTAAACCGTTCAAACGCGCGCGATCCCGTGCGCTGCGCCAGCACGGCCGAACCGCCTAGCGCCTGGGTGATTTCTGCGCACTCTTCACTGGTGCTGCTGTCCATCCAGATCGGCGCGACAGGGCGAGACAGTTCGCTGCGGTCATCGAGGTACACACTGCCGTGTTGCTGCGCAGAGCCGCTGATCGCGCGAAGTGAGGACAAGTCCACGCCACTTTGCCCCAGCGTAGTCAACATCTGGTCCAGCGCCTGCACCCACATCCGTGGGTTCGACACCTTCACGTGCCGGTCAGTGGAGGCCAGGACGCCATGGATGGTCCCAAACTCCGGACACGCACGGTCGAACTCCAGGTCGTGCTGCCACAGGACCTCGGCGCGGCCGGCGTCCACACGGATCAGGACGGCGGCCAGGCCCTGCGTGGAACTGTCGAGGCCGAGATAGACGTTCGGTGCCACTGGGCACTACTGTGTCAGATCGGCCTTTCGTACGGCGAGGCATTTCAGGTCCGCCGCGGCAATTCGCGGCAATGCCGCCTGCGGACTCTCCCCCGATCATGCGGTAAATTCCCGTCCCGACGGCGACGACGACTTGAAAACAGGACGAAACGGCTCCCGGCACATGGCCCATGTTTTGCTGTTAGGTGATGGCCTCACAACATAACCATGACGCGCGTCTCGAGCGTTTGGAGAAAAGCCTCGCGGACGTGATGCACCGGCTTCGTGCGCTGGAAGATGCTCGCCACGGCGCCGTGACGACAGCCACACCGGTCGAGACGGCGGACTCCGGGCCCGCCGAGGCGGCCCCGGTCTTCCCAGTCTCCCCTGTCGAAGTCGCGCCAGGAAGCGCGGTCGATCTGACCGGATTGGCCACGCTGCTCGGACGCAGCTTCATCGTCTTCGGCGGTGCGTACCTCCTTCGCGCCCTTACCGAATCCGGCCGCCTTCCCGGGACGGCGGGCATCATCATCGGCCTCGCGTATGCCATGACCTGGCTCCTGGCAGCCCATCGCGACGGGCTGAAACGACCGATGAGCGGCGAGTTTCATGGCGTCACGGCGATGCTCGTCGGACTGCCATTGGTGTGGGAAGCCACATCTCGATTCGGGTTGCTGGGGCCGGGTTCGGCGGCGCTCGTCCTTGCCGCGATGAGCGCGCTGGCCTTTGCCGTCGCCAAACGTGGACGTCTCGATGCCGTCGCCGGCATGGCCGGGGTGGGAACGATGGCCACGGCTCTTGTCCTGGCCTACACCACGAATCACCACGGCGTGTTCTCGCTCCTGCTCACGGGCCTGAGCACAGCCACCTACTGGCTCTCCGATTCGCCTGGACGCGCCTGGCTCCGCTGGCCGAACGCCATCGCCGCAGGTCTGGCGGTGGCAGGCGTCACCGCCCGTGCCCTCGCCACACCGGCGCTGGAGCCGATTTGGTTGGCCTGCTGACTCAGGGCGTACTACTGGCGACGATGCAGGGCTCGCTGGCCGTGCGGGTCGTCATGATGGGCAAAGACGTCAGGTTCTTCGACATCATGCAGGCGGCCAGCGGTCTGGTGATCGGAAGTGGCGGAGCCGTGCTCGTGGCCCGCGGCTCACCAGCCGGCCTGGGCCTCATCGGCGCCATCACCGCATTGCTGGCCTCCGGGGCCTATCTGGCAGCAATACACCGGCTGAGGGACCGCCCACATCTGACCGCAAGCTTCCACACCTTCGCGACATTTGGACTGGTTGCCGCCACCACCGCCCTGGTGTTGATGGTGAGCGGCACGATGCTGACCCTGGCCGCGTCAGGCGCGCTCACGGCCGCCGCGGTCGCCTGGACCCTGGTGCCGACGACGTGGCCGGCGCTGACGCTGGTCGGCTGGCTCGCGCTGGGGGTGACCGGACTGTGTGCCACGCTGCAACCCGCGCGTCCGGGCGAAATTGGGGACGTGGTCTCCCGCATCGGCCGACTGACGATCGCGGCTACCCTTGTGTTTGTCGCAGGTGGCGCCGCCGTGTTGCTGGTCGGCCCACCGGTCGCCGGCACCCCTCCCGACGCAGGCATCCTGGCCTCCCTGCGAACAATCCTGGTATCGCTCATCGTCATTGGACTGGGCGCGACGGCGCGCTGGACGACGACGGCCGTGTTCTCGCGACTGGTCTACCCCGTGATTGTCGTGGGAGGGCTCCGACTTGTCGCCGACGACTTCATCCACTCACGTCCCGCCACCCTGTTTCTCGCCTTGGCCTTCTTCGGCGTCGCGCTGACGCTGGGACCGAGGTGGGGAGGTGGGGAAGTGAGCTCTATCCTCCTGCCAGTCCCAGCAGTGTGGCCAATGCGATTTCGATCCCTCGCAGGCTCGGGACCTTGTCTACCGTGATCCACTCGTCGAGCGCATGGGCGCGCCCTCCGCTTCCCCCCGAATCGATCGTGATCGCAGGAATCCCGAGACTGATGGGGATGTTCGAGTCGGTGCTGCTCCAACTGAACCTGGGCTGGCCTCCAGCCGCGCGAATGGATGCTGCGGCCATCTGAACAATCGGCGCGTCCTGGGGTGTCTCGCCTGACGGCCGGTCTCCGATGAGCTTGAGATCAGCGGTGATGGCGCCCTGCGCGGTCGACCGGGCGGCATTCTCCTCCTGCACGGCCTCATTGATCAGGGAAACAAGACTCTCGTCCAGCTTCTGCAGCTCGACGGGCGACTCCGATCGCATGTCGATCTCCATCCAGGTCTCAAACGGAATGGAGTTGACCGACGTGCCGCCGCCGACCACGCCCACGCTATAGGTCGTCTTGGGAGTCTCGGGCACCGTGAGTGTGCCAAACCGCTGCATCGCGCCGGACATGGCAAACCCTGGATTCACCAGACCAAAGGCACCATAGCTGTGGCCTCCCGGTCCCTTGAACGTCACACGGTATCGACGACTGCCGACGCCGCCGTGGGTGATGTCTTCGCCTCCACCAGTGCCATCCATCGAGATGAACATCTTGATCTGGTCTTTGTACTTGCCCTGGTTGAACAGATATTTCATTCCTCGCAGGTCGCCCTGCCCTTCTTCACCAACATCTCCGACAAAGAGAATGTCGCTCAACGTCAGCACACCGGCTTCGTTCATCGCTCGAATCATCGCGAGCAACACGGCAAGCGAACGTGTGTCATCACCAATGCCGGGGGCGCTCAAGCGATCGCCGACGCGCGAAACCGTCACATCAGTGCCCTCCGGAAACACGGTATCGAGATGCGCGGCGATGGCGATCAAGGGCCCCCCGCCCGTGCCCTTCCGCAACCCCATGACGTTGCCGGCTTCATCCTGCTCAACGTCGGTCAGGCCTGAGGCTTGCAGCATCTCCAGATACACCTTCGCGCGCGCCATTTCCTTGAACGGAGGTGCGGGAATTTCAGTGAGCGTGACAATCTCGGCAACCATCCGGTCGTGATCGCGGTCAAGGACCGCCAGTGCCTGTTTGAATGTGTCACTCGATCGTACGCGGGCAATCGTCAAGTCTGACGCAGGTCCCTGCGCAGCCAGCACGGCTGTCGCCACGAGCACCACACCGGAACACACGAGCGTCAATCGTCTCAGCATAGTCCTCATGATAAGTCGCCTTGCCCACCAGTCGTTATATGATCCCGCGGATGCTACAAAACTTCAGAACGTCTGTTCGCTACCCCGTGGCTTGCCTGGCGATGGTCGCCGGCGCCATCACCGCCAGAACCGTCATCGCCGAACCGGCTCAAACGGCGGCGCGGTGGACCATTCCCGCCACGGCGGCGGAAGAAAACAATCCGCTACCAGTCAACGCCGCCACCCTGGCTGGCGGCAAGCGGTTCTACGTCAGCAAGTGCGAACGCTGCCACGGCCCAGAGGGCAAGGGGAACGGCCCTGACGCCGACGCAAACTACGCCGCGGACATGGACCTGACCAACGGCGCGCGAGCTGTTCGCAATCCTGATGGCGTGGTCTTCTACAAGATTTGGAACGGTCGGCTGACTCCGAAGATGCCGATGTTCTCGGAAGAATTGACCAAGGAACAGGTCTGGGCCATCGTTGCCTACGCGCAGTCACTACGGGCACAACAATAGGGGTCCAGGGGTCCGGGGGTCCTGGGGTCCGGGAGGTTCAAGGATGACGACGGGTGTTCCGGATCCGGCGGGACGGTTCGAGCAGAGCCTCTTCATCGCGGCCGCACCGACAGATGTGTTCGCGTGCTTTTTTGATCACGACGCTCTGAAAGGATGGTGGGAGGTCGCGCGCGCGGTGGTCACACCAGTGCCGTTCGGCGTGTACGCCATCGAGTGGGCGCAGACGCCGTATCGTGACGACCTGCTCGGGCCGCTCGGGGGTGTCTTCCACGGTACCGTGGTCGATGTGCGGCCAGGCCAGCAGTTCCTGGTTGCCGACTGCTGGTGGGTGCCACCTGAAGGCGACCCGCTCGGTCCGATGGCCCTCCACGTGAGCTGCCAGCCAGAAGGTCACGGGTGTCGGTTGACGGTGCGCCAGGACTGGTATGAGCCATCGCCTCGCTGGCGGCGCTACTATGCCGTCGTCTCTCGCAGCTGGCAACTCTCTCTCACCGCACTGCGCCGCCGAGCCGAAGCCAATTCTGCAGTTCGCTAACGGCGGCGCACCGCGCGCGTTGCTATGGTTTCAGCTCAGCAGCCGGCCCCCAGACTCGCCACATCCTCGCCACCCCAATAGCCAACGGCGCCGCCAGGAAACTCAGGAGGGCTCCCATCTTGGCCTCATCCAAATGAGGCGAATCGGCCGGGAACGCGGCGGTTGTGAAGAACAGGGCCACGGTAAAACCAATCCCCGCGGCAATTCCCAAGACGACCAGGGCCCTTTTGTTGAGTCCACGCGCCCGCGGAAATCCGGCCACGCCAGCCAACAGCGCAAAGCCCACAATGCCGAGCGGTTTGCCGATGACAAGACTCCCGAGCACCATCCACGTCACCTCCCCCACCGCCGAGAGCGGCACGCCGGCGTTCACCAACCCGAACAGCAGTAACACGACCTGCACAGGAGCCTTCCACCAGTGCTCAAACTCGTTCATCGTGTCGTGGCGCTTGTCCTCTTTGTCGCTGAACAGTCCGAGGTCGGTCTTGGCGTGCGGCATGAAAGGCACAATCGGCACCAACGCCAATGCCGGGTGCAGGCCGCCGACGTAGAGCGCGATCCAGGACAGGACGCCCGGCCCCATCAGGTAAATCCAGAAATTCCCCACCCGCTGTCGGCGTAACAGCCAGGCCATCGCAAGGGCGGCCGCCATCCACAGGGCGAGCTGACCAATCGCCAGGGCTCCACTGGGATAAAACACGGCCAGAATAATCAACCCCATCGCGTCGTCGGCAATCGCCAGCAGCAACAGGAACGGAATGGCCGGGTGGCCGGCCGGAAACACCGTGCGTGCGACCAGGTAGGAAAACGCGATATCCGTCGCGCAGGGGATGGCCCAGCCACGGACCACGGTCAGGTCACCGATGAGGTAGGCGGCCAACAGAAACAGACCTGCCGGTGCTGCCATGCCCCCGACCGCGGCGAAGATTGGAACCGCGGCCTGTTTCGGTGAGGCCAACGGCCCCCCAGGCAACATCGCTTCGACCACTTCCTTGGCGGCCAGCGCGAAAAAGAACACCATGCCGAC
This sequence comes from Acidobacteriota bacterium, assembly GCA_013203475.1. Lineage (GTDB taxonomy): Bacteria > Acidobacteriota > Vicinamibacteria > Vicinamibacterales > SCN-69-37 > SYFT01. The sequence goes on from JABMNV010000048.1 coordinate 8,063, forward strand.
GTCATTCACGGCAAAGTGGATGGAGTGCGCGAAGTGTTCGTAGGCCTCGGCATTGAGGTTGGCCCACACGAGCGCGATGATCGTGCCGCCAATCAGCAACAAGGAATTATCGAGAATAAAGTGAACGACCCCGGTCTTGGGGACAGACTGGGCCATCGGCTACATACACTCCACGATCAGGTAATTGTCCGCGTCACGCTCGAGGGTCGCGTGCATCGCCACAAACACGATCGTCTCTCCTTCGGGCACCAGCGCACCCGACAGCAGCGTGTCACGAACAGCCAACAACGTCGCGGCGTCCGTCACGACAGACGTGACCCCCCAGACCAACCCGAGACGAGCGGCCGTCTGCTCGCTGGGCGTAGCCGCGATGATCCTGGCAGCCGGACGAAGAGCCGACAGCAGCCGCGGCGTCATGCCAGCCTTGGTCACCGCCACGATGGCCGCCGCGCCCGCGCGATCCGCCAGCGCCACCGCCGCCTCACACAGCGCGAGGCCATGGCGACTGGCGCGGATGTCATCGCTGGGCACCGTGATTCGGCCCGACTGCCCGTCGGGCAGGGATGCCGCCCGCTCCGCTTGTTCGATAATGGCCGACAGCGTCGCGACGGTTCGCACGGGGAAGCGCCCAATGGCAGTTTCACCCGACAACATGATGGTGTCGGCGCCCTCGTCGACCGCGTGGGCGGCGTCAGTCACCTCCGCGCGTGTCGGTCGCGGCGACGTTCGCATCGACTCGAGGACCTCAGTCGCCACAATCACCGGCACACCGCGCCGACGGGCAGCCACCATGACACGCCGCTGAACCGCGGGGAGCGTTTCAAGGGGCAGTTCAATCCCGAGATCACCCCGGGCGATCATGATTCCATCACTCACGGCCACGATGTCATCGATATTGTCAACCGCAGAGGGACGCTCGATCTTGGCAATGATCGGCATGTCGGGCGCACCGGCCTCGGCCGCAGCCGCGCGTGCCTGCGCCACATCCTCGGGTCCCTGGACAAAACTCAGCGCCACGGCATCGACACCCATGGCGATGCCTGCGCGCAAGTCCAGGAGGTCTTTGGCGGTCAGCGCCTCGGTACGGACAACGCCTCCGGGAATATTGATGCCCTTGCGACTCCCGAGCACGCCGCCCTGGACCACCTCCGTCACCAACCGCCCAGCGCCGACCTCGGTCACCACCAATTCCAGTCGGCCATCGTCGAGCAACAGTCGCTGCCCTGCACTGACCGAGGTAAAGAGTGGAGCGAACGCGCAGGTCACGCGCCCCGGCCCACCAGGGCCGTCGCCAAGTTCGATCACCAGAGGAGCGCCCACCGTCAACGTCAATGGCGCCGACACCTGGCCCGTCCTGATTTTTGGACCACCCAGGTCCTGAAGCACCTCCACGTGTTGCCCCGTCCGACGCGCTTGCTCACGAATGGCGCGACACATCGCGGCATGATCGTCCACCGATCCGTGAGAAAAATTGAGGCGGCAGCCGTTGGCACCTGCATCGATCACCGCACGAATCATCGCGGGATCGGCGGTCGCTGGACCAATGGTGGCAAGGATCTTTGTTCGTCGCATGTAGAAAGTCGTGTCGGCAGCGTACAATCTTGGGAGTTTCGCGAGCAAGGAAAACCGTTCTTTCTGAGACCAAATGCGACAAATGAAGGAGATCCGACCGTGACGAAACGAATCATCGGAGCTGCGCTGGCGGCGCTCGTCCTGGTGGCGGCACCGGCCTGCGCTCAGACGTCCGAGATCGAAACCCTGCGCCGGGAACTCGAGGCCGTCAGAGAAGATTTGGCCAATCTCCGAGCCAGCATCGGGCGTCCGCGGCCGTTTGTTGATCTGAGCGTCGGCCCCCAAATGGGCAACCCCGACGCGCTGGTGGCCCTGGTCGAGTTCTCCGACTACGAGTGCCCGTTCTGTATCCGGCACTTCCGGGAGACGATGCCCCTGATCCAGAAGAACTATATCGATACAGGAAAAGTTCTGTACGCCTTTCGGGACTTCCCTGTCGACGAGCTGCATCCGCAGGCCATCAAGGCCCACGAGGCCGCTCAGTGCGGACTCGAACAAGACAAGTTCTGGCAAATGCACAACAACCTGTTCAGCGCGCCGTCGCAGCATTCCGTCGAGGGCATCGAGGCTGTGGCCACGGCGCAAGGACTCGACCTGGTGGCGCTCCGTGACTGTCAGGCGAGCGGACGCACGACCCCCGGCATCCGCAGGACGGCCGCCCAGGCAGCCTCGTTCGGCGCGACTGGCACACCCGCCTTCTTCATCGGCCTTGTCGACAAGGAGGGGAATCAGGTGAAGGTCATTCGCGCGCTGACCGGCGCCGCGCCGTTCGCGCAGTTTGCGCAGGCGCTTGAAGCGGCGATCGCGCAAGCCACGGCCCGGTAGAGGGGACCGTTCCTAGCTCCAAGGGTCGACGAGGGCTTTCGGAATCTCCATCGACGCGGCGACAGCCAACGCGTCGTTGATAGCGGCCAGGCCGAACTTCTGTGCACCGATGAGGTGCCAGGGCACGTCATGGTGGTGTCGCTCCAGCACGCGAAGCGCTCGGAGAAAATGCCCCACCTCGCTGCCCCAACAGCCCCGGATGTCGAGGTGCTTGCGGTTGATGTGTTCGTGAACATTGATCGTGCTGTCGCCCACGTTGGTGTAGTGTCCCGCGATCACATACGCGCCGCCGTTCCGCGCCAATCGCACGCCTTCCTCAAACGCACGTGCTGACCCGGCGGCCTCAATGACCACGTCCGCGCCCAGACCGCGGGTCAGCGCCAACACCTGTTCCAGTCGTGCCTCAGGCGCCGTGGTATCGATGTTAATCACAACATCGGCCCCCATTTTCAGCGAGAGATCCAAGCGGCTCTGCGGCGCGCCGATCACGATCACCTGACCTGCTCCAGCCGCACGCGCCAGAGCCGCCGCGCTCATCCCCACCGCGCCAGCGCCCTGGACCACCACCGTGTCGCCAAGAACGATCTTCGACCGCTCGATGATGTGAACCGCTGTCAGCAACCCGCACCCCCCGCCGATGTACGACTCGAACGACACACCATCCGGGAGCCGGGCCACGACGACACCCGGCTCGAGGTACACCTTCTGCGCCCAGCCCCCGTACAACCCCTCAGTCGCCGAGTCGGTGATGCCATACACGCGCCGCGACCCACATCGCGTTGGTGTCCGATGCGCCGTGCACGCCAGGCATCGACCGCACGTGCGATGAACGTCGAAGAACGCTACGCGGTCTCCCTCGCGCAGGGCACCGCCTTCGGCATCGGTGAGCGTGCCTCGTATGGCATCAAGCGTGCCGGTCGCCACGTGTCCTGGAATGATCGGGTACGGCACACCAGACAGGCGCCCGTGCCACAAGTGCACGTCCGTGCCGCACACCTCTGACAGGGCGGTTCGCAGCAGCGCCCCTCCGGGCGGCAACTCGGGCTCGGCAAACTCTCGAATCTCGACCGGCACGAGCGGAGCCGGCATCACAGCAGCAAGAACAGGGCGTGGCATATGAGTACGATATCCTCGCCGAGAGCTTACCCTGATGCCACTGCCGAGAACCATGGTCGAAGCGGCTGCCGCTTTGCGCGCCGGCCACCTGACTTCAACTGACCTTGTCGACATGAGTCTGCAGGCGGTTGCCACGCACAACGCCGCCACACATGCATTCATCCGCGTCAACGCCGATTCGGCGAGCGTCGCGGCCGCGGTGGCTGACGATGAATTGAGAACTGGGAAGGATCGTGGCCCACTGCACGGCCTGCCGATCTCCTTAAAAGACTTGATCGACGTCGCCGGAGAACCGACCACGGCCGCCTCTCGCGTGTTCTCGGATCGCGTGGCCACCACCGACGCGCCTGTGACCGCCCGTCTGCGCGAAGCTGGGGCGATTCTCCTGGGGAAAACGAACCTGCACGAATTTGCCTTGGGGACCACGTGCGAAGACTCAGCCTACGGCCCGGTGCTGCATCCACTCGACCACTCCAGATCGGCTGGTGGTTCCAGCGGAGGATCCGCAGTCGCCGTCGCCACCGGCATGGGTTTCGGATCGGTCGGCAGTGACACCGGCGGGTCAATTCGTATTCCCGCCGCGGCCTGCGGCCTCGTCGGCCTCAAGCCCTCGCTGCTGGACGTCCCGGCCGCGGGCGTGGTCCCGTTGAGCGTCACGCTCGACCACGTGGGCCCACTGGCACGATCGGTCCAGGACGCCGCGTGGCTCTGGTCGGTGTTGGCGGGTCAGCCGATCCATTCGATTCAGTCGGTCTCCCTGCGCGGGTTGCGTCTGGGTGTGCTCGGCGGGTACTTTGCCTCCCCCGTGGAGTCACAGGTGGCGTCAGCCTTTGCGCTGGCGTGTGATCGTCTCGGAGCTGCCGGCGCCATCTGCACACCGGTCACCTTCGACGAGGCGGCTCGGATTACCGACACGTACGTCAACCTGGTCCTGCCAGAGGGAGCCCAGTGGCACGCCCCCTGGCTCGACAGCCGGAAAGCCGACTACAGCCCGACGGTGCATGATCGCCTGCAGAGCGGTCGGGCCATTCCGGCAGTGGCGTATCTGCGGGCTCGGCACGAACGCGTACTCATGCGTCGGGCCGTGGATGCGCTCCTTGGGTCGGTCGACGCCCTCATGTTGCCAACGCTGCCGATCGTCGCACCCGTCTTGGGTCAGCCGAATGTCACCATCGGCGGCACGGACATTCCGGTACGAATGGCGATGCTCAAGCACACCCAACTGTTCAACATTACTGGCCATCCGGCGATCACACTGCCGATGGAAGCACCCGGACTCCCCTGCGGCCTGCAACTGGTTGGCCCCATCGCGTCCACGCCTCGACTGCTCGACATCGCGGCCGCCTGCGAGACTCTCCTATGCCGATAACCCAGCTATCCGTCACTGACGCCCGCCAGGAACAAGTCGCGGGGGCGACGCTCGTTGACGTCCGATCCACCGACGAGTTCAGCGCCGGACACCCCGCTGGCGCGATCAGCGTCCCCCTGCTCGACGCCGACGAAGACACCGGCCAGATGATGCCCAACCCGGATTTTGTCCGAGTGATGAAGGCGACTTTTCCTCCTGGAACAGCGCTCTTGCTCTCGTGCCGGACCGGCGGCCGTTCGGCACGCGCCGCCCAAATTCTGGAGGCATTCGGGTTCACGCAGCTGACGAATGTCGAAGGCGGCTACGAGGCGTGGCAGCCGTCGGGCCTTCCGACGGAGACTTCGACTCCGGCCGAGGGCGACTACGCGGCGCTACTCGCCAGGGCTGACGCGGTGGAGGAGTGAGGGAATACGTGCTGGGTGCTGGGTGACTTGGGCCACTCAGTACGGAATCCGGATCCCGGGCTCGGTCGGAGGAAAGTCCTTCGTGTTCCGAGTCACCAAGGGAACGGATTCCAATTGAGCCGTCGCCCAGATGATCGCATCGGGCAGTCGCACGCGGGTGCGACGCCTGAGGTCGACCGCGCGCCTGGCCACCGGTCGCGTGACCTCGAGGACCTTGAACTCGCGCAAAAACAGATCGATCACGTCACTTTCGGCCTCAGTCCTGGAGCCGACCTGCAGTTCCATCCACGTGACAATGCTGATTCCCCTTCGAGAGTGGCGGTCAAACTCGCGCCGAGCCTCTGTAATGCCCACCAGATAATCGATCAGGATGTTGGTATCAAAGATCGCGTCGAGATGGGAACGCGCCACCGTCAGGTCCACTCGTTCCGGAGTCGCTCCTGATCAGCCAGGGCCTGGTCGGCTCGGTCGCGCCACAGCCCAAACGCGTCTGCGGCATCTGCGCTCGACCGCTCAGCCAACATGGCCGCAACGGCCCGACGAATGGCCTCGGCCCTGGAGATACTCTCGAGACGGCAATGTGCGTCGAGGTGGGCAAGCTGGTCGTGGGGTAGCTCAATGATCGTACGCATGATGACGGCATCATATCACGTCATCATTGGGTCTACTTTGCGAAAAACAATCGGCGCGGCCACGCCATCGCACCCCTTCACGTGCCGGGCCAGTCAGCACTTCCCACTGCTCTTGGCGTCTTGCCCAGACGGGTTGCCCTCGGCGCCAGACGCTGCTGGTGCAGGGCCAGCGCTGACGCGGTCGAACTGGGCTAGCAGCCCGACCCCGATCATTCGAGGCGATGGATCCCGGCCCGACCCGCGGTACGTTCTTGAAGCGCTGTCACCAGGTCGTCCAGCTGATCGGTCGGCACCGCAAAGGTTTGTGTCACCACCTCGGCGAACACCGAATCGAGCGGCGTGACGCCGCGGGCCGCGACCACCGATTCCACCGCGCCCTTCAACTCGTAGGGCACGATGACTCGAATGCGACTCGTCGGGACGACTTCGACCACGTGCGCCGCGTTTAGCACAGCACCCGCCGCAGCCGAATAGGCGCGGACCAGTCCGCCGGCTCCCAACTTGGTACCGCCAAAAATGCGCGTGACGACCACGTACGTGCGGTCGAGCCCACGGCCGTCGATCCGCTGCAGCATTGGCCGGCCCGCCGTGCCCGATGGTTCCCCATCGTCGTTGTAGCGGAAGCGCTCGCCGAAGCGCCACGCGTAGCAATGGTGATTCGCGTCGGAGAACTCGTCGCTCAGGCGTGCGATGACACGGGCCAACGCCGCCTCGTCGCGGTACGGGCCGGCGGTGGCAATGAAGCGAGAGCCCTTAATCTTCACCATCTCGCACCGGGCTTCGGCGTTGACAGTGCGGTAGGGACCGGCCACGACTGCAGCATAGCTGATGCGGCGTGTGTGGCGACGTGGGCGTGCGCCCACTACAGATATTTGAAGATGCCTTTAAGTGCGCCGACGATGACCGTGCCCAGCGCTTCCATCGCCGGCCAGACATCACCGTCACCGAGCTTGGACGCGGCGTCAGCCACCGTCACCGGTGACGTCATCAGGAGCCACACGGTTGCAGCAGCCATCGTGGCCGCCACCAGCCCGATGATCGCAACGAGACTCACGCTCCACCGAGCAAGGGACATTCCGTCAACAGTCTAACATCGAAGAAATGAGGAAATGAGGCAGTGGAGCATCGCTCACATCGTGAGGACAATCTTCCCGAATTGCTGTCCGGACTCGAGGCGGCGGTGGGCGTCGGCGGCCGCGGCCAACGGGAACGTCATATCCACCACGGGCGCGTAGCGTCCACGGAACAGCCCCTCGGCCGCCTTGAGCAGTTCGGCCTTGGCTCCCATGTATGAGCCGACAAACGTCAACTGGCGTGCAAAGAGTTGACGCAGATCCAGCGTCGCCTCATAGCCCGTCGTCGCGCCGCAAGTGACGATGCGTCCCCCGCGTGCCAGACTGCGCACGCTGGACTCCCACGTCGCCACGCCGACATGCTCGATCACCACGTCCACGCCTCTGCGAGACGTGAGCGCTTTGACTCGACTGGACACGTCCTCACGACTCGAGTCGATCACGTCATCGGCCCCGAGCGCAGAGGCACGGGCACACTTGTCATCCCCTCGTGCGGTCGCGATAACGCGAGCACCAAGACTCTTCGCAAGCTGAACAGCTGCCTGTCCCACACCACTACCGGCCGCCACGACCAAGACCGTATCGTTTCCGGTCAGATGTCCGCCTTCGAACAACATGTGCCAAGCCGTAAGGAAGGTCAGCGGAAATGCCGCCGCTGTCACAAAATCGACGTGGTCGGGAATCGGAACCACATTGGCTGCCGGCACGGACACGAGCTCTGCGTAACCCCCTTCGGACTGGTACCCAAGCACGTCGTATCTCGCGCACTGCTGATCCTGGCCGGAGAGACACGCTGCGCATCGGCCACAACTCAGCCCGGGTTGCAGCATAACGCGTTGGCCGAGCTCGAGATCGGGAACACCCTCGCCGAGCTCGGCGATCGTGCCAGACACATCGGCGCCAGAGATGTGCGGCATCGGCAAGGTCACACGATCGAGTCCGCGACGCTGCCACAGGTCGAGGTGATTCAACGCGCACGCAGCCACCCGAATCAGCACGTGCCCGGGACAGTTGACCGTGTCTGGGGCCTCTTCGTACTGCAGAACGTCTGGGCCGCCGTGGGTATGAAATCGAATCGCTCGCATGGTCAGAACTCGACAATCTGCTCCACAACGGGCCGATCAAGGACGTCGAGCTTGGCGCGCCAGCCCGCGGCATCCCCCACCACAACCACGGTCGACTCCAACGGCCGAATGTGTGCGCGAGCCGCCGTCAACACGGCGCCGGGCGTGACCGCTTCCACACCTGGCACGTAGCGATCAAACGTTTCCATCGGCAGATCGAACGTCACAAGCTGGGCGGCGGCATACGCCAGATGCGCGGAGGTTTCGAACCGCCGCACATACCCGCGCGTCAGCGATGACTTCGCGCGCGCCAGTTCTTCTTCCTCGGCGGGCCGACTGCCGCCCACGGCTTCGAACTCAGCCAGGATCTCGGAGACGACCAACGGCGTCGCATCGCCCTGGACGTTCGTCTCGCAGGAAAACGTGCCGGACTGCGTCCTGAAGTCGAACGACGTGCGCGCTCCATACGTCAGGCCCCGCGTCTCGCGCAGGTTGAGATTGATCCGACTCGAAAACTGGCCGCCCAGCAGTGCGTCCAGCGTCACGAGCGTGTGGTAGTCAGCCCCGTGCCTCCTTGGCCCGACGTGTCCCACGCGCACTTCGGTCTGAGGCGCGCCAGGGCGGTCGACCACCAACACCTGCGATACTGGGACGGCCGTCGCGTCTTCTCCAGGTCCCAGTACAGGCCCAAGTGCGGCCTCCCCTACTCCTAGCCAGCCGCCGAGTTGCCGCTCTGCCGCAGCAAGCACGGCCTCCGGCTCGGCATCGCCAGCCACAATCAACGTACTCCCCTGCGGCCGCATCGCCGCCGCATGAAACGTGCGGACGTCATCAATAGACAGACGGCCCAAGGCCGCCGAGGTGCCCAGCGTCCCGTGACCGTAGGAATGCGGGCCAAACACGGCTGAGAGAAACGCCCGGTCGGCCACTGCAGACGCCGAGCTCCGCAACTGTCGCAGACGATTCAGACGAATTTCACACACGCGTGCCAAGTCGTCTTCACGCAATCTCGGTCTGGTCACCACGTCACTCAGGAGCGCCAGCGCCGGCTCCATAAAGCGGGTCAAGGTCGTCAGCGTCAGCGTCGTGACGTCTGGACCGACGTCCACGGACAGTTCCGATCCCAGATCAGCGAACGCCTCCGCCAATCCAATGGCATCTGTCTTGTCCGTGCCCTCATCGAGCAAATCAGCCATCGCGCCTGCCAGTCCTGGCAGCCCGACCGGATCATGCGCGGAGCCGACCGGCACAACCAGCGCCAGGGTCACGACGGGCAGGGTCGCGTTGAAAATGGACCACACCTGCGCACCGTTGGCCAACGCACCTCGCACCACATGGGGAAACGTCATGCGCGCAAGTTCACCCGCGCCAGGCATCTCAAAACGCGTCTTGGCCATCAGGTGGTCACCACTGCGGGTTCAGAATTGTCGAGTGCCCATTGCCGCTGCCCCGTCGGCACGACCGACAAATGCACTGCTCGGCCCGGCGTCAGATACGCACTCGCCGCCCGCTGCACATCCTGTGCGGTCACGCGCAAGAACCGTTCGAGGTCCTGCTCGAAGTACGCCGGCGATCCGGTGTACACGTTATACGCGTTGAGCTGGTCGGCTCTGCCGCCAAAGCCTCCAAGCGTTTGAATTCGGTAGAGGAACGACGCCTCGGCCGTCACACGGGCGCGAGCCAACTCACCTTCGGTTGGCCCGCCTGTGGCAACCCGCTCAAGTTCGCCCACCATCGCCTGTCGCAGCTCTTCAAGCCCCACGTCAGGTGCGGCCGTCGCCACCATCTGAAAGAGACTGCCCAACTCGCGAGACCCCTGCCCCGCGCCCAGCTCTGCTGCTCGCCTCCGATCGTGAATCAACGTGCGATACAGGCGCGACGTTCGGCCATTCGCGATGAGGTGGCCAGCACATCCAGCACGGCATCGTCGCCGGCAAACAGTGCTGGACTGGGCCACATCATGTAGAGCCGTGGTAATTCGACGCGATCTTCCAAGAGCAAACGGCGCGACGAGGGTGTCACGGGCTTCGTCGAGAGCGCATCGACAGCCGGACCCGCGGGAATCTCGCCAAACAGCCGCTCGACCATCGCCAGGGCGGCATCGGTCGAGATGTCGCCCGCGATGGTCAGCGACGCATTCGCCGGATGGTAGTACCGCAGGAAGAACGCTCGCGCATCGTCGACCGTCGCTTCGCGAAGATCGGCCGGGTAACCGATCGTCGGCCAATGATACGGATGGTCTGTGGGATAGATTGCTTCGGACAGGGCAAAGTGCGCTAATCCGTACGGCCGGTTGTCGTAACTTTGTCGACGCTCGTTCAGGACCACCTCGCGCTCGGTCTCGAACCGCTCGACAGACAGCGCCGGCACCAGCCAGCCCATCCGATCCGCCTCCATCCACAGCGCCAGTTCAGTCGCTCCGCCGGGCACGACCACCCAATAGTTGGTTCGGTCAGCACTGGTTGAGCCGTTGAGGGACCCGCCTGCCTCCTGGAGCGGCTGAAAGAACCCTCGTGGCTGGTGCTCGGCCCCCTTGAACATCAGGTGTTCAAACAAGTGCGCGAGCCCGCTCCGGCCGGGGGCTTCGTTCTTGGACCCGACGTGATACCAGATGTTGACGGCCACCACCGGTTGGTGATGGTCCTCGTGCACGATGACCTGGAGGCCGTTCGCCAGGGTGTGTTTGGTGAAAGCAATCAATTGACTGGCGTCAGAGGAATCGCCTTGCGAGCGTAGGAAGCAATCGACACCTGTTGGGCCACACGCGCGGCGGCCGCCAACAGCGCAACAGCCGCGGGGTTCTCCGGTGCCGCCAAGACAACCGGGGTGCCGGCGTCACCTCCGGTGCGCACCGGCTCGGACAGCGGAATACACCCCAAGAACGGCACTCCCAACTCACTGGCCAGCGCCTCTCCACCACCCTTACCGAAGATGTCGGATTCCTTGCCACATCCGCTGCACACGAAGAAACTCATGTTCTCGATGAGTCCGATCACCGGGATGTTCAGCTTCTGATACATCTTCACCGCGCGTCGTGTGTCGGCCACTGACACGGTCTGTGGTGTCGTAACGACGACCGCGCCAGCGACGGGGACGGTCTGGCTCAAACTGAGCGCCACGTCACCCGTGCCCGGCGGCATATCCACAATCAGATAGTCCACGTCATTCCACTTGACGTCACGAAAGAACTGCTGAATTGCGCCGTGCAACATCGGACCGCGCCAGATCACGGGGGCATCGTCGTCGGTAAGAAACCCCATCGAGACCGCCTGCACGCCGTGCCGTTCGGCGGGCACAATCTTGCTGCCGTCCTGCTCAAGGCGTCGGCCGCGCTCGAAGCCGAGCATGAGTGGGATATTCGGTCCGTACATGTCACCGTCGAGCAACGCCACGCGACTGCCGGCGGCCGCCAGGGCCACCGCCAGATTCACGGCCACGGTCGTCTTGCCCACGCCGCCCTTGCCGGCGCCGACCGCGATAATGTTCTTCACGCCGTCCACGGCGGCGCGTCCGGCCTCCGGTCGGCCCACTGACCGGACCTGCGCCGTCATCTCGATCGCGACACTGGCCACGCCGGGGAGCGCACTCACCGCGGCGTGCGCTTGATCGCGCAACAAGTCTTTGACGGGACAGGCGGGCGTGGTCAGTTCAATCGAGAACGCCACCGCCCCGGCGTTGATGCTGACGTTCTTGACAAAACCCAGCGCGACGATGTCGCGGTGGAGGTCAGGGTCCTGCACGACGCGCAGGGCCTCAAGGATAGATGCTTCAGAGAGTGCCATTGAGGGGAATTGTACTGTAGCCGGCCGTCAAGGCCGACCCGTCATTGGCCTGGAGAGGACAGGTTGGCCGCGAGATCGCCGAGATACGGCAACCGATACGCTTCACCGCGTACGGCCTTGAACATCAGGAATCCCCAGAGTCCGACCACCCCCAGCACGAACAGCACCCGCACAGCCGTCCAATTGCCAAGAATTGGTATCGTGGGCAGCAGCAGCGACATCAGCGCAATCGCCGAGAACACCAGCACCGACTGCACCGCGTGAAAGCGGACGAAGGCGTCTTTTTTTTCGATCGCCAGGATGATGATGGCGCTCGCAATGCCAACCGAATACGACAACGCCGCCATCAGCTTGGGATCACGGGTCATGTCAGGCCACGTTCCTTGCGGCCCGTCCCTGCAGCCCGTACGGCTCGCGGCGACCGACCAAATGCCCGCCTCGCGTCATCGTTGAGCAACACCCAGAGCGTGTAGACCCCCAACCCCGTTCCGAACGGCACAAATAATAGATTGGGGACGGCGAGAACGAGAGCCGCGGTGCGGGCTCGGCCCAGGCGTCGCCTCAGGCCCCACCCCGTGCTGGCCGCCAGGCCACCGCCCAGTGCGAGCAGCCCCCCGACGACGGCGAGGATCACAACGGCGGTCCGATCGCCGGAGCCGCCGGAGCCAGAGACGTCCCCGGCCGAAGCGGCGTACGTCCCGGCCGAAAGAATGCCCAAAGAGACCCCGGCCATGAGGCCAAACGCCCCCCACGTCATCTGCAGGTAGCCCAACGCGTCAATGTGAAGGCGCATAGAAAAACGCGGCTCGCATTCGCTCAACCAGGGGAGTCATTTCGACAAAATCGATGGCGGCATCGGGGGAAAATACCACGGTGCCGTGCCAGCTGCCAGCCTGTGCGTCTGGATCCTGCACGTCAGGATGAGGAATGGCTCGTCGGGGCTTGGAGGGACGCACGGCGTGCCCTGAGGCGATCGTCTGGGCGGCTCAGCGCGCGCCCAGAGTCACCATCAACTCGCGCCGTTCGTGGTCTTCGAACTCCTGTAAATCGAGCGTGGCATCACACTCGTCACACAGCAATTCGAACAGCGCGGGCTGTCCCTCTTCCAGCGGAGGCTGGACTTGTCCATCAGCCACACGAACCAGATGCATCTGGAGAGTCTTGGCGAGGAAGTTCTCGGCATTGCCGCAATTTGGACACGTCAGTGACATCGACATGAGTGTATCTCAGTCTTCCCGCTCCGGATACACGAGTTCTCCATGGACGTCGGCTTCGGGGAACAAATGTCTAACCGCGTCCAGGTACGTCTCCAGTTGCCGGCCGTGCTCCGGCCGGGACGCGCCGGTCTTGAACTCCAGTACCCGCACGCTTCTTCCGGAACGGGTCCCGGAGCTGACAATCAGACAGTCAATACTGCCGCGTACAACTTGGGTCGGCTCGCCAGGCTTCACAAAGGAAAACGGCACCTCATAGAAGGCCTGTCCCTCCGCAAGCCACGCACGGACGTCCGAACGGCCGGCCAGCCTCTGATACGCCGCCGTCACCTTCAGAAAGAGCTGCTCGGTGTCGCGCACGTCTACCAGTTCCCCGGATCGCGCCAGGCGTTCGACGGATGTACTGCCGCCGCACTGCATCAGCCGATGCACCAGCGTCCCAGCCAGCCGCTCGAAGGCCCGGTCGCCCTGAACGTCCATGTCAGGCCTGTCATTGATGCCTAGGGCTAGATCTGCCGCCCCCTCAACCTGCGTGACCGACCGAACCACCGGATCGACACTGACCAACGGCAACCGATCGACCAGGACGTGCCCGATTTGAGGAACGACTGCGGTGTCCATCGCGTCCGACGGGCCTGCCGGGTCGCGACTGGCGGTCGGAGAGCGGCAGACCCGCACGGCGAACGACTGCCCGGACGCGTCCCACTGGACTTCGTCCGCATCGGTCACTGCGGCGCGCGTGAATGCCACGCGCAGTGACACGGGCAGGAGGCTGGCCAGGCTCCGACGAGGCGCCCGCAACACGCCGTCGTCATCCACCTCACCTGCCAGGTAGAGCACGTCGCGCGCCCGGGTGACCGCGACGTACAACAGGCGACGCAGCTCTTCGAGTTCGCGGCGCTCCTCAAGCCGGGTGCCGTCCGTCGAACGGAACGCCACCTCGGGCTCGCCATCCACGCTGCGATCAATCACCGTCACGCCGGATGAGCCACCGCGCCCCGACGTATGGACATTCACGACGAACACCACCGGAAACTCCAGGCC
>JABMNV010000049.1 GCA_013203475.1 Acidobacteriota bacterium
CCGTCAGGCCGGTGGGACGTCCGTCTTCGAGAAGTCCTCTCCGACAAACAGCAGCGTGTCGCGCGCCGTCTGCGCCGTGGCGTAGGCCAGGCAGTCTCCGTAGTTCAACGCGGCGGCGTGGCGCCCGCGACCGAACCGCCGAAATGCGTCCATCGCCACGTGCCATTCGGTCTCGCCGAAAGGAACGATGGTCACGTTCAGTTCGCGGACCAGTCCCTCGACCGATTCCGCGCTGCGTGCCCCCCGGCGACCCGCGAAGACCATGCATGTTTCCACAAGCGTGGGCGCACCCACTCGCACGTGGTCGGCTGTCAGGATGCGATCCACCAGGGTCAGGTACCCAGGCTCCGCGAACAGAATGGCGACCAGCGCAGACGAGTCGAGCGTCATACGCCTTCTGGTCCGTAGCCCAGGATGGCGTCTTCCTCGGCTCGAGAGAGCACACGGCCCTTTTCCTTCTTCGGGACGCCGGTCCAGACCCGTTTCTTCAGAAACGCGAGCACCGAGGCTCGCCGGTCCGTGACGGGTGTCGCGACCAGGCGTCGTTTGCGGTCCTCAAGTGCTTTGCGGATGGCTTCAGTCTTCGACTCGCCTGTCAAAAGCGCGACCTCGCTGGCAAGGCGCTCGACGTTGGGATTCTTGATGTTCAGCGCCATGGTTGGACCATGGTAGATCAAAATGGTGTAATGGTGTAAGTCCCGTCGATCTTGCTAGCGACGTCCAATAGATCGACTCACGTTCGTGCCGGGTGGACGGCGAGGCCGCAGTCTACAATGAAGGAATGACCGGGCCTCACTTCATTCGAGAGATCGTGACTGCGGACCTCGCTGCCGGAAGAAATGACCGACGCGTGGCCACCCGGTTTCCTCCTGAACCGAACGGGTACCTCCATATCGGTCACGCCAAAGCGATCTGTCTGAACTTTGGCGTGGCGCGCGACTTTAGTGGCACGTGCAACCTGCGCTTCGATGACACCAATCCCGCGAAGGAAGAGGTGGAGTACGTCGATGCAATTCAGGCCGACGTCCGCTGGCTTGGGTTTGAATGGGGCGACCGTCTGTTCTACGCCTCGGACTACTTCGAGCGACTCTATGGCTGCGCCGTTCAGCTCATCGGCGACGGCAAGGCCTACGTCGACAGCCTCACGGCCGATGACATTCGAGAGTACCGGGGCACGCTGAGGGAACCAGGAAAGGAGAGTCCGCACCGCTCCCGGTCGATTGACGAGAACCTTGATCTCTTCGCGCGGATGCGAGCCGGTGAGTTTCCTGACGGCGCACACGTGCTGCGCGCGAAGATTGACATGGCGTCGCCAAATATCACCATGCGCGACCCGATCCTGTATCGCGTGCGGCGGATCCATCACCACCGCACCGGCGACGCGTGGTGCATCTATCCCATGTACGACTACGCGCATCCGCTCTCGGATGCGTTTGAGCGCGTCACGCACTCGCTCTGTACGCTCGAGTTTGAGGACCACCGACCGCTGTACGACTGGCTCATCGCCAATGTGGGCGACCTTCCCGGACACCCGAAACAGACAGAGTTCGCACGGCTGAACCTCACCTATACGGTGATGAGCAAACGGAAACTGCTGCAACTGGTGAGCGGCGGCCACGTCGCGGGTTGGGATGATCCTCGTCTGCCGACGATTTCTGGGATGCGACGTCGAGGATTTACACCAGAGGCCATTCGTCGTTTCTGTGACCAGATCGGCGTGGCCCGGCGCGAGAACATCATCGACGTGGGGTTGCTGGAGTTTCTTGTGCGTGAAGATTTGAATACGCGCGCACCTCGAGCCATGGCGGTCCTACGTCCGCTCAAAGTGGTGATCGAGAACTACCCCGCAGGGCAGGATGAGACCTTTGAGGTGGCGAATCATCCGAAGGATCCGGCCATGGGCACGCGGCACGTTCCGTTCGGACGCGAGCTCTACGTAGAACATGACGACTTCATGGAGGCGCCTGAGAAGAAGTTCTTCCGGTTGTCCCCCGGCCGCGAGGTGCGCCTGCGGGGCGCGTATCTCATCACCTGCCGCGAGGTCATCAAGAACCCATCGGGCGAGGTGGTGGAACTGCGCTGCACCTACGACCCCGAAACACGAGGCGGCGACGCGCCAGACGGACGCAAGGTGAAAGCAACCCTGCATTGGGTGTCAGCGGCACATGCGCTGGAGGCTGAAGTCCGGCTCTACGATCGGCTCTTCACCGACGAGACACCCGGAGCGGGTGACGCCGACTTTCTCTCTCAGATCAATCCACAGGCGCTTAAGGTTCTCAGCGGTTGCAAGCTCGAACCCTCGCTGAGCGACGCCGCGCCGGGGGCACAGTTCCAATTCGAACGCATGGGCTACTTCTGTGCGGATCCGGAAAGTGGGACAGAGCGTCCCGTCTTTAATCGCACCGTCACCCTCAGGGACGGCTGGGCCAAGAGATAGCGTTGGCAGATTTATTGCTCACTTTGTTACGCGTATGCGCTTAACGTCATCTTCCTTGCTCAGTTTCCTCGTGGCCGCAGCCGTGGCGACATCGGCGGCATGTTCGTATTCGCCCACCGCGCCGACTGAGCCTGTCACGATCGTTCTCGCGCCAGGTCAGGCCAGGGTGGTCGGTAGCATGTCGATCCGGTTTGTTGGTGTCACCATCGATACCCGGTGCCCTGTCGACGCATTCTGCATCCAGGCTGGCGAGGCCTACATTGCGATTGAGATCACGCTTTCGGGTCAAAGGAGCGCGTTCGAGCTGCAGTTGCTCAACTCCACTGCGCGCAGCCGAACCATCGGCGACTATCGGCTGGAACTGATCGAGCTAGTACCGTGGCCGTTCCTGGACGATCCCCCCATCAAGCCGGCCGACTATCGGGTCTCGCTGGGAATCTCGAGCAACTGAGCGCCGGTCCAGAATTACACGACGTTCTTGCTCGATCGTAGCGAGCGTGGCACCAGATATCTGGAAGACCGATATAAACCGGCCTGAACCGGCGCCATGCTGGTTGGAACAAGTCTTGAAGTAGACCGCCAGGTCATGAGACTTCGCCACCGCCTGCACACTTTTGGACAACGGCTGTACGGCCGGTTACGACGCGTCCACACCCGCTTTGGCCGCTGGGCGGTTCCCGCCTGGGCAGCGACTGCCATCATCGTTGTCCTGTTCATCAACCTGTTCTTCGTCGTCCCCGGCGCTGGCGGCATTCGATCAGCGGCCGACATGCCGGTAGCCACACTGGTCTACGACATGCGCGACCGGCCGGCCTTCAGCATCTTTAGAGAGCAGCGGACGACCGTCGAACTGTCCGACATTTCACCCCTGATGATTCGCGCGGTGCTTGCGGTCGAGGATGAGCGCTTCTACGAACATCACGGGGTGGATCTCTGGCGCATCGGTGGCGCCGCGCTGGCCAATATGAAGCGAGGATCCCTGGCGCAGGGGGGATCGACGATCACGCAGCAACTCGCGCGCAAGACGTTTCTCAATGACCGGAAGACCCTGTGGCGTAAGGCCCGAGAGGTCGTGCTGGCCATCCGACTGGAGTGGGCCTTTTCGAAGGACGAGATCCTCGCGATGTATCTCAACCGCATCTACTTCGGTCGAGGCTTCTATGGCATCGAAGCCGCATCCCAGGGCTATTTAGGGAAGAAGGCCTCGGCCCTGGCACTGGATGAAGCGGCCCTGCTGGCCGGCCTGATTCAGGCCCCTTCGGCCTACGCTCCAACCTCGCATCTAGATCGTGCGGTCGCACGACGCGCCGTCGTCCTGGGCCGCATGCAGGCGGTTGGCGCGATTACCGAGAAGGAAGCCACACGCGCGTCAAAGGCCAAGGTGAAACTGCGTCGCGAACTGAGCCAGCCGGCATTCGGCGATTACTTCAGACGGCATGTGGCGCAGGAACTCATCGAGCGGTTCGGCGAGGATCAGGTCTGGAACGGGGGGCTGCGTGTCTACACGACCATCAACCCCACGATGCAGCGGGCTGCCGAACGCGCCCTGATCTCCGGGCTCGCACAGATTGAACGTCGGGCGGGATTTTCTGGTCCGAAAATGAGCACGGCGGCGGGAATTGTGGACGGCGACACGGCCTATCTGCAGGGCGCATTTGTGGCGCTCGATCCGCGTACCGGCCACGTGCGCGCCTTGGTGGGTGGGCGCGACTTTGATGACAGCACCTTCGATCGCGCGATCGACGCACATCGACAGGCCGGCTCGGCGTACAAACCGTTTGTGTTTGCGGCCGCGCTCGAAGCGGGCGCCGGTCCGGCCACGCTGCTGACAGGTATCAACGACACCGTCCGAGTCTCAGGCGGCGTCTGGCGCCCCGACAACGCGCACGCCGGTGACATCGACGCAATCACGATTCGCGAGGCCCTTCGAACGTCGAACAATCGTGCGGCCGTTCGAGTGCTCGATGCGGTGGGTATTCCCGCAGCGGTCAACTACGCCACTCGCCTTGGCCTGGAGGCGCCCCCGGCTGTGCCCTCGCTCGTGTTGGGCTCTGGCAACGTGACGCTGCTGTCGATGACCAGCGCCTACGGCGCCTTTGCCAACGGTGGCATCGTGCACCCGGCCGTCTTCATCCGCCGGGTGGAGGCCGTCGACGGCACACTGCTGTGGCAGGACGCGTCTGAATCTCATCGGGCGATCTCCGAAGCGACGGCATTCATGATGGCAGACATGCTCGCCGATGTCGTGGACAAAGGCACCGCCGCTCGGGCCAGAACAGACGGCTTCCTTCTGCCAGCGGGCGGAAAAACGGGGACGACCAACGACTACAAGGACGCATGGTTCATCGGGTTCACCCCGTCGCTGGTGGCTGGTGTGTGGGCAGGATTCGATCAGCCCCGCTCCGTGGCCACGAACGGCTATGCCACCGGACTGGTCGTCCCCATCTGGGCGCGGTTCATGCGCGACGCCACCGCCTCATCCTCGGCCAGTTGGCTCTCGCAGCCCGACGATGTGGTGCGGGTGGAAGTGTGCCTGCGGTCCGGCCTCAGGCCAACGTCCGGGTGCTCACAGGTTGTGGAAGTGGACGAAGACGGAACGCCCACCTGGAGCTCGAATGTCGGCGCTGAGTACTTTCGGGCAGGCACTGAACCTGGAGACTGGTGTCCGCTCCATGGCGGCCGCTCCTTCCTGGAGCGCTTCGACGATCGTTTTGATATTCGAACCGCCGCGTGTCGACTCTTTGGCCGCGGCTGTAACTGACTGACGCGCGCGTGACTGGGTTTCACGCGCGCGTCGTCAGACGTGTGACTACGCCCGGCAGTGGTCAGAATTCCACTTCTTGACCATCTGCTTGATCGTTTTCTGGTCCGTGATCTGGTCGCGCAGGACCGCTTCGGCGAGGCCGGTCAATTCACCGTCGCTGGCGAAACGAAGCGCCACCAGCTGTTTTGGCGTGAACTCGACAATCCTTGGATGCAATCCGGCGGGCAACACCTGATGCATTCTGAGTCGCATTTCGAGTCGAATCACCCGGTCTTGGACCTTCAAGGCAAATAACCGCGCGAAGAAGAAGACGATGATGATCGCGAACGCCGTGGTGACAGCGATGACCGTATCGGCCGAAGGCAGTTGCCAAGCCTTCCACACCGACCATCCGAAATTAATCACGAGCAAAGGAAATGCCACCATGTGGTACATCGGGACGAACTTTGCGTGGTTCTGGAAATTCTGTTCGACTTCAGACATGTTGACCTCCCTGCAAATATACACCGTCTGAACTCATCCTGAGTGCTGGGGGCTCAGTTCCTTAACGTCGTCGCTGGGTCCAGCCTGAGAATCCGGAGGGCTGGCAAGAGGCTGGCGATCGATGCCACGACAAGCAGGAACACGGCCGCACCGATGTACGTCAGCGGGTCGTGCTCGGCGACGCCATAGAGCACTGAGGCGACCAGGCTCGAGGCCGGGATCGCCAGCAGGGCCCAGAGCACCACGCCGATCGCGGCCAGTGTCATGCCGCTGAGGGTAACCGCTCGCACGGTGCTGCCGGGCGTCGCACCCAGAGCCAACCGGATGCCGAACTCGCGCGTCCGTTCGGCGACCGAGTGGGAGATCAGTCCGTGAAGTCCAATGGCTGCCAGCAAGAGCGCGACCAACGCCAGGGCTCCAACCAGAGTCATCAACATGGATTGCTCAGCCGTGGCCGAGGCCCGCACGGCGGCCATCTGGCGGATCTGACCAAGGGGGAGCAGAGCATCGACACTGGCAATGGCCTGCTCAAGCGCCTGAGCGGCCACGGCCGGTGAACTGGCGCGCACAGACCACACGGGAGGAAACCAGATGTGTGTGCCCACAATCCCCTCGTTGATCTGTGCGGCGGGCAAATAGATGGTCGGCGAGGCCACGATCGGCCCCCGCACCATGCCGTCGACGAAGAACCCTGGTCTCATTTGCACATCGTTGACGAGCCCAACGATCACACGCTCCGCTCCGGCAAACGCGATCACGCGGCCCATCACGTCTTCGTCCTTTGAATACCACCTCGCGAACGACTCATTGACGACCACGACGGGCCGGCTGGTCGGCACGTCAGAGGCCAGCACCTCGCGCCCGCGAGTCACGGGAATCTCGAATGTGCGGAAAAAATCAGGCGTGACGTACATGACACTGGCATTGCGACCTGAGTCTTCGCCTTGATACTTGAACCCCATGTTGAGGACGCGCTCGTAGGGCAACCCGAGCGACACCGCCGCCGCAGAAACACCGGGTGTGCCACGGAGGCGTTCGAGGGACTGATCAAACAACACATTCACTTCCACCGGCGTCGGATACCGCGCGTCAAGCAGCGAGATCGCCGTCGTGGTCAATCCGGCTGGATTGAACCCAGGCTCGAGGGACTGCAGATTCACAAACGTTCGCATCAGCAGTCCCGCGCTCACCAACAAGACCACGCCCAACGCCACTTGCGAGACGATGAGGCCTCGGCGAGTCCAGTGACGAGCACTGCCGGCAATGGACCGACTGCGACCCTCAACCAGGGCGCTCTGCACGTTCAACCGCGTCGACTGCCATGCGGGTACGAGTCCAAAGGCCAGGCTGGTCAGCAAGGACAAGCCACCGCACCACAGCAGCAGGGCGGCCAGATTCACGCACGCGATCAGCAACACAGTCAGCACCGCCGCCCCGAGCATGGTGATGGGCTCACGGTTGTCGGCCGACAACACGTCCTGAAGCGGCACGAGGCCACCGGACACAGTGACATCCGGAGGCACGCCTGCCGCACTTGCGGCGCCGACGACGGCCGGAGCGATCTCGGCAACTGCGGCCAAGAGCGACTGGCCAGGCGGAAGGCGGACAATGGCGGCGTAGTTGGTTCCGCCGCCTTCCCCGGTTGTGGTGGGTTGCAGCGGGGTCCAGACGTCGGCAGTGGTCGTGCCACGGAAACCGTCCGGCATCACGCCGATCACCTGCCATGGCTCACCACGAAGCAGGATCGTCTTGCCCAGGATGTTGGGGTCGGCGTCAAACGAGCGTGCCCACAGGGCATGGCTTAGAATCGCCACCGCTGGACCGCCAACAGCGTCCTCCTCAGGCGAGAACTCCCGACCGATGACCGGCATGACACCCAGGACGCGAAAGAACCCGGCGCCAACGCGCTGCTGATCGGCAAACCTGGCCTGCTGGTTGACGACCAGATTGAACCCAGCCGTCCAATTGGTGAACACGGCGGCCCGGTTCGCCAACGGGCCCTTCGCGATGGCCTCCCACGTGGCACCGTCGATGGATTGCCCCGACGAACTGCCACGGGGCGAGGTGTACTCCACGCTGACCAGCGCGAGGCGGTCGGCATCCGGGAACGGCAAGGGGGTGAGGAGCAGGGCGTTCGCCAAACTGAACACGGCGGCGTTGGCTCCGATGACCAGGGCCAATGTTGCGACCGTGGTGACGGTGAAGCCAGGGGTTCGACGGAGGACTCGGACGGCGTAGCGCACGTCACGAACAAGGGAATCCAGGAGCGGCAGTCGTTGCATGTCGTCTATCTCCTCGCGCTTCACGCGCGGATTACCACACACGACGCGTGCGCGGCGCCAAGCCTCAGCCGGAGGCACTCCGCGGACCACAAAGTCATCGACGTGCATCGCCAGGTGCGCGCGCAGTTCTTCTTCCCGATCGCGGTCACGCCTTGCCCGAAGAAACCAGGGCGTCCAGGCCATATCTGCTAGACCGGTCGCAGGACACGTCCGACCGCACGGGCCAATGCGTCCCACCGGCTCGATTCCGTCGTCAGTTGTCGCTTGCCACGAGCCGTCAGTTTGTAGAAACGGGCACGTCGATTGGATTCGGAAACGCCCCAGTAGGATGACACCCAGCCCCGTTCTTCAATCCGCTGAAGGGCGGGATACAACGACCCCTGTTCCACCTGCAGCACATCGTCAGAACGCTGGGCAATTGTGGATGCGATCGCATACCCATGGGCGGGCCCGAACAGCAGACTCGGCTGCATCGCCGCATCAATTGATGCGCGCGAGTCGCCATTGCTCTTGAACCCTCCGTGGTCGTTCAGCCGGTAGTGCGTGTGGTAGCCCAGCGCAAGCTCGTACGGCGTCGGGGGCGGCGAGAACAGGAATGACACATTCACCACGAGGATGATGCCGAGATACTGGACCGCACGCGTCACGACGGCAGGCTCCGCACGCCAACACTGACTGGAAACACGGCCCGACGATAGCGGGTTTCAGCGTCGCGGTAGCAACATTCGCGCGATGACCACCAGCGCCAGGCCCACCACGTCCGCCTGCGGCGCCGGATGCACCAGGAGCAGGCCACCCATGGCCAGTAGTCCGCGACGCCAGGCGCATGCGGTAAACCCATAGGCGCCCGTCAACGACACCGACAGCGCCGCAACGCCGACCAGAGCCGTCAGCGAGCCGACGACGATGTCCACCCACGGCCCTTGCAGCAACAGCCCCATCCCCCGCGGATCGAGCGTAAACGCGATGGGCACGAGGAATGCCGGAAGCGAATATTTCCAGGTCAGCATCATCGTGCGCAGCGGCTGACCCCCGGTCAGCGCGGCGGCCGCAAATGGCGCGAGAGCTGTCGGCGGACTGACCTCAGAGAGCACGGCGTAGTAGAAGACAAACATGTGCGCGGCCACTGGGGCCACGCCCACGCCTGTCAACGCGGGGACGACCATCACGGCCGCAATGATGTACGACGCGGTCACCGGCACCGCCAAGCCAAGCATCCACACCGCACCCGCCCCGAACAGCACCGTCAGCGGAACCGAGCCGCCGGCCAACGTCACGATGAGACCGGCCGCCTTCAGGCCGAGCCCGGTCAGCGTCACGATGCCAACGATGACGCCGGCAATCGCCGTGGTCGACAAGACCGACAGCGCGTCCCTGCCGCCGGCGGTCAGGGCCGACGCCAATCGGACAGGGCCAAGCGGCGTACCCACCACCACGCTGATCACCACCGCCGCGACGGTCGCCCAGAAGACCGACAAGAACGGCGTGAACCCCCACCACATCAACAACGCCACGACAAAGAGCGACGTGAAGTGCAGGTAGCCGCGCGCAACAAGTGAGGATCGTGGCGCCTGGAACGACTCCCCCGTGGACTCGCGGAGCGCGCCGTTCGCTGGTGCCGGCGGCGCGTCACCCTCGATCATCAGCACGATCGACGTGTAATACAGCACCGTCGGAATCGTCGCCATGACCAGCACCTGCAAGTACGACACGCGTAGGTACTCGGCGATCAAGAACGCGGCAGCGCCAAGAGTTGGCGGCGACAACAGAGCGCCGATGCCGGACGCGGCCAACATCGCACCGGCCGTGTTCGCGCTGTAGCCGGCGCGTCGAAGCAGTGGCCATGCCATCGACCCGAGCGTCACCGTCGTGGCCACACCAGAACCTGAAACCGTGCCCAGAAGAAAGCCCGCCAGCGACACCGACCGGCCCGTGGCTGCGGGCGACTGTGCGCCCCCAGACAAGGCCAGCGACCAGTCGAGAAAAAACGTTCCGGCCCCGGACGCTTCAAGCACCGCACCATAGATACTGAACAGCGTGATGTAGGTCACGGCCACATCGAGTGGCACGCCGTAGATCCCCTCAAGCGTCATGTAGAGCGTGCCCACGAGCCGCGTCAGGTCGTACCCGCGATGCGCGATGTCAACCAGACCGACTGAGACCAATGCCGGGCCACACACCGCGTAGACGACAAACCCCACCGTCACGATCGGCAGCGCCCATCCGGTCGTGCGGCGGGCCGCTTCAACCACGACCGCCAGAGCGACCAAGCCGGCCAGCAGGTCGCCGCTCACTGGGGTTGCGGCGCGATACCAGAACGGCTCACCCTGCGCGAGTGGCCAACCCAGTCCGAAGAGCGCCAGCACGACCCACAAAAGGTCGAGCACCTGGCCCCACCGGCCGGCCGTCGGTTTCAGGCGAAACGTAGCCCACACGCCCACCAACAGCATGAGCGGCCGATACGTCTGTGGACTGATGACCGTCAGCACCCACGCCAGCGAGAGCGCGGACAGCAGAAATGCCAGAACCGAAGAAGAGGTCACCGAACGGCCGCGCGGTGTCGCGGGCACCGCTTAGAAGGCGACCCTGAACGCCAGGCCGATCCCATTCTGAAAATAGGAGGCAGAGCGGCTGCTGGTCGCGTGATTTCCAGTCAACCCGACAAATCCGTGTCCAAATTTCTGCGACTGAAACATCGGGCGCATGATGTCCCAATCCACGGTCAGTTGCGCAAATGGCACCTCGCCACCTCGGGAGCGCCCGCCCCCGATCACGCGCGCACGCGCGTCGCCGGTCAACCCCCAGAACAGCGGCCGAACCAACCGAACACCCGCCATGCCTACCCACCCAGACGATACCAGGATCGGCTCCTGGCTTGAATTCAGAGCCGTCGCCCCTGCGCGCGCCGTGACCAGCCGACGGATATACATGCGACCCAGGCCCAGTTCGATGCCCTCGATCGCACCGAAGTAGCGGTGCTTCCGGAACTGGGCGGAGACAATCCCGAGAGACAACCGTCGCCGGTCGTGTCCCTCCAACTGCCACCCGATCCCCCTGAATAGACGTCGATCGGCCCACACCTGGGTGTATTCGAGGTCAAAGGCCACATCCAGAGAAGGTTTCTGCAAGAGCCGAACGCCCATGAACGCATTGACGGCGCCGCGCAGACTGGTTTCCGATGGCTGATACCGGCCGCCGATACGATACGTCCCGGTCCGTGCCACCCCGAGGCCATACGCCACATGCTCCGGATCCGTCGTCGTGACCGGCGCCTTGACTTGCATAGAGATCTGCCAGAGTGGTCGCGGCTCCATCGACACTGGAGGTGCTGTGGGGACCTGCCGGTCATCGGCGGGCACGACCATCGTGGCCGGGCCCGTCAGCAGCAGGGCGGCAAGTGCCAGGTGCCACATCATCGGCGATTACCTGAACACATCCACGCCGCTGTTGAGCAGCCACGTCAGCGAGCCGACCTGTTGCTCTGGAAGATTGACCGCCGACGTCGTCAGGCCCAGTCGATCGGTAGACCAATCCTGAAAGACCACGGCGCTGGGCCGACCAACCGCCACGCTGACTTCGTAGGCCAACGCCATCGCCGACGCGACGGCCCCCGCGTCGGTTCGGCCGTCGTAGCCGGTGACGATCAGTTCGAAATCGATGCCGCGTCCCTGAACAAAATCTCGCAGTTTCCGAAGGTCGGCGTTCGCGTTGGCCTCCTCATTCAGGCGATGTCGAATGTCGAAGTCCAGCCGAAAGAACGGCAGTCTGACGCCGACGTTCTCGAGCGCGACGATGAATGTCGTAATGTCGTCGACGGTAAAAAGCGGGTAGGGCTCGATGAGTCCCACTCGAATGGCCGGGTGCGATGCGTGGACGGTATCAATGAATGCCTTGACCTGCACCACGGTCTGGTCGATGGAAAAATTGCACGTCGCCAGACCCAATATCCCCCGGTTAGGAAGGGCCGCCGCGAACGGCTCATCCATCGCCACAAACGTGACGTGACTCCCGGTCGCATAGATCGGACTCATGTCGTTGAGCAGTACGTGTCCCAGCGCCCGACCATCGCACGTGTGCTCTTTGACCGCCCCGGCCTCCACGCCGACCTGGATGCCATTCGAAGTCAGCCACGCGAACGCGCCTCCGGCTCGTGCCTGCAGTATCTGCGCGACCGTGTTCGGTCCACACGTGGGACAGAACGATCGCAGGCTCTGCTGGTAGAACTGAAACCCTCTCAGTTGCCCCCGTGCCCTGGCCCATTGTGATGCGCCCGTTTCGGTAAACATGTTGGCCAAATCGGCCGACGCGCTGGCCGGCGCCAGAATGGCGAACCGCTCCGGCACAGTCGCCGAGGGGCTGGTCGGCCGACCACAGCCGACGGTCGTTATGAACGCCGCAGCAAGGGCGACACAGGTGATTGCACACGCTCTCATAAGTGGGTCTATCGCGTATCAGCCAAGAGTCAACGGTACATGAGTGTAGCCCAAGCCCCTGTGGTGCTAGCGCCAGCCTTTCGACTGGTAATAGCGCAGGGCGCCGACATGAAACCGGACCGGTGCCGTATCCGGCCCCGTCGGCCGCACCAGATGCCGAGCTTCTGGATGGGCCGCCATGAGGTCAGCTTTCGCGTCGAACAGGGCACGCGTGAGCGCCTCGACCAGGTCGTCATCCAGCGCGGCCGCCACCACCAAGATATTGGACACGCCAATGACGGCGGTGTCGGTCACTGTTCCGAGATACGCATTGGCTGGCAACGACACCGCCCGGTACAGTCCGGGGCCGTACTTAGCCTCCAGCGCCGGCAACAAATCAGCCTGCGGCACCAGGGCCATGGTCAGTCCAGGGGTGGCGGCCAGATCCTGAATCGCAGGCGTGGGCAGGCCGCCGCTCCAAAAAAATGCGTCCACCTTGCCGTCCTTGAGTGCCCCCGTCGACTCGGTCGCCCCCAGAGCGTGCCGGGTGATGTCGCGGCGCGGATCCAACCCAGCGGCATCAAGCAATCGATCGGCGATGAGTTCCGTGCCACTGCCCGGTGCCCCGGTCGAAACGACTCGGCCTCGCAGATCGGCCACTGACGCAATGCCGCTGTCCTGCCGCACGACCAAGTGGGTGTAGTTCGTGTACAGCACCGCAATGGTACGCGCCTCGACGACCCCGGTCTCAGCAAATGGCCCCGTCCCCGCCACCGCCTCCACCAGCGTATCGGCCAATGTGAACGCCAAATCCGCGCGTCCCTGTTGCATGAGCTTGAGATTATCCACCGACGCACCGGTCACCTCTGCCGTCACCTGCACGCCCGGCAGCGCGTTGGTCAGCACGCGCGCCAGCGCGCCACCGTAGGGGTAGTACACTCCCCCGGTGCCACCAGTAGCGATGGACAGGAACCGCACCTGGGTTCCATCTCCACCGCAGGCCACGGAAGTGGCTGCGAGCAGGGCCAATCCCCAGGCCACGATTGAATCGAAGCGAAACGTTCGGCGATTTCGATTAGTCAAGGTGCCCTTTCTCGGCATCCCCCATGGTGATGTCGCGCTCAGGAAAATACTCACGCCAGCGTCGAGTCACCGTCATCGCCACATCCGGACGGCAGCTTACTTCTTTCGGGTACCAGGGCTTCATCCGGGCATCGATCAAGACGGCTCCCTGATACGCGAGGTGATTGCGCACCACGCGTGTGCTGGCGGCATGAACATCTGCCGCGGGCTCGAAGCGAGTAAACGTCGTCCAGAGGAAGTTCATTGCGCTTCGCGTGGCACGGTCGGCATCGTCGCTCAGCACAATCAGGGGCCACCCGACAAATGCCGGATGCGCTGCGATTCGCGCTGCCGCGCCAGCATCGTCCGCATACGACGGGCCGTCAACGACCAGGCATCCGCCACAATACACTCGCACGTCCCGCACGTCGGACGGCGGCGGCGCCGGCGGCCGGAACTCACGCGGCAGATCCCGCACCGGATCCCCGAGGCCCAGCCACACCCCTTTTGACCCCTCGTTCACGGCCGGTCCACTGTAGTCGAGCGTATCCATCGACAGATTGGAGAATACGTAAAGATCGGTCTCAGGATTTGTCCGCGCAAGCAGATGTTCCAGCGTGGCGCTAAAGTCGCGCAGGTTCACCGGCTGATCCGTCACGAGCAGGAATTTCTGCAGCGACAGCTGGCCCTCACCGAGGATCCGGAACGCACTCGCCATCGCTTCCCGGCGATAGCGTTGTTTGACCACAGCCGCAGCGAGAGAGTGATACCCCGTCTCGCCATACGACCAGAGATCCAGCACGGCGGGCATCACCAGCGGAAACAGTGGCGACAACAGATCCTGGAGCAGGTCCCCGATGAAGAAATCTTCCTGCCGCGGTTTGCCCACAACCGTCGCCGGATAGATTGCGTCACGACGATGCGCGATTTGGGTCACGTTGAAGATGGGATAGTCGTGCTCAAGGGAGTAGTACCCGTAATGGTCACCGAACGGCCCTTCAGGCTGACGCGTGCCAGGTGCCACGGTGCCCATCAGCGCAAACTCGGCACGCGCCACCAGCGGATGCGGATGGCCATTAGGCCCGGGGACCTGCGCGATCTTTTCGCCGGCAATCAACGATGCGAGGAGCAGTTCCGGAACGTTCTCTGGAAGCGGGGCCACCGCCGACAGAATCAACGCTGGCGGTCCACCCAGAAACACGGTGACCGGGAGTGGCTGGTTCCTCGCTTCGGCGAGTTGGTAGTGGACCCCTCCGCCTTTGCCGATCTGCCAATGGATCCCGGTCGACGTGGGGCCATGGACATGCAAGCGATACATCCCGAGGTTCGATCCGCCCTTGTCAGGATGGGTCGTGTACACCAGCGGGAGGGTGACAAACGGGCCGCCATCTTCAGGCCAGCACGTCAGTGCCGGCAGATGATCCAGCCGCACATCCCTGGTCACGACCTCGGTCACCGGTCCGCTCGACTTGCGCCTCACGCCCACTCTGAGAGCCTGGCCGGCGATGTCCCGAGCCTCCCAGAGTTTGGCGGGTGTTGGTGGCAGGAGGGTTTCGGCCAACTGGACGAGGCGCTTGATGAAGTGTAGCGGGCGGGGGCCAAACGCCATCTCCGCGCGGCGCGACGTCCCGAACAAGTTCGTGACGAGCGGAAAAGCGGCGCCCTTCACGTTGGTGAACAACAAGGCCGGCCCGCCACCCGCGATCACGCGCCGATGGATCTCGGCGGCCTCCTCCACGGGATCGACCAACGTGTCGATGACCACGAGATCGTTGTCGCGCCTGAGCTGTTCGATAAACGCTCGCACGTCAGTGAACATGGCGTCTCCATGTCTTCATGTCACACACTCTTACTACCGTGTCAGTTTGCGGTACTTGATGCGATGGGGCTGATCCGCGTCGGCGCCGAGGCGTCGTTTCCGATCGGCTTCGTACTCCTGGTAGTTTCCCTCAAACCACACCACGCGGCTGTCACCCTCAAAGGCGAGCATGTGCGTCGCAATGCGGTCGAGAAACCAGCGATCATGGGAAATCACGACTGCGCAGCCGGCGAACTCATCAAGGGCCAGTTCCAACGCTCGCAGCGTATCGACGTCCAGATCATTGGTCGGCTCGTCGAGCAGTAACAGATTGCAGCCCTTCTTGAGCAACTTGGCGAGCTGGAGCCGATTCCGTTCTCCTCCCGACAGGCTCCCCACCTTACGTTGCTGGTCGCGCCCACGAAAATTGAACCACGAGCAGTAAGCGCGCGCGTTCACCGTGCGCGTGCCCAGTTCCACTTCATCATTCCCGTCGGAAATCTCGTCGAACACCGTCCGGTCAGCGGCCAGCGAATCCCGAGACTGATCGACATACCCGATTTGCACAGTCTCCCCCAGACGTAGCACCCCATCGTCGGGCGTCTCCTGGCCAACCAACATCCTGAACAGGGTCGTCTTGCCCGCGCCGTTGGGCCCAATGACCCCCACGATGCCACCGCGAGGGAGCGTGAAGTCAAGGCCATCGATCAGCAACTGTTCGCCATAGCCCTTCTTCAGCCCGCGCGCTTCCACAACGACATCGCCCAGTTGGGGCCCAGGGGGAATGTAGATTTCCACCCGGTCCAGTTTCTCCGCCGAGTCTTCGTTGAGCAGGTCTTCGTACGAGTTGAGACGGGCCTTGCCTTTGGCGTGGCGCGCCTTGGGTGACATGCGAATCCACTCCAGCTCCC
The DNA here is from genome assembly GCA_013203475.1 of Acidobacteriota bacterium. GTDB lineage: Bacteria > Acidobacteriota > Vicinamibacteria > Vicinamibacterales > SCN-69-37 > SYFT01. Next base: position 16,150 of record JABMNV010000049.1, read on the forward strand.
GCTGCAGGGTGCGCTGGCGTTTGGATTCCTGCTTCTCTTCCAGCGCCAGGCGCTGCTGCTTCTGCTCAAGCCACCCGGAGTAGTTCCCCTCCCATGGATAGGCCTTGCCACGATCGAGTTCCAGGATCCATCCGGCGACGTTATCGAGGAAATACCGATCGTGCGTAATCGCCACGACGGTCCCGGCATAGGTGTGCAGGAAGTGCTCGAGCCAGGCCACCGACTCGGCATCGAGGTGGTTGGTCGGCTCGTCGAGAAGTAGGAAGTTGATGTCGGAGAGCATCAGTCTGGCCAGCTGCACGCGGCTCTTCTCGCCACCGCTGAGCGTGCCGACGATGCGATCCATGTCGTCCCAGCCAAAGAG
>JABMNV010000050.1 GCA_013203475.1 Acidobacteriota bacterium
GGGGCGTCTGCTCCCACTCCGCTTCCGTCTCGTTGATGTCCGCCTGCGTGTCGAGCAGGGCTGTCACCGCCGCCACGCTCCCGGACGCGGCCGCCAGGTGCAGGGGCGTCACACCGCCCGTGGACGTCTGTGCGGACACCACGGCGCCGGCCTTGAGTAACGCGTCGACCGCGGGTCCGCTTCCCGCCTTGGCCGCCAGGTGCAGCGGCGTGTACTGACCGATGCGGGTCACGGCAGACACATTGGCTCCAGCGAACGTCAGCAGCTCGACCATGGGGTCATCGCCCCGCTCTGCAGCCCAGTGCAGAGCAGACATTCCGTCGCCGTGCGGCGCGTTGACGTCGGCCCCCTGCGAGAGCAAGGTCCGCAGCGTCGCGGCGTCACCGCGCCGCGCCGCGTCCGCGACGGGCGTGCCTTGCGCCAGCACGCTCGCCACCCCCCCCACACAGACGGCGATCAGAATCTGCACACCGAATCGACGGATGTGTCCCATGCCGCTACTCCTTAGATACCTTCGCAAAAATCCTCAGCAACCCCGCGAGGCCGTAATGTCTAACTCAGCGAAAATGCCCCGGTGCTGTCGCCAAATGCCGTGAGGTCATCCATGCCGAGATTTTGCATCAACGTCAACATCACGTTGGCCATGGGCGTGCCGTCTTCGGTCTTCAGATGCACGCCACCCTGCAACTGACCGTTGCCGTGACCGAACAAGACCAGCGGACAGCGTCGATGATTGTGCACGTTGGGATCGGCCATCGGTGACCCCCAGACCACCAGGGTCTTGTCGAGCAGGTTGCCATCGCCTTCAGTGGTTTCCTTCATGCGCTCCAGGAAATACGCCATCTGGCTGACCCGGTACTTGCAAATCTTGTTGAACTCCAGCACACGGGCCTCGGTGTTGCCGTGGTGCGAGGCCGGATGGAACGGTTGGCTCGACCCGCTTTCCGGGAACACCCGGTTCTGCGCATCGCGACCGGTCTTGAAGGCCACGACTCGTGTCATGTCGGTCTGAAGCGCCAGCACTTGCAGGTCAAACATGAGCTTCATGTGTTCGGAGAACGAGTCCGGCACGCCCACGGGCGCATCAGGCAATTCGCGGGATTCCCCACTCAGGTTGTGCGCCTCGACCATCCGGATGCGTCGTTCGATCTCGTTGATATGCTCGAGGTACCGATCGAGCCGCAGGCGATCGGCCGGCCCCAACTGTGCCCGCATGGAGGTCACTTCGCCATGCACCCAGTCCAGAATGCTCCGTCGCGTCATTCGTCGCTCGGCCCGCGTCGCCGTGGTTCCGCCTGAGCCAAACAGCATGTCAAATGCCACCCGCGGGTCACGAATCATCGGCAGCGGTTCGTTGGGCGACGCCCAGCTGATCGAGTCGGTATACGCACACGAGTAGTTGTACGTGCAGCCGCCGGCCTGATCGAGATTCTCAATGCAAAACTGCATCGACGGCAGAGGCGTGGACTGACCGAATCGTTTGGCGTACATCTGGTCCAGCGACGTCCCGGCCCAGATATCAGACCCCTGGGTCTGCTTCGGGTGGGCCTGCGTCAGGAACACGGCGCTCGACCGGAAGTGGTCGCCGCCGATTTCCGGCGCCGCAAACGCTTCCACCATCCGCACGTCGGTATTGCTGACGATGGTCATGTAGTCACGGTAGGCCTCGAGGGTGCTGAGCGGATTGTCTGAGACCAGCGAAAAGTCCCGGCCCGTCGTCTCAGGCGCGAACAAGAACTTCGACGCTCCGATGCCGTTACACCCCGCCAGCCCGTGCACCTCCTCGATGCACACCAGCCGTGTGTGGGTCGGCACGGCGGCGCGCGCTTGCGCGCTCCACCCGGCGGGCACCATCGCGTCGAGGAAGGGCAACGCCACGGCGGCTCCAGCTCCGCGTAGGAACGTGCGTCGGGCGAGATGTTTTCCGGTGAGATACGACATTGTTTTGTCTCCTGTCACTAACACGAATCGTCGAACGTATCGGCCTATCCTAGTCTCGTCGTACAGCCGCTCCCGGAGTGCCCGCGTCAGCCTCGGCACGGCTCAGCCGAAACGCATCACTCTTGACCACGCCGATCACCAGCGCTGAGAGCGGATACCCTGCCGCCTCGGCACTGGTGGTAATGACTCGAATTGATGGCTGGTCGAAATATTCCACCCGGCGACCGAGCGCAAACGCCATCAGATTCTCGGTCAACGTGCGGACCAGGGGCACCGGGCGTTTGAGCAGGACCGCTGACAACTGTGCGGGCGACGAGACCGGCGTCCCGTCATAAAAATCTCCGCGCGTGTCCAGGTCGCTGCCGTTCTCCCGGACCCGCCACCGCCCGGTGACGCCAAAATTGTCGAGTGCCAACCCGATCGGATCCATGAACAAATGACAGGACCGACACGTGGGATCGGCGCGATGCATCTCCATGCGCTCACGCGTGGTCAGCGTCCGGTCGTTGCTGGACTCCGCCGTATTCTCCAAGGGCGGCACGTCTGGTGGCGGCGGCGGAGGCGGGGTCCCCAACAGCACTTCCATCACCCATTTGCCGCGCAGCACCGGCGAGGTCCGGTTGGCCAACGAGGTCTGCACAAGAACGCTGCCCTGTCCCAACAGTCCGATCCGCCTGTCGTCGGGATACGACACCCGTCGAAACTGATCGCCAGCCACCCCCCGGATGCCATAGTGGCGCGCCAACCGCTCGTTCAAGAATGTGTAGTCGGCACGATAGAGGTCCAGGGCGCTGGCGTCACGGCGCACGAGGTCGCTAAAAAACGCTGTCGTTTCCTGCCGCATCGCGTCAGCAATCTGATCATCGAAGTTCGGGAAGAAATTCGGATCGGGATGAACTTTTCCGATGTCCTGCAGTCGCAGCCACTGCGCGGCGAATCGCTCCCCGAGCGCATCAGACCGGCGATCGGCCAACATCTGTCTGGCCACGCGCTCGACGCCAGCTGGTGTCGACAAGATCCCCTGACCTGCCAACTCCAACAGGGCATCGTCTGGCGGCATTCCCCACAGGAAGAACGAGAGTCGGGACGCCAGCTCGAAGTCACCGACGCGATACGTGTCACCGGCCTTGACGTTGTCGGGCTGGCGTTCGAGTCTGAAAATAAAGTGAGGACTGGCCAGAAGCGCTTCGACCGTCGTCCGAACCCCACCTTCGAACCCGCCTGCCACGCGACCCACGTCGTAGAAC
>JABMNV010000051.1 GCA_013203475.1 Acidobacteriota bacterium
GCGACCGAGGCGCTGATCGCGGGCGCGGGGCGCGGCGATGAGCGGCGGCATTTCCCGGAATCCCGTGATGCGCCGGAAGCCTGTGACGGCCTCGAGGACGCCCGCCGCGACCCAGCGTAGCACCATCTGCCCCCCGCGCCACCGCTTGACGTTGCGCTTCACGTGGCGGGTGCGGCTGATGAGGCTCTCGGCCGCGTTCGTGGTACTGAGCGATCGGCGCAGAGCGTCGGAAAGCCCGAGGCTCAGAATGGTCAGGGTTTCCTCCAAGCCTTCGCGCACACTGGCCGCGGCACTGGGATGATCGCGCTCGAGCCGCGTGGCCAGGTCGCGCAACCCCCGCGTGGCGGCGGCGCCGTCCGTACTCCGGTAGGCGCGCTGCAGGATCGCTTTCACCCACGGCCGCTGGCGTTCCGGCAGATGGTCGAGGACATTCCGAAGCTTGTTCGCCTTATGCCGACGTCGGCATAAGGCGCACACGGCGCAGAACCGCGCGGTCAGCGGGCCGTGGGTGCCCGCGCCCCAGGTGACGGTGTCCCACGCCTCGGCGGGCGCCGAGTCGGCAATGGCCACGGCGGTCTGTCGGCCGGGCACGTCCGCGATGGCGAAGGTCGCGCCGCCGCGAATGGCCACGCCATAGGCGAGGCCCAGCCGCTCCAGGCCGGCGCGAAACGCGGCGTTGCTGCCATAGTCGGCATCGACCACGACGCCCGTGATCGTGAAGCCCGCTTTCTGCACGCTGCGCACCTGCGCCAACGCCATCCGCCACTTCTCGCGAAAGACCAGGGTCGGCGGAATGCCGACGGTGGCGCGGCGGGCGGGATCGTCCATCCACGCGGCCGGCAGATACAGGTCCCACGCGAGGGGCCACGTGCGCCCGTCGGCGATCAACGCACTCGAGACGGCGACCTGGCAATTCCCGATCTTGCCCAACGCGCCGCAGTACTGGCGGTGCACCCCGACCGAGTGCGTCCCTTGCTTGGGAAAGCCCGTGTCATCGATCGCCAGGATCCCCGTGCGCACCGGCACGGTCGTCCGCAACTGCGTCCACACGCGGGTCGCGTCCCACGGCGAATGCGTGATGAAGTGCTGGAGGGCCTGATACTGGCCGGGATCACTGAGCCGGCCATGCATCGCCTCCATCGACTTCCGTTCGCTGTCGTTGAACAGGCCGTCGAGATACCGACGGACCGCCTCGCGTTGCGGTTGGCGACTGAAACAGGCGCTGAACCTGTCCAGGTAGCGGCCCACGCGGCGAAGCAGGGCGCGTGCGGAGTCCGTGGTCATGCGCGCGACGGTACGGAATCCCGTCGTGCGGTACAAGCAAAATCCGCGCTTTCAGGCCGAAATGCTCAACTCAACCTGGCAGAGTCGTGTTAAATGTCCAACAGAATCAACTGGTTAGCGGAATCGAGACAATTTACCGCGGTGCGATCGGGCTGGAGGGCGCATGAAATGGGCGTTTTCTCGAAGATCGAGACCGACAGGATCTGTAGCCACTGGTAGAGCGACCCCGGCAGTTGCAGTTCCTTCTTGACGATGGCGATGAGCACGTACGTCGCCACGGCGCACCAGATTTGTGTCTTGACCGCGTTCTCGCTGGTGCCCAGGAATCGCTGGATGCGCAGGTGCTGCTTGATCCATTTGAAGAACAGCTCGACCTGCCAGCGGCTCTTGTACAGCGCGGCAATCGTCAGGGCGGGCAGGCGGGTGTTGTTGGTCAGGAAGATCAGGGTCTTGCCGGACTCGGGATCCTTGTACCGGACGCGCCGCAGGTGATCGGGATAGTACCGGGCCGGATAGAGCCCATTGAGCAGGATGCGTTGATCGCAGATGACGCCGCCCCCACGATCGGTGGGCATCGAGTACACGCGTCGGGCGTCCATTCCGGCCTTGGCGCGGGTCACGAAGAACGCGCCCGCCTGCTGCAGCGCGTACAGGCGGGCGAAGTCCAGATAGCCGCGATCCATGACGTAGAAGGCCCCGGCCTCGACGGGCAGCAGATCCAGGACATTGACTTCGTGGCACTTTCCGTCGCTGATATGGATAAACGCCGGAATCGCACCACGCAAGTCCAACAACGTGTGCAACTTGATGGCGGCCTTCGTGGTGCGAAACGGCGCCCACTCGAACAGGCTCAGACACAGATCGATGGTGGTGGCATCGAGCGCGTAGACGCTCGCATCGAGATCGAGCACCGACGGGTCGTGGGCATACAGGGCACGCGCACGTGCGATCAGGCGCTGCACCAGCGCGTGGTAGATTCGCCAGTCGCGCCGATTCAGCGCATCGGCCAGCGTCGACCGCGCGGGCGGCGCCGTGAGACCCATGTGAGAGAGTTTCGCGTGATTGGCCGCCAGGCAGACCTCGATATCGCGCAGCGACTCGCGCCACGTCAACTGCGCGAACGCCAGGACGCGGAACACCTCGGCGCAGCCCAGCGTCCGCACGCCGGCATCGCCCTGATGGCGGGTGATGATGCGGCCGAATATCTTCCAAGGCACGAACTCCATCACTTGGGCGAACAGCGTCTGGCCTGCATTCATACGTCACTCCGGGTGCGACACACCCGCGAGCATCGTAGACGCGCCCGGCGCCATTCAAATCGTGGACACCCATAAATCTGCGGAAACCTCTGTTAATGTTGATCTTGCGGTCGCCAGGCCGCAGATAAACCGGACACTACTGAACAAAAGTAGAAGAGTCGCCGATAGGCCGTATAAAAGGGCTACCCAAAAGACATAAGCTTCGCGCACACGGTTGACGTGGACCAGGTGTCGGGCCTGTCATCGCAGCGTCCGCTCGTGCAGGCCGACATCTCACGAACGGATCACCCGGTGTTCTACGGCTACGAAGACACCGACTTCGTTGTGAAGTACGTCAACGGCCCCATTCTCCGAGTGGGTGTCGCCGACGCAGGGAACGTCCTCGCGCGCTACGTGGGTGGCGACGATGCCATGATTTCAGGTTTAATGACCGGAAGTGACGTGCCCGCTGAGCCGATAGGCCGTATAAAAGGACTGCCCCCAGTCATAACGCCTGTTTATCAGACCTTGGGGCAGTCTACCCAAGCGCGGATTACGAACGATCGAGCCCTCGCGCATGATAGCCCCCGCCAATTCGTCCGCAATCGGGCAAGGCGACTCGGCCCGGGACAGGCCCCGCGCACACCTCCAGCCAATCAGGGCTCCGAAGGAACCGGATTGGCCGTCAGCGTGTCTGTCCCGGAGTTGCGTCAGCCGTCGCTAGCCCACGCGAGATCAGCGCCGACGTCCAAAGGCAACGGCGGCTCGCGCGCAGGCCGCATCACCGGTACAGCGTCCGGTAAACCTAGATGCCGCAGGATGCGCGCCACGACCACCGCGTCACGGATCCGGTCCACCAGCGTCATCCGCCCCCCGCACCGCGGACAGGCCAGGACATCGAACCCGAAGCTCCGCTCCATCAGTTCCGCCCAGTCCCAGTTGGGCCGGCGCCCGACCCGCTCGTGTCGACATTCGCCCGACGTCCCCGATCCGGAACTGTCGTCGGCGCCCTGCGCCGGAACAATCTCACTGCGCCACGCGGCACGCGGTGCCAACACGCCGTGATAGAGCACAAGATTGATCCGCGGACGTGGCACCAGCGCCGCCAGGCGCTCGAGCAGTTCCACCGAATCAAACACCAGATGCGTCGTCCCATTCGCCCATCGGCGGCGCAACTCAAGCACCACCTGCCCCTCGGGACTCATGCGCAGGCGCTCCTGCCCCACCGCCGGGCGCAACGCGTACCGGCACAAGCGCTCCAAACGATCACGCGCACCCGCCCGCACCGCGATTCTGGCATGCAGATCAAACCCCTGCAGACGCGCGTGCCACTCACGCTGGGCCGTTGACGCAGGCGCCGCGACTGCGACGCCGCACCGCCTGACCGACAGCCCGCTGATAGGCCGTATGAAGGGCCTTTTCCCTGACATAACCCTTCCTGTCAGACATTGGGCACACCACCCAGGCGCGGATCGCGCGCAAGAAGACACAAGAAAGCCAAGCGCAGAGGAGTCCATCGACTGCGACCGCAACAGGGGCAAGACCGATAGGTCCGCGCCGGGCTTTCTGTCAGCCGCCGCTCACCCACACGGGATCGGCGTCGACATCCAAGGGCAGCGGCGGCTCACGCTCGGGGCGCAACGTCGGCACGACCTGCCCGTCGGGCGTGACCCGCAGGCGATCCTGCCCCACCGACGCGAACCGATCGTCGCCCCCAGGCCTCACCGACATCCCCGCCCGCAGCCCCAGAGCAGCCATGCCTCGCACGGATGCCGCCGCCAGTCCCGCCAACGTCGGCATCTCGTCAGCCCACGGATCCGCCACATCAACACCATCACGCCCGTCGGACACACCGTGGCGCGCCAACAGGCGCCCTATGCGCCTCGCCAGCGTCACCAGCAGCGGCGTCACGTCCGGCGCGACCGGTGTCCAGGTTCAACCTGCCAGCGATTCACAGCCTGTGCTGGGCTCGCCATGTCGATCCCAACTCCAAGGATTAGACTCAAGAACAGCATTGTGGACGGATGATCCCATCAGTCGCGAAACATGGCCGTCGTCGCTGAGGCGTCACCGTCGTTGGCGGCCGGCCTCAGACCAAGCACGTGGGCCATCATTTCGTAGAGATGAATATTCTCAATCGGGGGAATTATCAGACCACGACGGAACTGGGGCCCCACCGCGATGAGGAGGCCCTGCATCGACTTGGCGCTCGGATCATAGCCATGGTTGCCCCCCACCGAACGGGTCCCGTTCCGCCACTGGCTGACTTGGCGCTGCGTGCCGACGGACCAACCGTCGTCCGCGATGGTGACGATGGGCGGAATGCGCGGATTCGAGTTGTAGTGCAACGCCGCTGGGACCTCTTCGCGACGGTACACCGAGAGAGACGGATGTTTGTCCTTGAGCGCCGCGTAGACGTGGTCGACCGTGTCGGTGCGTGGCCAGAGGCCCACTACTGGAGATACCCCGATGATGTCGACTGTATCCACGTTGATGTAGTCGTCCAGCGTGACGATGCGGTCGTTCGCGGTTTCCGACATCCCGTGGTCGGAGACGATCACGTAGTGGACACGTGACGACAAGCCGCCGAGCGCGTTCACTCCGTCGACCAGCGCTCCGATTTCCTCGTCGAGACCGGCTGCGGCCTCCAGCACCTCGGTCGAGTTCGGGCCGAAGGTGTGACCGATGGTGTCCACAGTGCTGAAGTACAGGGTTAGAAACGATGGACGCTGGAGTTCTGGTAACTGCAACCAGTCGAGTACCTGTTGTACCCGTTCTCGATTTGGCGTCGCGTCGACAAACGGTCTCCAGTGAGAGGGCCGCACACCACCGATGTCCACCTCGGAGCCCGGCCAGAACATGGACGCCGCGATGTGGCCCTGACGCTCTGCGGTGACCCACAGCGGCTCGCCGCCCCACCAGCGGCTGTCTCTCGACGTAGGCGCCGCCATCGAGAATCGCTCTCCAATCGTTGCGTCGAGCATGTTGTTGGCGACAATGCCGTGATGCTCGGGATAGAGCCCGGTCACGATCGTGTAGTGGCTGGGGAAGGTCTTGGAGGGGAACTGGGGAATGAGTCCCTCCGACCGGACGCCCGACGCGGCCAGTGCATTAAGGCGCGGCGTGACCGCCCGGTCGAGGTAGTCCCATCGCCATCCATCGAGGGAGACGAGGATCAGGATTGGCCGCTCGGCCTGAGCTGCGTGCTCAATCGGCTTAGGCGGTGCCGTCTGACAGGCGCCGGTGCTGACCGTTGCTATCGTCAGGACCAGCGCGAGGATCCAGCCCCAGTCGCTACGGGTTCGGGTCTTCAAGGTACGTGTAGCCGTGGAGTCCGTCTTCATAAAATCGGAGCAGTCGGCCTGACTCTTCGAATGTCAGGCGGCCCTCGCGCACCGACACTTCCACAGACGCGCGGAGCGTTCGCAGCAGCGTGTCGGCGTCAAATTCCACGTAGTCGAGCACTTCGCGCACGGTGTCGCCCTTGATGACCGAGTCCAGCACCACGTTGTTCGTGCTGTCCAGACTGACGTGGACGGCGTGTGTGTCGCCGAACAAGTTATGCAGGTCCCCGAGAATTTCCTGGTACGCACCGACGAGAAAGACGCCGAGGTAATACGGATCACCGTTGAACCGATGTAGCGGCAATGTGCGGCGCACGTCTCGACGATCGATGAACTGGTCGATCTTGCCGTCCGAATCACACGTGATGTCACCCAGCACGGCCGCGTGCGTGGGGGCCTCGTTCAGTCGGTGAATAGGCATCACGGGGAACAACTGCTTGATCGCCCATGAGTCAGGAATCGACTGGAACAGCGAAAAATTGCAGAAGTATGTGTCGGCCAATGCGTCGTCCAGCGACTGCAAATCTTCCGGCACATCTTCCATGGTCCGGGTCAGTTTTCGCAGCTTGCTGCAGATGGCCCAGTACAACGTCTCGGCCTGGCATCGTTGGTTCAGGGGGAGGTAGCCGCCATTAAATAGATTCAGCGCCATGTCGAGCGCCTGCTGGGCATCATGAAAACTTTCGAGTGCGTTACGTGCCGACAGGTTCTGGTGCGTCTCCTTGAGATCGACAAGGGGCTGCTCAAGCTCCTCGCCTTCTGTCGCGGCCGGAATGGCTTCGTCGCCGAAGCCTGAAACACCAAGCACGTTGAACACCAACATGCTGTGGTAGGCCACGATCGCCCGGCCACTCTCGGACACGATCGTCGGATGCTTCACTTTCGCCTCGTCGCACACGGATTGGATGTGGTACACGACGTCGTTCGCGTATTCCTGGAGCGTGTAGTTCACGCTCGACTCGAAGTTGGTCTGCGACCCGTCGTAGTCCACTCCCAGGCCGCCTCCGACGTCGAGCACTTCCAGGCCCGCGCCTTCCTTGACCAACTCGACGTAAATGCGCGCCGCCTCGTTGAGCGCGCCCTTGACGATGCGGATGTTGGGAATCTGGCTGCCAAGATGGAAGTGCAGAAGCTTGAAACAGTCCTCCATGCCCTGCGCCTTCAGCTCCTCCAGGCCCCGGAGGACTTCGGCGACGGTCAGGCCAAACTTCGAGCGGTAACCACCTGACGACTGCCACCGGCCGCCGCCTCGGGCCGCCAGCTTGACGCGCATCCCGATGTTGGGGCGGACCCCCACCTTCTTGGCGTACTCCAGCACCAGACCCAGCTCAGTGTATTTTTCAACCACGGGGATGATCTTGCGGCCCATCTTCAGGGCCAACATCGCCATCTCAATGAACTCGGCATCCTTGAAGCCGTTGCAGATAATCGGCGTGTCATTCGTGGTCATGGCAACCACGGCGAGTAGCTCCGGCTTGGAGCCCGCCTCAATACCGAAGCCGTATTCGCGGCCCAGGTCGAGCACTTCCTCAACCACCTGCCGCTGCTGGTTCACCTTGATGGGGTAGACACAGACGTACTTGCCTTCGTACTGGTGCTGCGCCATGGCGGACTGAAAGGCGCCATGAATGTCGCTCAGCCTATGCTTAAGGATGTCGCGAAACCTGATCAGAATCGGAAGGTCGATTCCTCGCAGTTGAAGGTGATCGATCAATTCCTTGATATCAATGGCGCGACCGGGCTCTTTCGTCGCGTGCGCCAGGACATGGCCGTTCGGCCCCACGGAAAAATAGCCTTGTCCCCAGCGGTCCACATCGTAGAGTTCTGCGGCGTCTGTGACCGTCCATGGGTCGCCCTGACGCCAGGTCCGCTGCGAGCGGGTCGTCGTATTCACATGTCGATGATATCGATTTTTTACGACCGGCACTGGACAAATAATCGCGCCGGGAGGTTGACAGTCGCCTCAGGGGGCCTGGGGCGGCCGCTGTAGGCGGCTCACTTCACGCGAAACAGCGCGTCGTCGAGCGGGAGGTTGAACTCGACTGTCTTGACGGCGAGTTCGACCTGTAGCGTGCCAGACCGCATGATCTTGATTCTGTGTGCCACCAAGATTCCCTCCACGTCCTGGTAGTCATCCAGTTCGGCGTCGCTGGCGTTGATGCCTTCGGTTGTGATCTTCAGCTCGACGAACGTCACGGGGTCCAGGTAGTAGTGCTGAGTGGGGAGGTCTTTGCGCAAGACCCTCAGGTGATAAGCCTGCTTCGTTGCCACGGTCACGGGGGGGAGTAACTCCACCGTGTACCCTCTGGCCTGATAGTCATACAGCGAACTATCAAAGTCGGCCTGATCGCGTGCGGCGTCCGCGTCCGGGCCCGTCAGTTCGGTCGGTTGTCCCGTGCCCATCACCGGATCAATGTTCCAGGTCTTCGCGCCGTCAAACAGACTGACCATCGTCCTGGACGCCTGGCCGGGAACCGCGAGCGTGAGTTCCTGCCTCGCGAGGTTCGGCCGCCGGGCATACACGACAAAGTCAAGCGTGAGTCCCGGGCCGTTGGCGACACCGCTCATCTTGATGGACTCGACCGCCATCCACGTGTCTCGACCGCCCTTGGTCGCCAGATTGGCTGCGATCAGTTCATCGACGGTTGGCACTGCGTCTGGCGTGGCAGCGGACGTAGGAACAGGCACCGTCTGGGCAGCCGCGCAGGGCGCAAGTCCGAAAATCAATGTCAGCGCGTAACACGCCACAATCGCAGGCTTGGTCATCACAAATCTCCTCGGTATCTTCCGATGTGTCCTACTATTCCACATGCTCAAACAGAACGTCACCCGGCGGAGTGTCTGCGGCCTGATCGCTGCTGTCATCGTCTGTGCCTCAGGGGTCGACGCCCAACAGGCGAGCCACTGGCCGTCGTTTCGCGGTATTCGCGGGGCTGGTGTTGCTGATGGTGATCCCCTGCCGGCGAACTGGAATGTGCCCCAGGGAACAGGCGTGCTCTGGAAGATGCCGCTTTCCGGCCTGGGACACTCGAGTCCGGTCGTCTGGGGCACTCGTGTCTGCGTGACGACAGCTAAGTCTGGCAAGGCCGATGCGGGCTTGAGGCTGGGACTGTACGGTGACATCGCGTCGGTGGCAGACGACACCGTTCACACGTGGTGGCTGACGTGTCTGGACACCGTGTCCGGCAAGGTGCTGTTCGAAACGAAGATGCACGAAGGAAAACCGGCCGTCAAGCGTCACACCAAGTCGACGCACGCCAATTCGACGTTGGCCACCGATGGGGTCCACCTCGTGGCCATGTTGGGGTCCGAAGGGCTTCACGCGTTCGACATGAACGGCAAGCCGCTGTGGAAGACCGATCTGGGCGTACTGGACTCGGGCTACTACCTGGCGCCGGCGGCGCAATGGGAGTTCGGAAGCTCGCCAGTCATTCATGACGGCAAAGTTGTCGTGCAGGTGGACGTTCAGCAGAACTCGTTTCTGGCCGCGTTTGATGTCACAACCGGCGCGGAACGGTGGCGCACCGCCAGAGCCGACGTGCCCACGTGGAGCACGCCGACGATTCATGAGGTGGCTGGTCGTACGCAGGTGCTGGTCAACGGATGGCGCCACATGGGGGCCTACGACTTCGAGACGGGCCAGGAGATCTGGAACTTAAAGAGCGCCGGCGGTGACATTCCCGTGCCGACTCCGGTCACGGGCCACGGCCTGGTGTATCTCACGAGCGCCCACGGGCGTGGCGCGCCCGTGTTCGCCGTCCGTGAAACCGCCACCGGTGACGTCACGCTCTCTGGGGACGCCACCAGCAATGAACACATCGCGTGGAGCCATCCGCGAGACGGCGCGTACATGATGTCGCCGGTCTTGTACCGAGGATTGTTGTACGTCTCGAAGAACAACGGCGTGTTTGCGGTCTTTGATGCGTTGACGGGCGAGCGCGTCTATCAGCAGCGCCTGGGCGACGGCACAACCGGATTTACAGCGTCGTTAGTCGCCGGAGACGGCAAGGTGTATTTCTCAAGTGAGGACGGCGACGTGTTTGTGGTGCAGGCTGGTCGCGACTTCAAGTTGCTCGCCACCAATCCGCTCGGTGACTATGCGATGGCCACACCAGCGATTGCGGGAGGCACGATGTTCTTCCGGACTGGTAGTGCCGTGATCGCTGTGCGCTAGCGCACAGCGCCACCTTTTGGGGACGGCTCACGTCTTCACGATTCGGACGATGTTCGACACCGCCCTGCAGAAGCTGAACGCGACCGCCGGTAGATAGTCAGGCACTCTACGCAGGGAACAGCACGCCGGGTGCCAGCACGCCGCGTGGGTCGAGCGCAGACTTGATGGCGCGCATCTGATTCAGGCCTTCGTCACCGTAGAGTTGTCGCAGCAGCGCCTGCTTGACCGAGGACCGGCCGACGCCATGCTCGGCCAGCGGACAGCCGCCCAGACGAGCCACCGCGCGACCGAATTCGAGAATCGCCTCACGCCCAGCCACGACGTCGTCGAATGATCGTGGAATGACATTCGGATGGACGTTGCCGTCAGAGATATGTCCCCAGATGGCAAAATCGAGGCCCCGTGCGCGGTAGCCCTCGCGGTAGATGGCCACCATCGTGCCGAAGTGCTCAAACAGCACGATCATGTCGGCCGCCGTCTTTTCGATGCGCGCGTCGTGATCCCGTTTGGCGTCGCCCACCCGTCGGTTGACGCCCGCCGGGGCTGATTCTCGAAAGGCGAGAAACTGGTCGATGCGCCGTTGGTCCCCGGGCCACGCCATCTCGGTGTCGTCGAGTGCGCCGTGTGCGGCGAGCATGCGGCAAAAGCGAACGATCGCGCCGTCTGTGGCGTCGTCTGACAAGGAAGCGCTGACTTGTTCGAACGCCACTGCAGGCGTCGTCTCGCGAGGCAACTCGAGCTGGACCAGGAGCATCACTGCCGCGTCGGCGGGGATGGTGATGTCCTGCTTGCGATCGATGCCGTCTTCCCGCAGGATTTCAAGACACCGTCGGTCGACGTGCTCGATGGCCGAAATGTCCAGGCCGACCGGATCCTTCGTGCGCCATGTCTCCTGTGACGCCCGCCGAAGCGCATCGACCAGTGTGATCGCATCTGATTCCGAGCGGACGGACACAAGCGCCCATGCCACCGCAGGTGGTTCGGCAAGGACCCGGAACAACACATCAGTGACCACACCCAGAGTGCCTTCCGCCCCGATAAAGAGGTCCACCAGATCCATCTCAGGCGCCGCAAAGTACCCAGCCGAACACTTGGGCACAGCGGGCATCACGTAAGTGCCAGGCTGCACCGTGCGCGTGCCGCAGTCGCACGTGATCTCGAAGCCGCGAACGGGGTCCGCGACGCACTGGCCCCGCGTGATTGCGAGCACATGCCCGCACGCCAGGACCACGGTCAGGCCATCTGTCCACTGACGGGTCGTGCCGTACTTGAACGTCGCTGCGCCTGCGGCATTGGTGGCGACCACGCCACCTGCAAATGCCCCGGTGTAGGTGGGAGAAGGTGCGTACCAGCGGCCGGTCGAATGTAGCAATTCCTGCAACGTCGTTAGCGGCACGCCCGATCCCACGCGGAAATGGTGCTGGCCCGATTCCTGAATAGAGACCAGACGTGCAGTTGAGAGCACCAGGCCGCCGTCGGGCGTCGCACCACCGGTCACCGATGACTGCGCACCGACCGGCAGCACACGCGAGGCGTGGGTCAGCAGGTGAGCAATCTCCTGCTCCGTGCGAGGCCGAGCCACGCCATCGGCATGCCCGCCGGAATAGTGTGCGGCGTCTTCCGAATGCGCGAGCAGGACGTCGGGTTGTCGGTCGATGAGAGATTCGGCCAGCGACTCGGCCGTCGACTCCGACGAGAGGCCTGTTGCGCCCTTGGGGCGACGTGCGTGGATGGAGTGGGTGGACATCAGTGCAGGCGGAGTCAGCACCGATCATAAGGGGGGACGAGATGAAACGGATACTAAAGGGGATTGGCGTCGCGTTGTGGTGTGTGCTCGTCGTCGGGGGAAGTGTGGAAGAAGGAAGTGCGTCCACAGAAACGCAGTCGAGGCCAGTCATCACACTTGGCGAATTCGTGCCGCTCCACACAATTGAGCGCGTGCTTGTTCTGGATGTTCGAGACGCCGAGAGTTTCGGCCGCGGACACATCCCCAGGGCATCTCATGTGCCCCTCCGTGAAGTGGAGTCGCAGGTCGACGACATTCGCACGCTCGCCAAAGGCCGGCTGGTGGTGACCTATTGCTCGTGTCCCACCGAAGCCACGAGCCTCATGGCCGCTCGACTCTTGAACGCGGCTGGTATCAGCTCCAAGGCCTTGGTGGGCGGCTTTCAAGGATGGGTCGAGTCTGGTGGGGCGATCGCGATTCGGGGAGTGTGGCCGCGCGGCACTAGATGACAGGTCCATCGAAACCCTCAAACGCGTCAGCAACGATGCTCTCGACCCGCTGCACCTCGTCCTCGCTGAGCTGTTCGAACTTCCCGTCGCGCCATTTCTTCGGAAGCGTGCCGTTGTTACGAGCACCGGCCGGAGGCGCAGGCCCCGCACCCGGTCCACAGGTCGAGTGCCTTTGTGGCCCTTTCGCAGCAGGAGACCCTTGTCAGTGAACTCAAACTCCACCGTTGTGCCTGTTCGGAACCCCAATCGGTCTCGCACCTTCTTCGGTACCGTGATCTGGCCTTTTGAGGAATCACGGTGCCGACGATGATGGAGATCGAAGCGAATCGGGTGTTGCGCAGGTTGGCTCGGTGTGAAAATATGCTTTTATGCGTACAACGGTCGAACTCGATCCCGCGTTGATGCGGGCGGCAAAGGCCCGGTCCGCTGAGCGAGGGGAATCGCTCAAGAGCTTGCTCGCTCGCGCCGTGGCGGCTGAGTTGGAGGCGGTCCCTGTTCAGGCAGCGACGGCGAAGGTCTCCCTCCCCTTGTTCGGTAGCGCGAAGGGCTCCAAGGTCAGATTGACGTCCGCCGATTTGGAGCGAGCGCTCGCCGATGCGGATGCCGTTCCCGTGCGGGCCAGATTGCACCGTACCTGACGATGAAGTTGCTCGATGTGAACGTCTGGCTGGCGGCGGCGTGGGCGCGACATGCCAGTCACCCCATCGCGAAGTCCTGGTTCGACGAACAGGAGGACGACCTCGCGTTCTGCCGGGTTACCGAGATGTCACTGCTGCGGCTTGTGACAAACCCGGCCGTCACCGGTGCCGATGCGCTGACCCGACAGAACGCCTGGGACCTGGTCCTGGCGCTGCAGGACGACCCACGCGTGCGGTTCTTGCCGGAACCTCGCAGACTCGGTCCCGCGTGGGTGGCTCTCTCTAAGCGCCCTGACCGTAGTCACCTCCACTGGACCGACGACTACCTGGCTGCTTTCGCGCAGACGACTCCAGCGACGCTGGTGACACTCGACCGCAAGTTCGCCGCCCGATACCCGTCGGTGACGGTGGAAGTGCTGGGCGCTCGCTCTCGGAAAGGTCGATAGCTTGACAGTGGGTCGGCGTGAGTCCGACCGTCGACTCGGCCCGTACGAGATCGTGGCTCGGCTGGGCGCCGGAGACATGATCGCCGGCGGCCACACCGCGCCGGAGCACGGTGTCAGCGTCAGTTCGCGGGGGCCTGCGCTCACCTGGAGCATCGACGAACATCTTCGAGCGCATTGGTCGCTCAGCGGTCGGGGTGGCGCATGTCTTCGATGGATCGGAACTTCACGACGCCGCGTGGATAGACTCTGGGCGCGATCTTCCAGTAGCGTGCGCAGTGTCGCAAGAAACGATCGAAGTCTGCGTTTGCGGACACGTGCAGGGGGGCGGCGTTCATCTCCTCGATAGAGCGGAATTTCTGCACGGGCACGTTAATCCTCCTCATCCTTCAAGTTGAAGCGCTCGCGCAGCGCGGCTGCGTCTTGATGGTCCTTGGCCCGAACGGTGCCCTTCTTGAGACGATAGAGGGCCGCCGGTGTCGCCACTTGCACGCGAGTGCCCCCGATATTCTTAGTCTCGGCTTCGACCGTGTCGAAACTGGCGGCCTCGCCAAGGCGCGTGAGGATATCGAAGTACAGGTCGCCGCTAGGCGGGTAGTAGCGAACGGCAGGGTACTCGCCCAACAAGTCGGCCGCAGAAATCTCATCGATGTGCGGGTCGTCCGAATACGATGCCCTCAGAGCGACACGCAGTCGTTCGACGTTGTCAGCGGTGGCCCTGATAAACAGGCCGAGGTCCTCGGTCGCGCGCACCACCCCGTGGAAACCCATTGCGGTGGCGCCGATAAGCACGTACTCCAGACCCGACTCCTCAAAGGCGCGAAGCACACGGAGGATTTCGTCCCGGTCCACTCGACAAGCATAACGTCTCGCGGATGGTGCGTCACCAGCGCCAGCCTGTGAGAGGCGGAATCGAAGCCGTCGAGGATCGTTGGCACAGGCGTTCAAGGCCTTCCATGATGCCGGAGCCTGGATTGGCCCGTTGACCTGAAAAAGAGATGAAAGTACCGCAATGGCTGACGGACGGAGCGCCTGTCGCGGCGTCGACGCTAGCTCTCCCTCAGAATCTCGATGGGATTCACACGGGTGGCCGTCCATGCCGGCCGAGCGGCGGCAATGAAGACCACGAGCACGAGGTACGCCGTGATCAGTCCGGAGCCCCAGTAGGCGAGGGCGAGACCGCCCACCACGCCCATGGCCGACGTTGATGCCGCTTGCCGCAACACCAGTCGGGCCACATCCGACGCTATCGCGGCAAGCAAGAGGCCCACGCCGCCCAGCAGCGACAACACGCTTGCGAACAGGCGGGTGCTCGACTGCCCGCGATCGATCCATGAGGTCAGCAACTCGGCTCGGCTGGAGGGCAATGTTGGATCCAGCTCAAAGAACGCCTGCGCAACAATCTCGTTCGCGCGAGACAGGGGCACTCGCGACTTGCTCAACACGACACTCTGCATCCGGAGGTCATCTGGGGTTAGCGGACGGTACAGGATCAAGTCGGGTTCGTCGGTCAGGCCCCTGGTGAGTGTGTCTCGCAGTACGCCGACGATGACGAATTCCTTGGGCGGAGCCCCACGTTGAGGCATGCTCACTCGTGTCCCTTCAACCGTGGTTTGACCAAACAGTCGGCGGGCCAGTGATTCAGAGACCACCACCGGTTGGTGGGTTGACTTAATGCCACCGCCCCGTGGCTTCAGCAGCTTTGGCGGGCCGCCCGGGACGTCATTGTGCCGAGGTTATGACCATGTGAACTTTCAGTACTTGCCTCGCGCCGCCGGTGGCGCGTTCGTCCGAGCGACATTTCGAGCTGACCCACGCCGGAGGTGCGCCCCCCGCCGAGAAACGTCGTTCACAGACGTTACCATTCCTGGCCTCACCCATCCGCCCGGCTCGAAGAGGTACGGCGCGAACGGCGGAGGCTCGCTTGACGCCTTTCACTCTGCGACGTTGATCGAAATCGACATGAAGCCGGCGGCGCTGGCGGACCACTACAGCGACCAGATGATCGCCTCTGGCTGGTCACGCGTCGGGCACATGGATAAAGACACCGTAGGCACGGCTGTGCGCTTCAGCACTACGACCGTGAGCGGCACGCCTCTCACTGCGTTACTGGTCATCACGCCCGTGGGTCCCCGTGGGACCACGCGCGACGACCTGTTCTTGCGCGTCATGCGACACGGCGGACGCCCGGACCCCCGGGACCCCCCCGACTTGTATCGCCGCTTCGGCGCTCAGGAACGCGGCGTATTCCGTCTCTGACTCGACCGTGAGTTGACCCTTCATGCGGTAGTGACCCAAGCCGCAGAGCTGAGAGCAGGCGATGTCAAACGTGCCGGCCAGCACCGGCGTGAACCAGACCGGTGAAAGCAGCCCCGGCACCGCATCTTGTTTCACGCGCATCGCCGCCACGCCGAAGCTGTGAATGACGTCCTTGCTCGAGAGTCGGATCTCGACCGGGCGGTTGATGGGGAGGTGCAGGTCGTTGATCGTGACCAGGTCGTCGGCACCATGCAGTGATGATCGATCCAGGCCCACTGGATTCGACGACGAAACCAGCTCGATTCTCGTCTCGCCAAACTCTCCGTCTGCGCCCGGGTAGTGGATGTTCCAGGCATACTGTTCTGCGATCACCCGAACGACCGTGGTGGACGGGGCAGTGGTGTCTGGCGGCAAGGTCTGTCGGAACCAGATGGGCAGCGCGATCACGACCAGCAGCACTCCTTCGGCCGCCACGATCGCGATCTCAGACCACAGCGCAGGTCGTCCACGTGTATCGGCGAGATCTGGCTCCGGCTGCCGACCTTCTCGAAACCGGATGAGCACCCACACGAAGTACGCGCCCCAGCCAGCAAACAGGGCAAACATCAGCCAGTGCACCAGTCGCAGCACCAGATCGATCTCGGGCGCGTGGGCCGAGCCCTGCGGCGGCAGCCACTGGTCAATCACGATTGGCCCTCGTCATCATCGGCCCCCGCCGTCGGCTGCCCGTCGCGCTTGGCAAACCCAACAACAAACCGCCCAAAGACGCCCAGGACCACGGCCGTGACGCCAACCAGCACCAGCACCGCCGCCTGCACGCCGTCCGTCGTCGCGTTCTCTTCGACCCGGAAACAAATCGGGCAAGCGAGCGCGACGTCACTCATGAGCACCCAGCACCCAGCACTGAGCACCCAGCACCCAGCACCCTTGACTGTCACAACAAATACAACCCCACAAATATCGTGAGCCAGACGAGGTCGACGAAGGCCCAGTAGCGCGTCACTGCCTGCAGTCGCCCGCGCGTCATTGCCTCGCCCACAGATGAGGCGCCGGCCAATATCCACATGTTGGCGATCAGGCCCCCGACCACGTGCAGGGCGTGAAGGCCGGTCAGCGTGAAATACATCGCGAAGAACGTGTTCGTCGCGGGCCGAACCCCCTCCACCCACTCGGTCCGATACTCGAAGCCCTTCATCGCGAGGAAGACGAGCGCCAGTGCCGAAGCCGCCAGAACCAGCGGCCGGTAGTGGCCAACTCTCGCACGTCGGGTTCGACTCATCAGCACCAAGACCCACACCAGCACCATGGTGTTGATGGATCCCAGGCCGAGATGCAGCACCTCGCGACCCACGGGCCAGTCCTCTGCCGACACGCGCAACAGTGCGTACGACGAGAACAGCGCGCCAAATAACATGACCTCTGACGCAATGAACAGCCAGAACCCCATCGTCACATTGCTCACACCGGTGTCGGCGCGCGGCTCGGTCGTGTAAGGAATGGGGGCATGTCCGCTCATGACCGCCCCTGCCACTCTCGTGTCGTAGACTGCCACGGATTGTCCGGTGCCGTTCTCGGCTTCCTCAGCGTGAGGATGAGGTTGACGATGAAGAACAATTGGACCAGTCCCAAGGCCACCGCTGCCCACGCCTGAAGCTCGTACGTGAATTCGAACCCCGCGCTGGCGGCGTAGGTGCGACCACCGTCAAAGAGTCGGCGGTTGAGTCCTGCCAGTCCCTGCGCAAACATCGGCATGAAGATCAGGTTCATCGTGATGAGCGATCCCCAGAAATGCCAGCGACCCAGACGTTCGTCCAGCAGGCGTCCACTGATTCTTGGGAACCAGTGGTAGATACCCGCAAAGAGTGCGAACAGCGTGCCGGGAGCCACGATGTAGTGAAAGTGCCCGATCACGTAGTAGGTGTCATGCAGCGGGATGTCAGACGCGGCCAGTCCCAGCGGCAGTCCGGTCAGTCCGCCGATGCCGAACATTGGCAGGAACGCCAACGCAAAAAGGGCAGGCACGGTGAATCGAATCGATCCCCCATGCAGTGACAACACGAGCGATGACAGGATGATCACCGACGGCACCGAGATGATCATGGTCGTCACCTGAAAGAACGCGCTCATCGTCGGTCCCATGCCGGTCAGGAACATGTGGTGAGCCCACACCAGAAACGACATGAATCCCATAAACAGCGCGGCGCCCACCATGCCGCGATAGCCCCAGAGCGGCTTGCGTGTGCTCGTGGTGATCACCTCGGCGACGATGCCGAACGCCGGCAGGATGAGGACGTACACCTCAGGGTGAGCGAGAAACCAGAACAGGTGCTGCCAGAGGATTGGACTGCCCCCGCCGCTCACCGCCAGCGCCTGCCCTGAGACGACGAGTCCGCTTGGCAGGAAAAAGCTTGTGCCCGCGAGTCGATCCATCAGTTGCAGAATCGCCGCGGCCTGCAGTGGAGGAAACGCGAGCAGCAACAGAAACGATGTCACCAGCTGCGACCACACGAAAAACGGCAGTGTCATCATCGTCATCCCCGGCGCGCGCAGCTGCAGGATGGTGACGATGATGTTGATTGAGGCGAAGAGTGACGAAACGATCAGCAGAAACATGCCGACCAACCAGGCCGTCTGTCCTGAGGTGGCCAGGATCGAGAGTGGCGGGTAGGCCGTCCACCCGCTGTTGGCCGCGCCGCCTGGCAGGAAGAAGCTGGCCAGCATGACGAGTCCGGCCATCAGATAGATCCAATAGCTCAGCATGTTGAGTCGGGGAAACGCCATGTCTGGCGCGCCGATCATCAACGGGATCAAATAGTTGCCGAATGCGCCGACCGCCAGCGGGACGACAGCGAGAAACACCATGATGGTGCCGTGCATCGCGCCCAACTGGTTGTAGAACTCGGGGAGCATGAACCCCCCGGGGGCGTTGCCCGCACCCAGGAGACCGCCGAGCGGCAGCGGGTCAGCTGGCCAGGCCAGTTGCCATCGAATCAGCAGGATCAGCAGGAATCCCAGCAGCAGAAACGTCAGGCTGGTCCAGCCGTACTGCAGGCCCACGACCTTGTGATCGGTGGAAAAGATGCGCATCTGCGTCCGTGATTCTATACTGCTGACCATGCCCGCAACCCACACGCACCCGTCGGCACCCGCCGACGAGCCGGATCTGTCGTCCCGCTACGTCCTGGTCCTGGTCCTCGAGGTCGTCGTCATCGCCGTGCTGTATTGGCTCGGCCGCTACTTCGGATAAGCCCATGCATTGGATTGACTGGACCATCGTTGTTGTCTATCTCGTGTGGATCGTCTGGACCGGCTTGCGGCTGAGCCGGCAGACGGAGAAGCTCGAAGGCTATTTTCTGGCCAGTCGATCGCTGCCGTGGTGGGCAGTCGGCCTGTCTGTCATGGCCACACAGCTGTCGGCCATCACGCTCGTGGGCACCACGGGGCAGGGGTATGTGGCCGGCCTGAGTTTCGTGCAGTTCTACTTCGGACTGCCGTTAGCCATGATCATCCTGTCGCTGACGGTCGTGCCGTTTTTCCATCGCGCCAAGGTCTATACCGCCTACGAATACCTCGAGCGGCGATTTGACTCCAAGACGCGCATGATCACGGCCCTGTTGTTCCTGGTGTCCCGCGGGATGGCGACCGGCGCGATCATCGCGGCGCCCGCCGTCATTCTGTCGGTCATCTTCGGATGGAACGTGGTCTTCACGATTCTGGCGTTTGGCGTCCCCACGATTTTCTACACCATGAAAGGTGGCGTGCAGGCCGTCACGTGGGCCGACGTCAAACAGATGTACGTCATCGTCGGCGGACTGATCGCGGCCGTGGTGGCCCTGATCATGGGCTTGCCTGATGACGTGAGCCTTGGCGCAGCCCTGCACACGGCCGGCGCCGTCGGCAAGATGCAGGCGCTCGACTTCAGTTTCGACACGACGAATCAGTACACGTTCTGGTCAGGGCTCATCGGTGGCTTGTTCCTCATGTTGTCGTATTTCGGCTGCGACCAGAGTCAGGTGCAACGCTACCTGACCGCCAAGTCTGTGGACCAGGCCCGCCGCTCGCTCTTGATGAGCGCCTACTGGAAGATCCCCCTTCAGGTGCTGGTGTTGATGACCGGCGTGTTGATGTTCACGTTCTTCCTGTTTACCCAGGGACCCATGCTCTTCAAGACGTCGCATCTGGCCCAGGTGCAGGCCAGCGACCGCGCCGGCGAATACGCCGCGCTCGAACAGGAATACGGCGTGGCGTTCCAGACTAGGCGAGCCGCGGCGATGGCCATGGTTGAGGCGCAGACCGATCAGACGCCCGTCGACGTCGCGGCATCTGCACGGACAGCGTTTGTGCAGTCTGACGAGGCCATTCGAGACGTGCGGGCGAGAGCGAAGTCGCTGGTCATCGACACGACGACCGACAAGGCGTACAACGACACGAACTACGTGTTTCCGACGTTCGTGACCAAATATATGCCGATTGGATTTGTCGGCCTGATCATCGCCGCCATTTTTGCCGCAGCGATGTCGAGCGTGGCCGCCGAACTCAACTCGTTGGCCACGGCCTCCGTGATCGACGTCTATCGTCGCTACCTCCACCCCGTGGACGAAGACGCGCACTACGTGATGGTGTCCAAGTATGCGACCGTGTTCTGGGGGCTGTTCGCTTGCGGTATTGCCACGTTTGCGGCCGACATGGGATCACTGATCGAAGTGGTCAACAAGTTTGGATCCTATTTCTACGGATCAATCCTCGGCGTCTTTATCCTGGCGCTGGGCGTGAAAAGGGCCAATGGCCACGGCGCTTTTGTCGGGCTTATCGTCGGCATGCTGGCGGTAGCCTTTGTGGCCTACACCACCAACACCGCGTATCTCTGGCAGAACGTCGTGGGAGCGGTCGTGGTGACCGTGGTGGGGACCATTGTGTCGAGTGTGACGGGTGGCCCTGCCAAGTCCGTGAGCGACAGCGACGTGCTGACGAGCGCTTAGTGTCCTGTATCAGTGATCAGCGAAGCGTGATGGACGATTGATGCGGTTCGCGGTTGTGATCTCGGCCGTCGTCCTGACTGGCGCGGTGGCACTGGCGCAGCCGCAGCCTCGGCAGTACGACGTCGTCATCATCAATGCGCGACTTGTCGACGGCACTGGCGCACCCGCGCGGATGGCGAGTGTGGGCATCCGGGCCGGCCGGATTGTCCGCATCGGCGAGGTCAGTCCGGGTCAGAGCAGCGAGGTGATCGACGCCCGCAGCGCTGTCGTGGCCCCTGGACTCGTCGTGGCGAGCGACGATGCCGTGCATGGGCCGGGCGTGACAACGGTCGTGGCCGGAACCAGAGGACTGTCTGTCCTTGATGTGGCACAAGAGCTTCAGCGCATCGACGAATCGGGCGCAACGACCAACTATGCGACGATGATCGGCCACGCCACCGTTCGTCTGTCGGTGATGGGACGCATCGACCGGGGGCCGACGGTCTCGGAACTCAAGCGGATGAAGGCGCTGGTGTTTCGAGGCATCGCCGATGGGGCTTTGGGTCTGTCAACCGACCTCACTGACAGTCCGGGTCGCTACGCCGAGGAGCCCGAGATCGTGGAATTGGCTCGCGTGGCAGGCAATGAAGACGGGTTGTACGCCTCCTACGCCCCCGGTGATGCTGTGGCGGGCGTCGAGGCGGTGCGCAAGGCGATCAAGATTGGGAGCGTGACCGGGATGGCTGTGCGAATTGCTCGCACCGCGGCGAACGGTGTGGCCGACGCCCTGATCGATGCGGCACGGGTGGGTGGAGCGGACGTGACGGTCACTGAGGAACGCGGGCCCGGTTTCGCGCTTGCGGATCTTTCTTCTGAGAGGCGCGAGCGTGATGGCGTGTCGCTGGAAGAGGCGGTGCGGCGCCTGACATCGCAGGTGGCCCGGCAGTTCGGTCTGCAGGGACGGGGCGAGATTCGAGTCGGGGCTGCCGCTGATCTGATCGTGTTTGATCCTGCACGGGCGGGTCAGGCCGCTGGACTGAGCCATGTTCTGGTCAATGGCGTCGTCACCATGCGTGAGGGCGCGCCCGGGCTGGAGCGGGCAGGTCAGGTGCTGCGGCGCCAGGATGTGCGTGATCAGCAGGCTTGGCATTGACAGTAATCCTCGAAACGAATATCGTGTATCGTCATGGTAAGAAGTACGACCGCCACCGAGCCACCACAGCTGGTGCCACGCACCAAGAAGACCAAGGTCCAGTATCAGGCGTATCTCTCGATCGTTCAGGCAGCTGAAGACATGCGGCGTGACTTCGCCGAACTGTTCAGAGCCTACGACTTGTCGACTCCTCAGTACAACGTGTTGCGCATTCTCCGTGGGGCAGGCCCGGACGGATTGATGTGCAGCGACGTGTCGAGTCGCCTGCTTACGCACGACTCCGATGTCACGCGGTTGCTCGACCGATTGGACCGTCGTGGACTGATTGAGCGGGCGCGGAGTACCGAAGACCGACGTGTCGTGCGCGCCCACATTACCGACGTGGGACTGGTCTTGCTGGCTTCGCTGGACGGGCCCGTCGATGCATTGCACCAACGTCAGTTGGGGCACGTGAGTCAGGCGCGCCTGATCGAAGTGTCCACACTGCTCACCGATGTTCGGAAACAACGATGACGCCCTATGCCTCGTATGTCGCTGGACAAGACCCCCTCAACGTTCTGCGTTCCACCCTGGACGGATACCGCGCGGTGTTCGCGCGCTCCACGGCCGCCGACTGGGCGGCGCCATGGGCGGAAGGTAAATGGACCGCCCATCAGGTGCTGGTCCACGTGACGCAGTGGGAGATGTTCTTCAGTGCGCGGGTGCGCATGGCGCTGGCGATGCCCGGCTATGTGGTGCAGGCCATGGAGCAGGACGACGTGCTGAACCTCGAGGCCCCCGTCGTGGACACCGCCACGGCTTCGGCCGCGTTCGAGGCCGTTCGGCGGATGAATATTGCCTTGATTGCCAGCCTGTCACTGGCTGACCTCGCTCGGAAGATCACCCATCCAGAGCGGGGTGAGATCGATGTCGAAGATCTGATCGTGACGTTGGCTGGCCATCCAGCTCACCATCTGACCCAGTTGACCAGATGAAGGCGGTCTTCGTGGTGACCGCGCTCGCCGCTGCGCTTTTTCCCGCGGCTGGCAGGAGCGCGGTGGACGAACCCCAGGTGCTGATACGACCCAGCACCAAGACTCAAGTGAGCCTCTGGTATCGAGGCCTGCCCGCTCGGGTTCCGCGGCAGGTCGATCTCGACGCGATCCGCGACGCCGGATTCACCGCCGTCACCTGGCCGCTTCAGCACGTGGACGGCGCGCTCGAACTGCGGCGAATGGCCGGGCGCGCGAGACTCCAGGTGGTCATCCGCTCAGAACCCGTCGCGCTCACCGCCGCCTCGGCGCTGCAGAAGAGTACGCACGTGGACATCCTCATTCCCCAGACGCCCCTGCGCTTGTTGCCGGTGCTGATGTGGCGTGCGGTGGCCCATGGCGCGCGCGTCGTGTCGTTTGATGCCGGGCTCACCCAGGGCACGGGCCTGCGTGACGACGCCGGCAACACTCCGTCATGGGTCGCGCCGGTCACCGCCGTGGCCCATCAACTCTTTCTGAACAGGACGATGGTGGATATGCTGACGACCGAGCCAGGGGTGGAGGTTGAGCCGGCACTGCCCAGGCTCGACGTCGCCCTGCTCGACGCCGGCCGTTCATGGGTCCTCATCGCCACCAACGTGTCAGAGCCTGGCGTGCCTCCGGCGGATGCGTACGCGTTCTTGCCGCATCATGTGCCGCCGGCCGAGTGGCTCAACTTGTTCGATGGGTCAACGATTGGCATGTTGCGCCAACCCAGCGCCGTCCGCTGGCATGTCGTCCTGGGCCCGGGCGACGTGCGGCTCTACGCGATCAGCAAGATCGAAAAAGACTGACCTGTTACCCGTGGTGCACAGCACTCAGCCGTACGAGAACAATCGAGCGGAGGTCTCGCATCAACCCACGCGGCAACGTGAACGACAGATGCGTCGGTTCCTCTCGGTGCATGGCGTCGTACTCAATCTCTTCCGCGTGGGTCGGCTGAGACCTAGTCGAGGTCGGCCATTGCGGCATGAGTCTCGCGTTGAATCCGTCAACTTGACAGAACCTCTCGGAAGCCGGTAGCTTCGGAGCGGCCCCCGTTATGTCGCTGTCTCCTGGACACAAGTTCGAGCGTTACGAGATCGAGGTGCTACTCGGCTCCGGCGGGATGGGAGCCGTTTACCGTGCCCGCGACACGGTCCTCGGACGCACGGTAGCGATCAAGACCCAGTGAGCATTTGAAGCGATTCGACCGCGAGGCTCGCTGCGCGTCGTTGCTCAACCACCCGAACGTGGTTACTATCTTCGACGTCGGACCGAGCCAGGGGGAAGGACTTCCCTACATCGTGCTGGAGTACGTCGACGGCCGCACCTTCCGGCAGATCGTCGATTCCGAGGGACCGCTCGCTTTCGACCGGGCGCTCGAACTAGTGGCTCAGGTCGCGCAGGGTCTATCTAGAGCGCACGCCGCCGGTATCGTCCACCGGGATGTGAAACCTGCGAACTTGATGTGCACGAGCAGCGGGGTCGTGAAGATCCTCGACTTTGGGCTCGCCAAGCTCGTTCAGTCGTGCTTCGCGCCTGCCGGTGAATCTCAGACAACGGCTATTCGCCCGAACGACATCACGGGAGCCCACGCGCTCGTCGGCACACCGCAGTACATGTCTCCCGAGCAGGTACAAGGCCTTGCCCTCGATCACCGCACCGACCTCTGGTCGCTGGGAGCGGTATTCGGCTTCCTGCTCACTGGAGCTTCGCTGTTTCGAGGCGATACGGTTCTCGACCTGATGTACGCGATCACCCACCGTGAGCCCGAGCTGCTCTCGAACCGCAAGCTCGACCAGCCGGTCCGCGATGTCCTCGCACGCGCCCTTGCCAAGGACCCACGAGACCGCTACGCCAGCAAGGTGGCCATGTGATCGATGTAGTCGATTGTGGGCTTGATCCGATCCGGTGGACGGGTCAGCTACGCTGGTTGAGTCGTCCTTCGTTCGAACGCTGCCGGGCTCATCCGCCCCACTGACGAGTGCCGGCGCCGAAGGATGCACGGACTCGAGCGACGCGGGGGCTTTGGGACTCGCACACCTCACGGGACCACGGGCGTTTGCGCGTCACCTAGCCCTCCCTGCCAAGATAGCTGAGACACTTCACTCCCCCATAATGGTGGAATTGGAGGATTGAGTCGTGATCGTGGCATGGGCTGGCATGCGTACTGCGACCACGGCATCGGTGCTCACTCTTCGGTCGCGTCGCACACCTGATTCTGACGTCGCGTATCTGATGCTATCGACGGCGACCGCACTGCCGCGAGTCCTTGCCCATCTTGCCGACGATGATCGAGATGTCCTTTTCAAAGCCGAGTGAGTTCAGCGTCGCGTCCCCGGGCAGGTCGCGCCCTCCCATCATCAGCGTGAACTTCTCGGGCGTATCCAGTCCGCCCAGGCGTGCCACCACGTCCTTGAACTGGCACACGGTCATCCGGCCGTATTTCTGATCGTCAAGCGTGTGCATGATGTCACCGATTTTCACGAAGACCGCCGCATGTGCCGCCGTGCTTGCCAGCAGACACACGCCTGCCACCGTCGAAATCAACCTGTGCATGTCACGTTCCTTCCCCCAATGGCCCTACTCCCCTTAGCCGACATTTCCGATTTGGCTCTCCAAGATGGTCACAGCCTACACCCGCTCGACCTCTCCTGATCGAATATTCTTGTCGCTCACCGCCCGACAGAGCGCATGGTCCCACGCCAGGGCATACCGCACCCGTGACGGCAGGGTCAGCACCCATTGCCGCACGGGCACGTCCGGAAACACGTAATCGACCAAGTGCGCGGCGCGTTCGGTCATGCGGCGCCCACCACAGCTCGGGCAAAAGCCCCGTCCTTTGCACGAGAACGCCACCAGCCGCTCGGACCGACACCCCGCCCGCCGAAACCGCGCAAACCCGGCGGCCAGACACCCGCAAGTCAGAAAGTCTTCGAACGCGCGCTCGACGAATCGGGGCAGCCGCTGCCCGTCCCGCTCCTGCGTCGCCTGTGCGCGAAACGTCTCGTAGTGGTCGCGCACGATCTGATGCAACGCTCCCTGTTCGGGCCGTCGATGGGCGCAAAATATGCCAACGACATCCGCGCCACCTCCTCTGGCGGGAGGGTCGATGACTCCATACTCATCGGATTTACGGACAAGAGTGCTGGCTGCGTGGGATCGCTGGGGGGATGCCTAAGGCCATTGCCGAGGAGTTTTCCGTCAGCCGGGCGTGGGTGCAACGAGTGGTGCAACGGCGACGCGAAACGGGCGAGGTGGAGCCACGACGCCAAACGCGGTGGCGCACGCCGATCTTGGCGGGCCGCGAGGACGACTTGCGACGGCTGGTGCAGGAACGGCCCGACCGGACGTTGGCCAAGATCCGCGCGGCCCTACAGATCTCGGTGGGCATCTCCACGCTGTGGCGGGCCTGCACCATTCCGGGTACACGGCGGCTACACCTTCATGAAACACGCTCTAAATGTCGGTGACCTCGTCGTAGACGATGCCCAGGGTGCGGGCATTGTGCGCGCCAAAGTCCTCGAAACCCTTCAACGTGGGTGAGGTGGCCGAGAACACTTCCTTGCTCTGTCCAGCCTTCACGCCTGCCCGCGTGTGCTCAAGCAGCGCAGTGAGGTAGTCACGGAAGTACATGAGGTCTGCCCGACGGCCAGTGACCGGGTGGTTCGACCCCGCATGGCCGAAGATGTACGCCGTGTCGTTATTGTGTTCAGCGGCCGCCAGCTCTAATACCTTCACCCAGTTGGCCACCAGCGCACCGTTCGTCCGGTCGATCCTCCGCCGGCGATTGCAGCGGACTTCTTTACGCAGTTCGTAGTGTAAAGTCCGCTTGATCATGACTGCTCACACCCTTCGTCGTCTTTCGAGCGGCGCCGTGCTGGCGCTGGTCCTCGCGGTCACCCTGTCCGGCCAGGCGCCACCCGACCGCGTCTCCAGACTCCGGGCCGCCATGCCACGCATTGACAAGGTATTCGAGGCGTTTGCGAAACGTGCCAGAGTGCCGGGTATCACGTATGGCGTGCTGATCGACGGTCGGCTGGTCCACACCGCATCGGTCGGGGTGCGCGAGCTTGCCGACAAGTCGGCGATTTCGCCAGACACCGTGTTTCGCATTGCGTCGATGACCAAGAGCTTCACGGCGCTGTCGATTCTCAAGCTCCGCGACGATGGGAAGTTGTCGCTCGACGATCCGGCGGAAATGTATGTGCCCGAACTGGTGACGCTCACCTATCCCACTGCCGACTCGCCGAAACTCACGATTCGGCACCTGCTGTCGCACTCAACAGGATTCCCGGAAGACAACCCCTGGGGCGACCAGCAACTGGCGGTGACTGACGATGAGTTCACCGAAATGCTCAAGGGCGGCATTCCGTTTTCTACATCGCCCGGGACCAATTACGAATACTCGAACTACGGGTTCGCCATCCTCGGACGAGTGGTGACTCGGGTATCAGGCATGCCGTACGCCGACTATGTGCACGACAATATCCTCGAGCCACTCGGCATGACGGCCACGACCCTGCAACCGGCATCAGTGCGTCGCGGCCGCCTCGCATTGGGGTATCGCCTGGAAGACAACGAGTTCAAAGAAGAGCCCCAGTTGCCCGACGGGGCGTTTGGGGCCATGGGCGGCATGTTGACCTCCACTCGCGACCTGGGTCGATACGTCGGGTTCCTGATGAGTGCGTGGCCAGCGCGAGATGAGCTCGATCTTGGACCCGTTCGCCGGTCGTCGTTGCGCGAGATGCAGCAGCCAGCGCGGTCTCGACCCGCGACGGTGACGGGCGGGATCGATGGCACGCCAATCCAGCTCAACTCGTCTGCGTACGGGTACGGTCTCGGGATTCGCCAGTCGTGCGACTATCGCCAGATCGTCTCGCACAGCGGCGGCCTGCCGGGGTTTGGGTCGCAGATGCGTTGGTTGGTTGACGAGGGCGTCGGCCTGATCGCCATGGGAAACTTGACCTATACGGGATGGTCCGGTGTGTTCGACGAGGCCACCGAGATTCTCAGAGCGACGGGGGCCCTGACGCGTCGCCAGCCCGAACCCAGTGCAGCCCTGCTGGCAGCTCGCGGCGACGTCACGCGGCTGGTCAATGAGTGGGATGACGCGCTGGCGGACCGGATCGCGGCCGTGAACCTGTTCCTCGACCAGTCGAAAGAGCGCCGCCGGAATCAGATCGCCGGCCTGCGCGATCAGGTCGGCGCCTGTCAGTCTGACGCCCCCTTCGACGTCGAGAACGCCCTCCGCGGCCAGTGGACCATGACCTGCGAGCGTGGTTCGCTGCGAGTGGCCATCACCCTGGCACCGACCATGCCGCCCAAGGTGCAGCATCTGTCTGTCAGGCCGGCGCCGGCCGAGTCTGCCACGCCCGCCTGCGGTGTCCGGTAGCGTGCTGACCCGGCGCGCTACGTGCTCGCGCCTAACCCCGCCGCGCGTCCCGTCGCCCACGCCCACGCGAAGTTGTAGCCGCCGATGGGCCCGAACGCATCGAGCATCTCGCCGCACAAGAACAGCCCCGGCTGCCGCGTGCTTTCAAGCGTGCGTGGGTTCACGTCAGTCAGCGCCACACCACCGCCGGTGACTTCAGCCTTCTTGTAGCCTTCATCGCTGCTCCACGGCAGTTGGTAGGCGGTGAGCGCCTCGACCAGTGCCGTGCGCTCGCTGCGCCGAAGCTCTGGCCCACGGCGATCGGGTGGCAGGCCGGCTTCCAGACACAGTACCTCCGTCAATCGTTCGGGCAGGTGCCGTGAGATCAAGTTCGTGATGAACCCCGTCGTCGCGCTCAGTTCACGTGTCCACGTCTCGGCGTCACGGTCGGTCCATGCCACGCGAAAGACCGCGGGCGTGTCCGACCGGCTTCTCACCGCCACGTGAGAGACGTCGAGGACGGACGGCCCGCTGTAGCCACGGTGTGTGAACAAGAACCCGCCATGCGACTCGGTCGTGTGGCCTTGCCACTTTGCCCGGATGCGCACGTCCAATGAGATACCAGACAGCGAGGCCAGCATCGGCGTGCTCCCTGTGAGGGGGGTCAGTGCCGGATAGGTGGGATGCACCTCGTGTCCCAGCTGTTTTGCGATGTTCAGTCCAATGCCGTCGCTGCCCGTGAGTGGTACCGACAGGCCGCCCGTTGCCATGATGACTGCAGAGGCCTCGATGTCACCCCGGGTCGTCTTCAACGTCCACGTTCGCCGACCTTCGACGCTGCTCTTCGGCGCCACGCTCAATGCCGTGACCGTCGTCTGGTTCCGGAACTGGACGCCCCGCGATCCTGCCAACGTGAGCAGTCCGTCGCGAACGTCACGTGCACGGTCGGACGCAGGAAAGAGCTTGCCCGTCTCGGCTTCGAGCGCGAGGGGAATCCCAACCTCTTCTTCGAAGAATGTGCGCTGGGCAGCAAGGGGCCAGGAGCGCAACATGCCGCGCATCAGATGAGCAGGAGAGTCGGTGACAAAGCGTTCGGGCTGGAGCGAGGACGGCAGAATGTTGCACCGACCACCCCCGCTGATCAGAATCTTCCGCCCGCCGTCAGTCGTGCGTTCCAGCAGAAGGACATCTTCCCCCCCAGCCCGCGCAAAGATGGCGGCGACCAGCCCAGCCGCACCGGCTCCGACGACGACGATCACTTGACGATGTCGTCAACAGCCACGACCCGGACCGGACCGAGGTTGGCTGCGCGGATGGGCGCCTCGATCTTTGACAGGTCGCCGACGACGATGATGGCGAATTTGTCGGGTTGGATGTACTGCTTGGCCGCGCGCGCGACGTCAGCGGCGGTGACGGCCTGAATCTTGTCGACATACTCGTTGAAGAGCCCTTCGTTCAGGCTGTAGGTGATCAGTTCACCGACTTGAGCGGCCACTGACCCCGTCGTCTCGAAGCCCGCCGGGAAACCGAGCGCGAGATAGTTCTTCGCGCGGTCGAGTTCGTCGGCGGGAATCGGCATCTGCATGCCGTTCAGTTCGTTGAAAAACTCCCGCAGCGACTCCATCGTCTTGTCCGTCTGCACGCCCGATGACGCGAAGAATGGACCCGGAGTAGAGCGCATGTCGAAGCTGGAGCCGGCTCCGTACGAGTAGCCGTTCTTCTCGCGCAGGTTCTGATTCAGGCGCGAGGTGAACGAGCCACCCAGAATCGTGTTCATCACGTCGAGCACATAAAAGTCGGGCGTGCTGCGCGGAACGCCGATCCAGCCGATGCGAATCTGCGACTGTGCGGCGCCGGGGCGATCGATCAGGTAGATCTGCTTCGCAGAATGCTGTGGGGCGCTCTCGAGCGTGGGCTGCGTGGGTGCGGTGCCGTTCGCCCAGTTGCCGAACGTCTTTTCGAGTTTGGGCAAGATCGTGTCGGGCGTCACGTCGCCCACCACGAGCAGGTGCGAGTTTTGAGGCTGGTAGAACGTGGCGTGAAACGCGCGAATTTCCTGCGCCGTCATCTCGCCGTTCGACACGCTGTTGCCCATGGCCAGGCCTCCGTAGCGGTGACGCGGACCGTAGACCAGCCGCGAGAAGCCGGCCGATGCGAGCGCGCCCGCGTTGTCGCGCTGCTGAATGAGCGACGTCAGTCGATCCTGGCGCAGGCGTTCCACCTCGCTCTCCAAAAATGTGGGATGCAGCGCCACGTCTGCCATCAGCGGCAGGGCATCATCGAGCTTCGACACGGGACTGAACATGCCCACCGTGGCCGAGTCCCAGGCACTGCCGGTGGAGAGGTTGATGCCAAGGAACTCGATGGCGTCGGCCAGCTCGAGCGCGTCACGGGTGCCCGCTCCCTCGTCGAGCATTGCGGCCGTGAAGCTCGAGAGGCCGTACTTGCCCACCGGGTCAGATGCCGCTCCGGCGCGCACGATCAGGTTGATCTGCACGACCGGAACTTTCGGCATCTCAACGATCCAGACGGCCAGACCGTTCGAGAGCGCGTGCTTCTGAGTCGGCGGCAGTTTCAGCGCCGGTGCCGTGCCGGCAGCCGGTGGCTTGGAGCGGTCGGGCGCCTGTTGGGCCGCCAGCGGCCAAACAAGGCCGGCCGCCAAAACGGCAGTGGTAAGGATGAATCCGCCAAAAACTTTCGTGGTGTTAGTCATAAAAAATGTCCCCAACTCCCCAGTTCCCCAATTCCTCACTTCCCACGCGGCAGAACCGACAGTTCGAGCCGCGCTCCCTTCGGAAGCCACCGCTTAGCCGCCGCCTGAATGTCGTTCGGCTGCAGCGCCAGAAACCTGGCCAGGTCTTCAGCGAAGTAGTCGGGGTTGCCCGTCGCGAAGAAGTAGCCGTTCATCTGATCCGCTTTCTGACCGCTGCGCTGCATGCCGTTGAGGAAGTTCGACTCGATGCCGTTCAGGGCCCGCTGCACTTCGCGGGCGTCCGGCGGCGTGTCTTTCAGCTTCTCGATTTCTTCGTCGATGATGCCCTTGATGCGTTCCAGCACTTGGGCGGGCGGGTCATCGGATGGTCGCGCCGTCGCCACGATCATGTAGCGCGAGGTCAGGGCGGCGCTCTGCTGCGACGCCTGAATGTTCTGCACCAGCTGCAGGTCGTAGACCAGTCGTTTGTAGAGGCGCGAGTTCTTGCCGCCGGTCAGGATGTTCGAGAGGACGTCCATCTCGGCGTCGCCAGCCCTGAGCAGGGCCGGCGAGTGCCAGACCATGTAGAGGCGTGGCAACTGCACGTTGTCGGTCAGCGTTTCCTTGACCACGGATGTCAGTTCCACTGGCGGCGCTTCGATGGGAGGCAAGTGGGCGCCAGGTTTCACGTCAGAAAACCAGTGTTCAATCTTCTTCCGGGCGTCGGCCGGGTTGATGTCGCCGGCGATGGCCGCGCTCGCGTTGCCGGGTGCGTAGTACTTGGTGAAGAACTCCTTCACGTCGGTATCCGTGGCGGCGGTCAGGTCTTCCATGTAGCCGATGACCGGCCAATAGTACGGGTGCGTCTTGGGGTACATCAGCTCCGTGATGCGGACATTGGCCATCCCGTACGGAGCGTTCTCGTAGCTCTGGCGACGCTCGTTCTTGACGACGTCGCGCTGACCGTTGACCAACGCGGGAGTCACGGTGGGGAGCAGGAAGCCCATGCGGTCTGATTCAAGGAAGAGCGCCAGGTCCAGCGCGTTCGACGGCAGCGACTCGTAGTAGTTCGTCCGGTCCGTCGTCGTGGACCCGTTGTTGCTGCCGCCGGCAGCTTCCAGGAAGTTGTCGAAGTCACCTTCGGCGACGTGCTCGGAGCCTTCGAAGAGGATGTGTTCAAAGAGGTGCGCAAAGCCCGTCCGTCCGAACTTCTCGCGCGCCGAGCCGGCGTGATACCAGACGTTGACCGTCACCATGGGCACCGTGTGGTCCTCGTGGAGGATCACGGTCAGGCCGTTGGGCAGCGTGAACATCTCGTACGGTGCAGAGATGGTGGGAGCCTGCTGTGCCGAGAGCGGCACCATGATCAGGAGGCCCGCCATGACCAGGCCCATGGTCAGAACTGTGAGTCGTCGAAGTGTTCGCATAAGTTCTCCGTCATAATTCGAGCACCGTGTTTTCGTCCCGGCTCCCGCCTCGTCTCCAGGCCAACGCGTTTACTCAGGTCGTGGCTGCCCTCCGGCGGCAGAATGTCGTACTGACCGATCTTACGGTGTCCAACCCGACCAGGGTAGGTCTTTCGTACCTGCCCGACCTGCTTTCGCATCTGGCGGACGCGCAGGGCCTGTTGTATGACCCCGCGCCATTTGGCCTGGTGTCTGCCCGCGAGGCTGTGGCGTGTGCGATCTCCACCGCGACGGTCCGGGTGCAGCCAGATCAGGTGGTGCTGACCGCCAGCACCAGTGAGGCCTATGGTCTGCTGTTCAAGCTGCTGTGCGACCCTGGCGACGCCGTACTCGTGCCCCAGCCCAGTTATCCACTGTTTGAGTTGCTGACGCAGCTCGATGCGGTGGAGTCTGCGCCGTATCGGCTTGAGGATCATGGCGTGTGGTCCATCGACCGCGAGAGCCTGCAGGTGGCCTGTGGTCCGCGCGCCAAGGCCGTCCTGGTGGTCTCGCCGAACAATCCTACGGGCTCAATGTTGCGGCAAGACGACCGCGAGTGGCTGGTGGCGTTCGCCCTGGAACGTGGTCTGGCGCTGATATCGGATGAGGTGTTTGCTGACTATCCCATCGCACCCCGGCCTGATGCTGCGTCGTTGCTCGGTGAGTCGCGCGTGCTCACGTTCACGCTTGGCGGTTTGTCCAAGTCGGCCGGGCTGCCGCAGGTAAAACTGGGATGGATGGTGGTGAGCGGTCCAACCGAACACGTGACCGATGCCATGGTGCGACTGGACGTCATGTGCGACACCTATCTGTCGGTGTCCACGCCCGTCCAGGTGGCCGCGCCTCGACTCATCGCCGACAGCGCGCCCGTGCGTCAGGCCATCCGCGATCGCCTGCACCAGAACTATCGCGCGCTGATTGACGCCGCAGCTGATCATCCCTCTGTTCGGGTCGTGCCACCGGAAGGCGGGTGGTCAGTCCTTCTCCGCATTCCCGACACCATTGGCGAAGAAGCTCTCGTGCTCCGTCTCCTCAACGACGCCCACACCATCGTCCACCCCGGCTATTTCTTCGATTGCGCTTCCGGCTCACATCTGGTGCTGAGCCTGCTGCCCGAGCCTGAGCCGTTCGCTTCTGGCATCCGGAAGGTTCTGGAACACCTATGACATTTCGAGGCATCACCCTTCCTCTCTCTGCAATGCCGTCTTCGACCAGTTGGGGCATCGGCGAAATACCTGACCTGCCGCATATGGGCGATTGGATCAACGCCGCTGGCATGAACGGGCTGATGCTCTTGCCCGTGGGGACGATGGGCGCGGGGGAGTCGTCGCCGTATTCGGCGTGTTCGGCGATGGCGATCGATCCGATCTATGTGTCGGTGTCGGCGATGGAGGATTTTGATCACGTCGGCGGCGACGGCCGGCTGTCACCGGAGATGCAGCGGCTGAGGGATGAGGTGAAGGCCAGTCCGCGCGTGCAGTTCCAGGCCGTGCGGACGCTGAAGCAGGCGGCGTTCGAGATTGCCTGCGAGCGGTTTGTGCGCGACGAGTGGGAGCCGCGGACCGAGCGTGCCTCCCAGTGTGCCGCCTTTGTCGCGCGCGAGCGATGGTGGCTGCAGGAGTACGCGTTGTTCATGGCGTGTGCGCGCGAGTGGCCGGGCGGGTCGTGGCAGGAGTGGCCCGAGGCGGTGGCTCGTCGCGATTCAGGTGCGCTCGCCGAGGCCCGCGGACATTTCGCTGATCGCATCTTCTTTGAGCAGTACGTGCAGTGGATTGCCGAAGGCCAGTGGCATCAGGCTCGGGAGCGGTTGCGCGAGCAGGGTGTCGCGCTCTATGGCGACTTGCCGTTTGTCGTCAACGCCCAGAGTGCAGATGTGTGGTCGCGGCAGGATGAGTTTGCGCCCGAGGTGTCGGTGGGTGTGCCGCCAGATTCGTTCAGCGCCACCGGTCAGGACTGGGGCCTGCCCATGTATCGGTGGGACGTCGTCTATCGATCGGAGTTTGCGTGGTTGCGCCATCGGGCCCACCGGATGGCCGCGCTGTATGACGGCTTCCGCGCCGACCACCTCGTCGGCTTTTACCGAACCTATGGCAAGGTCGCCAACGGCGATACGTTCTTCTCGCCGTCTGATGAGCACACGCAACAGTGGCAGGGCGAGCAGATCATGCGCGTGTTCCTCGAGTCGGGGGCCGATGTCGTGGCTGAAGACCTTGGCACCGTGCCGACCTTCGTGCGCGAGTCCATCGCCCGGCTGGGCATTGGCGGCTACAAAGTGTTGCGATGGGAGCGGATGTGGGACCAGCCCGGCCAGCCGTTCACGGCGCCCGCAGACTATCCGGGGCGATCGGTGGCAACGACAGGCACTCATGACACTGAGCCCGTGGCCGAGTGGTGGGACACGGCGGAGCAGACCGAGCGCATCGCGCTAGCTGAACTCTTCAGCCGCGTCGGCCTGGGCGATCTGGATCCGGCCAGTCCGTGGTCTGACGCCCTCCGCGACGGCCTACTCAGACTGATGTGCTCGGCATCGTCCGACCACCTCATCCTGCCCATCCAGGACGTCTTCGGCTGGCGCGATCGGATCAATATTCCTGCCACCGTTGGTGACCACAACTGGACCTGGCGGCTGCCGTATGCGGTTGACGGGTGGCGGGGGTTGGATGCGGTGACAGAGCGGGCTGGATTCCTGCAGTCGGTGTTCAAGCTGGCGCAGTAGTTCGCCGCCTCTATCGCGGGATTCCGGTCAGATGGCGGCAATAATGCCAGCGGGCGGAGGGTAGTTCCACTCCTGAGTCGTGCCATGCCGGTCAGCCGACCCGCAATTGGTGCCTTTCACCTATATGAAGTTAGGCCTCAAACCCACGTTCGGAGAACTTTGCGTCTTCAGGTCGCGGACGTAGAATCAGCGAGTGAAGGTCCGGTACTTCATTGACGACTCGACCGCGCAGCCGCACATCTACGGCCACGACGTCGACGAGCAGGAAGTCGAGGAGGTGCTCGGCAAGGCCCATGGAGGATCGAGCAGGGCGGGACGGAACGCGAATCGCGCTCGGCCAAACGGAAGCCGGCAGGTATTTGCGGGTCATCTATGTTGCCGACCCGGTGCCTGGGTCGGTGTTCGTGATCACGGCGTACGAACTCGGCGCGAAGGCCCTCAAGGCTTTGCGTCGTCGTCAGAAGTCATCAACGCGGAAGAAGCCATGAAGAATACGAAGAAGCAGAATGAGTTTCCCGCTGGTTGGAATGCGGCACGTGTCAAACGCGTGATCGCACACCATGAACGACAGACCGACGCTGAGGCCGCGGCCGAGAATGAGTTGGCCTATCGATCCACCAAGGCGACGATCATGAAAGTGCCGGTGAAGCTGGTCCCAGAGGTCTGAGGTTGATCCGATTCCGTGGACGGTTTACCTACGCC
>JABMNV010000052.1 GCA_013203475.1 Acidobacteriota bacterium
GTCCTCACGCCAGCGAGGCTCGGGGCCCTGGCCGCCATCGGCGTGACCAACGTTGACGTCTTCGCGCGACCGACGGTGGCCGTCATGTGCACGGGCGATGAGGTGGTCAGTCAGGGACAGCCCCTGGGTCCGGGTCAGGTCTACAACGTCAATCGCTTCACACTCGAAGCATTGGTCCGTCGTCACGGCGGCGACCCGGTCATCGTGCCGACCACCGACGACTCGATCGCCGCACTCGATGCCTCCCTGGCGCTGGCCAGAACCTGCGACTTGATCGTCACGTCTGGTGGCAGTTCAGTTGGGGAACACGACTTTGTGGTCGACATGGTGCGTGGACACGGCGAGGTCATCTTCCACGGCATCAAGATCAAGCCGGGCAAACCAACCGTGTTCGGCAGGATTGGCGCGTCGCTGCTGCTTGGACTGTCGGGCTATCCAGCGTCGTGCCTCTCCAACGCCTACCTTCTGCTGGTGCCGCTGCTCAGGGCCACGGCGAGGCTGCCGCCCTGGGCCCCCAGGGTCGTGACACTGCCGCTGGCGCGGCGCATTACCTCGTCGCCCGGGCGTTTGCAGTTTTACTCAGTGCGGATCGAAGGCGAACGCGCCGTGCCCGCGTTCAAGGGTTCGGGGGACATTACCAGCATGGCCCACGCGGATGGGTACGTGACCATTCCAGCAGAGGTGGTGGCGCTGGAAGCAGGAGAGGCAGTCACGATCACGCTGTACCACTCAGACGGGTCACACGAGACATGAAGGGCTGAAGCTCTTTGATCAACACCTTCACGCCTCGTGTGCGTCGAGGTCTTACAGACGCTTGGCGACTTCGTTCCAGTTGACCGTGTTCCACCAAGCCGCGAGGTAGTCGGGCCGTCGGTTCTGATACTTCAGGTAGTACGCGTGTTCCCACACGTCAACGCCCATGATGGCGCGCTTACCTTCCATCATCGGGTTGTCCTGGTTGGCCGTGCTCTCCACCGCCAGGGTGCCGTTGGCGTCAACCAGCCAGGCCCAACCGCTGCCAAACCGTGTGGCACCAGCCTTCTGTATCAGGTCTTTGAAGGTATCGAATGAGCCAAACGTCCCCGTAATCGCATCGGCCAGTTTGCCTGTCGGTGCGCCGCCCTGTCCTGGGCCCATGATCTGCCAGAACATGGAGTGGTTCACGTGACCGCCACCGTTATTGCGGACCGCGCCCCGAATGTCCTCAGGAATCGCACTCAGGTTCTTGATCAAGTCCTCGGCACTCTTGCCTGCCAGTTCCGGATGTTTGTCGACAGCCGCGTTCAGGTTGTTGACGTAAGCCGCATGATGCTTACCGTGATGAATCTGCATCGTCTGTGCGTCGATATGCGGTTCGAGCGCATCAAACGCGTACGGAAGGGGTGCCAGTTCGTGTGCCATGTACTCAAATCTCCTTGGAAGTTGTTGCCAGCATTCTATCAAGCGCAACGCGCGCCCATGTGCGCACCTCGGGCGGCACGCTAATTTGATTGCGAATCTCTCCCGCGACCAGGCCGTCGAGAATCCACAACAAGTGGTTCGGCGACACGCGAAACATCGTGGAACACAAACACCCCAGTGCATCGAGTGTGAGCACATTGTGGGTGGACGCCAACTGATGCGCCAGTCGGTGCACGAGGTGGATCTCGGTCGCGACGGCCCAGACCGAGCCGACCGGACTCTCTGCGATCACGCGGATGATGTGCTCGGTCGAGCCACTTTCATCGGCGGCCTGTACCGTTTCAAAGGTGCACTCCGGATGTGCAATGACCCGACCGTCAGGATACTGCTGTCGAAACTGCAACACTTGCTGGGGGGAAAAACGCGTATGGACCGAGCAGTGCCCTTTCCACAGGATCAGCCGCGCGCGTTCCAGCTCAGTGCGGGTCACGCCGCCGTCGGGCAGGTGTGGGTCCCACACCACCATCTGATCGAGCGCCACGCCCATCCCAAAGGCCGTGTTCCGCCCCAGATGCTCGTCGGGCAACATCAGCACCTTTTCCCCGCGGTCCCACGCCCACGCCAAGATTGTGGAGGCGTTGCCGGAGGTGCACACCGTGCCCCCGTGCTCTCCACAAAACGCCTTAATGGCCGCAGTGGAGTTGATATAGGTCAGGGGAATCACGTCCGTCGCGCCCAGCTGCTGCAACTCGCTCCAGCACACCTCGAGTTGGTCAATCGCGGCCATGTCCGCCATGGAACACCCGGCAGCCAGGTCGGGCAGAATGACCTTCTGGTGCGCGCCGGTCAACACGTCGGCACTTTCAGCCATGAAGTGCACGCCGCACAAGATTACAAATTCGGCGGTCTGGTGCGCGGCCGCCTGTTGCGCCAACTTCAGGGAGTCGCCCGTGACATCGGCGAACCGAAAGACTTCATCGCGCTGGTAGTGGTGCCCCAGAATCAGGAGACGATCACCCAGGACTTTCTTGGCCTCGGCGATGCGCACCTCCATCTCAGCATCTGGCAAACGCAGATAGTCGTCCGGCAGTGTCTGCCGCTGACCTAACTGAGT
Source organism: Acidobacteriota bacterium (assembly GCA_013203475.1). Taxonomy (GTDB): domain Bacteria; phylum Acidobacteriota; class Vicinamibacteria; order Vicinamibacterales; family SCN-69-37; genus SYFT01. The sequence goes on from JABMNV010000052.1 coordinate 2,516, forward strand.
TTGCTCGTAGCTTGTGAGCAGTTCTACGTCCATCGTTGCTTCATTCGGTGCCTCGCCCTACGCTGCGTCCGGCGATGTGATCACGTTGTACAGCGTGTCGCGCTCCACGGGCAAACGGCCTGCATTGCGAATCAACGCGCGGATGCGCGTGGTGGTAAGAATTTCAGGCGTGCGAGCACCGGCCATGTGGTAAATCTTCTCTTCCTGCACCGTCCCGTCAAGATCGTCCACGCCGTACCACAGGGAAATTTGCGCCACGTCCACGCCGGTCGCGATCCAGAACGCCTTGATGTGCGGAATGTTGTCGAGCATCAGGCGCGCAACAGCATGCACCCGTAGCGTGTCGCTCGCTGAGGGTGCCGGCAACTTCTCCATCTGGTTGTTGTCAGGGTGGAACGCGAGCGGGATGAACGCCTGAAAGCCGCCGGTTTCGTCCTGCAGGGCGCGGGCCCGCATCATGTGGTCCACGCGCTCCTCCATCGTCTCGATGTGCCCGTACAACATCGTCACATTCGAGCGCATCCCCAGGCGATGAGCGATCCGGTGAATCGACAGGTAGCGATTGGCGTCAGCCTTGTCGTGACAAATTTTGCGCCGCACGCGTTCGGAAAACACCTCCGCGCCCCCGCCGGGCAACGAATTGAGGCCAGCGTCCATCAATCGGCGCAACACGTCTTCATCCGTCATCCCGTAGAGTTCAGAGAAGAAGGCGATTTCAACGGCCGTAAAGCATTTCAAGTGAATGCCAGGGCGAATGGCCTTCAGGCCACGCAGCAGATTCAGGTAATAGTCAAACGGCAGGTCGGGATGCAGACCATTCACCACATGCACTTCGGTCAACGGTTGGTGGTCGCGCTTGCGCAACTTGTCCAGGACCTGGTCCAGATCCATCGTGTAGGCCTGTTCGTCTCCCGGCTTGAGTCGAGAAAATGAGCAAAACAGACAGGTCGCCACACACACGTTTGTGGCTTCCAGCCGCAGATTGAAATTGTAGAACGTGTGGCCGCCGTGACGTTTCTCGCGTTCGCGGTTGGCCAACCAGCCCAGAGCGTGCAGATCGGGACAGGCAAAGAGGCGCACGCCATCATCGAGTGTCAATCGCTCACCGATGTCGAGCTTTTCGACAACGTCTGCGAAACCGAGGGCCGCGAGTCTGGCTTGCACTAGTGGCTGGTCCCCGCCATTACGCCACGCCCATGACCTGCAGCCGGAGGGTGCGGTTCCGGGGGCCATCAAGTTCCGCAACCAACACGCGCTGCCAGTGGCCAAGCACGAGTTCACCGCCGCTGATCTGGACGGTGACACTGTGACTCAACATCAAGGCGCGCAAATGCGCCGCGGCGTTCATACGGTCGCAGTCTGAGAGCGTCGGATCATTGTGCAACCATGGCGTGGCTGGGTCGACTACGTGTTGCAGAAACTGCTCCATGTCTTCACGCAATGCCGTCTGGCTTTCGTTGATTGTCACCGCACAGGTGGTGTGAAGCGAACTCAGGGTCGCCGTGCCCTCCGTCACAGCCAACTCACGAACGCGGGCCATGACGCGGTCCGTCAAGTCCAACACCTGCAAATTCTTGTCGGTGGTGACAGGCAATGTTTCAGCCTGCACGCGCAGCGGGCCAGAGGCAGAGACCCCAGGCGCGACCGGTTCGGCTCGTACAGTGGCGGAAGAACTGCGAGTCATCGTGCAATGACCGAAGGAATACCAAGGGACGTAGTGGGCACGCTCAAGCGATCATTTTGGCATGGTATAGTCGCGCCAGACAACCGACGCCTGCCCGGCGGCCACTGGGAAGTGAGTGCGAATCTCACACGGTGACGCCACTGTCAGCGGGGAGTCAGTGTTTTACCTTGTTGCAGCTCTGCTTTTTGCAGGGACTCAACCGTCACTGAATCGCAGTTCGGCGTTTGCCGGATGATTCGGGAAGACGCGAACACTGGTGCCGATCCGCAAGTCAGGATACCTGGTCATCCGGGCCCGTCCTTTGCTGCTCAGTCTTCGTACTGTGGTAGCCCAGCGCGTTTCACGCTGGAGAAGGAGCCATCGTGGCCCAAATCGCCCACGCTCGTTCGCACGTTTCTGCGCTTTTCCCTTCCCTGATTTTCTTGTGGGCGTTCGCCCTCGTACCCGCTGCGAGTCACGCACAAACGCCTTTACGCGGACGCGTGGTGGACGAGTCCGGCGCTGCCGTGGCTCGTGTGCCGGTCACGTTGCTCGACCGTGACGGCTCTGCGCTGACCACAGTCATCACCGATCGTGACGGAGCCTTTGTCTTCGCGCACACCTGCGACCGCTGCCACGCCCGGGCGGTATTGGCCGGATTTGGCACGGCGTCGGTCACGCTGTCGACTGGCCTCGACACCCTGATGACCTTGTCTCCGGCGCCGGTACACGAGTCCGTGATCGTCACTGCGACGCGCGACGCTGCGCCGACCAGTCAAGTTGGCGCCAGCGTCACGGTTTTTGACCAGGCAGCGATCAGACGCCGTGGAGCAGCCCTGGTCGGCGACCTCCTGCGTGACGCGCCCGGAGCGACCGTCGTTCAAAGCGGCGGCCAAGGCAACGCGACATCGTTGTTTGTCCGCGGCGGCGAAAACAGCTATACGAAGGTGCTGCTTGACGGCATCCCGCTCAACGAACCTGGAGGGACATTCAACTTCGGAGGCCTTTCGACCGGACACCTGGACCGTGTCGAATTTGTTCGCGGTGCGCAATCGGCCCTGTTCGGCTCTGACGCGATGGCGGGCGTCCTGCACTTGATTACCGCGCGGGGCCGCATGGACGCCCGGCCAACCGTGAGCGGGGAAATGGCCGCGGGTGGCTATGGCTCGTGGCGAGGCGCGGGCACGCTCTCGGGTGGCATCGGCCGATTCGACTACTCGCTCCATGGAGGTCGCTACGAGACGGACAACCGCGCGCCGAACAATCAGTTCGACTCGACGACGGTCTCACTCAGTGCGGGTGGTGTGGTGGCGTCGTCTCTCACACTGCGGGTAGTGGGCCGGTACGAAGACGGTCGGGCTGGTGCCCCTGGCCAGACGGCGTTTGGTCGGCCGGACCTCGATGCCTTCTTTCGTCAGGCACACCTGGTCGGCGGTGTCACACTCGAGCACGCCGTGTCGCCCAGACTCTCGCAGCGGTTCACGTACGCCCTGGCGACTTCGAATCAACGGTCGACCAATTTGCAGTTTGACGCACCGTACACGCCGGCGTACAAGGACCGCACATCCCCGTTCGAGTTCTTCGACTTCACCTATGACAGCGGCTCCCACTTCCGACGCCATCAGGCCAGCTACCAGGCCGACCTCAGGCTGACTCACGCGGGCCTACTGGCCGGCGCGGAATTCCTGACAGTGGCCGTGGACTGGGATGGCGAGCGCGGCACCCTGCGTGACTACCTCACACCCACATCAACGTCACCACGCCGCAACAACGTGGGAGCCACGCTGCAGCATCAACATCTCGGCCGGTGGCTCGCGCTTACGACCGGAATCAGGGTCGAACACAACGACTCCTTCGGCACGGCTATCGTGCCGCGCCTGTCGGCAGCCGTGTTCGTGCGAACACGCTCAGGCGTGTTCGGTTCCACCAGGCTGAAAGCGAACGCCGGCCGCGGGATCAAGGAACCCACACTGCGGCAGTCGTTCAGCCTTTCGCCATTTGACCTGGGGAATCCAAGACTCGAGGCCGAACACTCCCGCACCATTGATGCCGGGGTGGAACAGCGCCTGTTCGACGACCGGGCCAAACTGGAAGTGGTCTGGTTCGACAATCGATTCGAACGGCAAATCTCAACGCGAACGATCAGCTTTGCTCCGTACCAGGCCCAGTACGTCAACGTCGGGCTCACCAAAGCCCGAGGAGCCGAAGTGGTCGCGGACGTTGCTCCGACCACGGGCCTTCGGCTCTCGGCCAACTACACGTTCACCGCATCCACCATCGTCGATGCGTCCTCGGAATTCAGCGACGTGCTCGCGTCTGGACAATGGGCGCTGCGGCGACCGAGACATCGTGCGCAGATGTCGACTCAGTGGGACCGCGGCCCGTTGTCGCTGGGTCTCGCCGGCACGTTTGTCGGGAAACACAGCGACAGCGACTTTTCGAGCCTGGCACCGGCACTGACCACGGCTGGGGGATATTCGCTGTGGCGAATTCAGGCGCAATGGCAGGTGTCACCCCGCGCCACAGCCTACGCACGCGTGGAGAATCTGACGGACGTCGAGTATATGGAACCGCTCGGCTACCCGGCCTGGCGTCGCACACTCCACGCGGGCGTGCGTTTTCGATTCTAGGCCTGACATGCTGTGCGCCACCGACCTCTCCGTTGCGTTCGGCGCACAGCATGTACTCACACACGTCTCGATCAACATCCCCGTCGGCGCCATCGTCGGCATCCTCGGGCCCAACGGATCAGGCAAGACGACGCTCCTGCGAATTCTGGACGGCACGCTGACGCCTGACCAGGGGCACGTGACGCTTGATGGTCACAACCAGCGCTCGTTCGACCGGCGCGCGATCGCAAGACGCGTGGCCGTAGTGCCGCAAGACACCCACCTGGCGTTCGACTACACGGTGCTCGAAGTGGTGCTGATGGGGCGCTACCCACATCTGCGAGCATTCGAAGTGGAAGGCCCTGCTGATCTCGCGGCCGCGCGAGATGCGCTTAAGGCCACCGGCACGCTGGAGCTGGCTCACCGCGCGTACCAGACACTCAGCGGCGGAGAGAAGCAGCGCGTCATCATTGCGGCCGCGCTGGCGCAACTCGACCAGCGGACGATGGCGGATGCAGGGTCGGCCCTGCTCTTGCTCGACGAGCCGACCGCGTCGCTCGATCTGCGATATCAAGTGGAGGTGGCCGCCCTCATCGGTCGTCTCCACGAACGGGCAGTAAACGACGGTGCACCGTTAACGGTCGTCCTCTCAACCCATGATCTGCACTTCGCATCACACATCTGCCATACGCTGGTCCTGCTCGCGGAAGGGAAGATCGTCGCGCAGGGCGCACCTGGGGACGTGCTGACCGTCGAGACGCTGTCGACCGTTTACGGCATCTCACAGGAGCTGGCCGCGCCGGTCCTGGCTCGAATTCAAATGGGGCCGCAGCGGTGACCTCGCCCCTTCGACGCGGCCTGCCGTGGGTCATCGTGTGCGCGGTGGCCGCGCTGGCCGCGGTCGCCCTGGCCCCGTTCATCGGGCAGACGCCGCTCCATTTCGACCGGGTCTTTTCATGGACGATCCCGTTTGACAACAACGTGGACGCGCAGATTTTCTTTCTGGCGCGACTGCCCCGATCTCTGGCTGCCGCGATTGTTGGGGGCACGCTGGCTGCTGCGGGCGTGGTCTTTCAGGGTCTGCTCCGCAATCCACTCGCCACACCCTACACACTCGGCATTTCGGCTGGCGCATCGTTTGGCGCCATGACAGCCATTACGTTTGGGACGTTACTGCCGTTTGGTGGCGTCACCGGCGCAAGCCTCGCTGGAGCGCTCCTCGCGGTGTTCGTGGTGTACACCCTGGCCTCAGCGCGGCAGAGTGGCCTCTCCACCACAGTGCTGCTGCTGGCCGGTGTCACGATGAACTCGTTCTTCTCGGCGCTGATCTTGTTCGTTCAGTACTTGAGCGACTTCACTGAGACCTTTCGTGCCCTGCGATGGCTCATGGGCGACCTGGACGTGGCCGGTTACCAGCCCCTGGTCGCGGCCCTACCGCTGATTCTTGTTTCGTTGATCGGATTCGTCTGGCTGGCGCGCCCGCTCAACTTGTTGAGCCTAGGCGCAGATGCGGCTGCGACGCGGGGCGTGGACGTCACACGCGTACACCGCGCGGCGTTCTTCTCAGGGTCGCTGGCGACCGGCGCAGCGGTCTCCATCGGAGGACCGATTGGCTTTGTCGGCATCATCGTGCCCCACCTGGTGCGACTGGTCGTTGGTGCAGACCATCGCCTCGTCCTTCCGGCGTCCTTCTTCTTCGGCGCGGCCTTTCTCGTCCTGTGCGATGTGGTCTCTCGAACGATCATGGCTCCACTCGAACTCCCCGTGGGTATCGTCACGGCGATGATTGGTGGACCATTTTTTCTGTGGATGCTGATTCGGAGGAAAGGACTATGAGGGGTGCTCGGGGCTGGGTGCTGGGTGCTGGGTGCTTGTGCGTCGCGCTCGCGGTCACGCTCGGTGCGCAGGCTCGGCCGACTCGGATTGTGAGCTTGATCCCGGCCGTGACCGAGATGTTGTTTGCGATGGGGGCGGGAGACCAGGTGGTGGGAGTGTCGGCCTTTGACACCTTTCCAGAGGAGGTCGCCACGCGTACGCGCGTTGGGGGCCTCTTCGATCCGAATGTCGAGGCCATTCTGGCGCTGAGGTCGGATCTCGTCGTGGTGTACGGATCGCAGGACGAATTGATCGGCCGGCTCAGTGGGGTACACATCCCGCTCTTTTCGTACCGGCGCGCTGGCCTCCCTGACATCACAGAAACGATTCGGGCGCTGGGAGTGCGCACGGGCCATGCCATCGAAGCCGAGACACTCGCGTCTCGCATCGAGCAGGAACTGGACGAGATTCGGCAATCAGTTCATGGACGACCGCGGCCCAGGACGCTCATTGTCTTTGGCCGGGAGGAGGGCACGATGCGAGGCCTCTATGTCAGTGGTGGCGTTGGGTTTCTCCACGACATGCTCGAAGTCGCCGGTGGAGTGAACGTGATGGCTGATGTGCCTCGCGAGGGGCTGCAACTGTCGCTTGAGCTCTTGTTGGTTCGGGCACCCGAGGTGGTCATCGAGCTGCGTCTGTCAGAACCGTGGTCAGCCGCGCGTCAAGCGCGCGAGACTGCAGCCTGGAGCCGCGTGTCAATCCCGGCCTCCCGCGCCGGTCGCATTCGGTTTCTGTCTGACGCCGCGATGACGGTTCCGGGGCCCCGGGTGGGGGCCGCCGTCCGCAAGTTGGCCGACGCACTGCACGGTGCGGCGCAATAGCAATTGTCCCCAGCCGTGCTGGCGATGTTACGATGCCCATCGAGGTATTCGTCCGCTCGAACGTCGGCGGGTGGGGGGATGACATTCGCAGGGACAGTGGAGAGAGCAGATGGTCCAACAGAGAGATAAGTCGCGTGTTCATGGCACGCCTGGTAGCGTCACGGCGACCGTCGCCGCATGTGCGGTGGCCGTTGCGTGGTTCTTGTCGACGCCCGTGGCCGCCCAGGCGCCCGATGCCGCCGCAGCGCTGTCCGGGGGATGGCAATTGAATATCGAAGCCAGCGAGAACCCCGATGGCAACGTCAGTCAGTTCGGCGGGCGAGGGCGAGGAGGAGGCGGCGGCGGCCGCGGTGGCGGCGGCATGAGTGGTCCGCCTCCTGGAGGCGATCTCGGCCGGGAGGAATTGGCCCGCTTCACCGCCCAGATCATGATGTTTCACACGGCCCCGCCACTGCTTGGAATCCGGGCGACGGCCCAAGAGGTGCTGCTCGCGACCGACCCCGATCCGGCCAAGGGCATGATCTACAAGCACGCCACTGACAACAAGAAGATGACACTGCCAACCGCGGCGGGTCCGATTGACTTCAAGGTCAAGTGGGACAAGAACGTCCTGCATCGCGAGATCAACACCAAAGAGTCGCTGAAGCTCGTCGAAGACTACACCGTCAGCGCAGACGGCAAACGGCTGACCGTGACGATCAAGACGTCCAACATCATGGTGCGGATGGAGAAGATCGCGATCACACGAGTGTACGACAAGGTCCAATAGGCATCACGTGTCCGGAATCTCGCCACCAGGGCGCAGGCAGTGACGGCTGTCGATTTTTCACCCGCGGCCATTGCCATGGCGCGATCGCGGAGATGTTTCGAGTGCTCACACCGGGAGGTCAGCTGATCTTGCTCTGGCTCGCCTGCTGGTGGCGTGGTGTGCCGTGTAACAGCGGAACAAAGGTGCTGGCGGCAGCGCTCAGCCCCCTGGCTCGCCACATGAGCTTTCTGGCGGTCGAGCCCTGAACTTGCCGACGACCATGCCGACCCGTATTGTCCACATCGCTGATGTCGACATCTCAGCAGCAACCGGCATGGGCCGCGTCGCTGTGCATTGGCAGCACGAGGCCGCGCGGCGCGGCAGAGGTGGGCCGGCTCAGGCATCCCGCTCTGAAAAACCCGCCTGGCGTTTCCGCTCTGGCGGCTTTGGGGCGCAGACCGCGGTCTTCGGCGCTCCACTCGCATATTCGTCCTGAATCAACAGGACGCGGCCTTCGCGCAGCGGTACTACCGCCGGACCGCCGACGACGTCTTTGTGTTCTCCAACGGCGTTGAACCGACGTCCGTGACCGCCGCGGATGCTCCGTCCAGTGATTTCACGGTGCTCTTTCTCGGTTCCTGGCTCGCGCGAAAGGGTGTGGCCACGTTGGTGGGAGCGGCCGAAGCACTCGCGGAGCGCGGAACTTCTGTACGCTGGCTGCTGGCGGGAACGGGCGTCGATGCCAACTCCATCCGTCGGCAGTTTCCACCACGCCAACGGGCCACGGTCGAGGTCATCCCGACGTTTTCGCCCGACGACGAAGAACGGTTGCTGCGCCAGGCGCACGTGTTTGTCCTGCCTAGTTTCTTTGAAGGGCAACCCCTGGCGCTGCTCCAGGCGATGGCTGCCGGGCGCTGTTGCGTGACGACGGATTGCTGCGGCCAACGGGACTTGATCCAGCATGACCACAACGGACTGCTCTTCCCCCCAGGTGATGCGGCCGGTCTCGCAACGCTGCTCACCCGCTGCCTCGATGATTCCGCGCTACGGCTGCGCCTGGGAACCGCGGCGCGCGAGTCGGTCGCCACACGGTCATGGCCGCAGACGTCTGCGGCCGTGTTCGATCAGATATCACGCCTGACGAATCACTGAGGCCGCGCCAACGCGGGCCGCGCGACGGGCTGGCGCCAGCCCCGCGACCAGGGCTGTGAGCCCAGCCAGGAGCCCGACGACAACGTAGGCCATCAGATCACCGGCGGTCACACCGACGAGCAAGGATTCAATCGAGCGGCTGGCCACATATCCTGCGATCAGGCCGACGCCGACGCCGGCGACGGCCAACCTGGCCGTCTGGCGTGTCACAAGCATGACGATGTCCTGGGGCGTCGCCCCGAGCGCCAGACGCACACCAAATTCGTGCAACCGCTGCGTGACACCAAACGACAACACGCCGTAGATCCCCACCACGGCCAGCAACAACGCGACGGCTGCAAACGCAGCGATGACTCGAATCTGGACAGACCGCTCGGCCGTTTCCTGTTCGACCAGGTCCGACAACAGCACCACGTCCGACACCGGCTGGGCAGGGTCTGCGGTCCCAATGGCACGACGAATCGCCGGCACCAAACTCATCGGCGACACCGCAATTGGCGACACGGCGGCACGCACGAGCAGGTCTTTGGGCACATAGAACGGCAGACTCCCATCCGCCATCTGGGCGTGCGGCACGTACACCTGCGGTTCGCTGACGTGCCTCGGTTCCGTTCCTCGCACGCGAATATCTGCCGCGACTCCAACAACGGTCCGCGTCATGAACGCAAAGTCGAACGTCTTGCCAAGCGGAGCGCCGCCCGGCAGATATTCATCCACGAACGATTGGCTCACCACCGCGACCGGCTCTCGCTCAGCTCGGTCGGTCTCGGCAATGACGCGACCACTCAGCAGGGGAATGCCCAGCGTCCGGAAAAAGCCGGGCGTCACCACGCGGAGGCTGGCTCGCATGTCGTTTGCTGAGTCCTCAGGCAGTCCGGTCACATGGACCGGCCACACGCCCCCCGTCATGGTGAACGGCGCAAAGCTCGTAAAGCCCGCGCTGGTCACGCCAGGCAGCGCCGAGACGTCCGCCAGGACGCGCTGAAAGAACTGTTCGCGGCGGTCGGTCTGCTCGTATTTCGGCAGCGGCAACCACGTGCGCATCGTCACCACGCCGTCGGGCCGGAAGCCCGGGTCCACCGCCTGCAACTGCCAGAACGTCTGCAGGAGGAGCGCACAGACCACCAAGAGCGTGACGGACGCGGCCACTTCGATCACGGCCAGTACCGAGCGGAAACGTTCGCGACCCGGTCCGCTTCCGGCCCGAGCCCCATCCTTGAGTGCGGCCAGACTCCGACCCCGGCCCGCGCGCCAGGCGGGCCACAGACCGACGCCGACACCGGTGAGAGCCGTCAAACCGAGCGAAACGGCCAACACTCGTCCGTCCAGGCTCGGCACCTCGGCAATCGGCAACGTGGTCGGCACAAGGCTGCTCAGCCACGGCAGCGCCAGGTAACCCACGCCGACCCCACACACGCCGGCCACGACGGCCAACAGCACACTCTCAGTCAATAGCTGACGGGCCAACCGGTCGCGCCCGGCACCCAGTGACTGGCGCACGGCCATTTCCGGTTGTCGCGAAATGATCCGGGCCAACACCAGATTCGCGAGATTCGTGCAGGCGACCAGGAGCACGCACAACGCCGCACCGACCAGGGCAAACAGCAAGAGCCGCGACTCTGACGAAACGCCCGCTGACATCAGTGACAGAGCCACGCCGGTCTCGGCATTCTCGTTCGGGTATTGGCTTTCGAGTTGCGCGGCCACCCGAGACATGTCGTCGCGCGCGGCTTCAACCGTGACGCCCGGAGCGAGTCGCGCCACCACACTGAGGAAATTGTCGTCCCGGTCGTCAAATGCTCCGACCTCGAACCGCATCGGCACCCACACGTCGACGTCGCGCGCGGGGAAAAGGAACGTGGCGGGCATGACACCAATGACTTGATGCGCCTCGCCATTCAGACGAAGGGTCGCGCCCAGGATGGACGCGCGCGCGTCAAACTGGGAACGCCACAGGCCGTCACTGATGAGCACGGTCGCTGATGCGCCTGGTTCGTCGTCTTTGGGCGTGAAAATCCGTCCCAACTGAGGGGTGACCCCCAGCATGGGCAGGACGCCTGAGGTGAAACCCATGCCCGACAGACGCAACGGGTCCCCGTCGCCCACCAGGTTGACCGACAGTGACCGATAGGCGCCCATCGCGGCGAACGACGACTGCATGTTGGTCCAGTCGCGATAGTTGGCTGGCGACGGCTCCATCTGCCCATACTGGGGGAGCCGCTCGAACACTCGAACGAGACTGGCGGGATTGGCAAAGGGCAGGTCGCGCACCAACACGTGATCGGTCAGGCTGAAGACGGCGGTATTGGCACCGATGCCCAGCGCCCCCACCAGCGTGAACGTGACGGCGAAGCCGCGTGCCTGGTTCAGCGCTCGCACGGCGTACTTCAAATCCTGGCGAACAATATCGAGATGGGCAGGTAGGGCGCTGCGCCAGAGGTCGGCCACCACCTCCCACCAGACTCCAGCGGTGCCCCACACACCGTGCGCCGACCGGCGGCGTGCGGCGTGCGGCGAACAACCAGGACATGTCGCGGCCATATTCGGCGTGAAAGCCTGAGGGGTAGAGTCGCAAGAGCGCTTTGTACAGGCGCATCAGGCTTTTCCAGTCACAAATCCGCTCGCACGCGCAAGGCGCACGAGCAACGACAGTCGCTGGGCCTCGGCACGCGCCACCGACTCGCCGAACGGTGTGATGCGGTAATACCGGCGTCGCTCATCATCAAGCGCGGCTGCCGGACGCCGTCTAGGCTCCACCAACAGCCCCTGTTCGATCATGCGTTGAATCGATCGATACAGGGTGCCTGGACTGAGTTTCAACGCACCGGCCGTGCGCGCCGCCACGTCCTGGATGATGGCGTATCCATGGCGGTCATCCGTGGCCACAGCCATCAGGATGTGGAAGGTGGCCGTGGGCAGCGGCAGAAGACCGTCGATTCCCTTGTCGATGTCAGTCACAGGGTGAGTATAGCCACTGTGGATATAGTCATGTCAACTGGGGAACTGGGGAGGTGGGAAACTGGGGAACTGGGCTAATTGGCTCCGCGCAGGCGCCGAACCACCTGCGCAAACCTCTGAATGGTGTAGTCGACGTCATCCTCGGTGGTCGTGCGGCCGAGGCCGAATCTGATCGTCGCTGTCGGCACGTGGTCCGAGCCGAACAGGGCCAACAACACGTGCGAGGGAGTGGCCGACGCCGAACTGCAGGCCGACCCGGACGAGACAGCGATGTCAGAGATCCCGATGAGCAGCGACGAACCGTCAACGCCATCAAACGAGACGTGCAAGTTGTGGGGTAACCGATGGGCCATCGACCCGTTGACGGTCACGCCGCCGGCCCTCGTGCGCAACCCCTCGAACAGGCGATCGCGCAGCGATGCCAGCCGCGCGCTTTCCTCCGTCATCCCGCGCTTGTCGAGCAGGCACGCGTACCCCAGCCCGACAATGCCCGGCACGTTCAAGGTGCCCGACCGGCGTCCGCGCTCCTGGCCTCCTCCGATGATGAGGGGCGCAAGGTCGGTATGACGACGCACGTACAACGCCCCGCAGCCCTTGGGACCGTACATCTTGTGGCCCGTGAGCGACAGAAGATCGATCCCGTCGGCCTCGACGTCCACGGGCACCTTCCCGACGGCCTGCGCCGCATCGGTGTGAAGCAACGCGCCCTTGGCGTGCGTGATGGCGGCAATGTCGGCCATGGGTTGCAGCACGCCGACCTCGTTATTAGCCACCATGATGCTCACCAGCGCCGTCTGCTCGGTGACCGCGTCCCGAAGCGCGTCGAGGTCGACCCGTCCATCCCGGTCCACGGGCACCACCGTCAGCGTCCACCCGGATGATTCGAGGCCCCTGCACGTTTCCAGCACACATTTGTGCTCAATGGCCGAGCACACCACATGTCGGCGCCCCTCAGGGGCAGTGGCCGCCACCCCTTTGATCGCGTAATTGTTGGACTCGGTCGCGCCGCTGGTGAACACCACCTCGCGCGCGGACGCACCAATCAGGCCGGCGACCCGGCGTCGGGATTCCTCGACCGCTTCCTGCGCTTTCCAGCCCCATTGATGGCTCGATGATGCAGGATTGCCGAAGACTTCGGTGAAGTATGGGATCATGGCCTCAAGTACACGCGGGTCCACCGGGGTGGTCGCGTGATAGTCGAGGTAGAGAGGCGGGCGTGACATGCCCGCTAATATTACGGGATTCGGCCGATTGCCCGGTCATTTCTGGAGGAAACCATGCGTCGTTTTATTGTTGGAAGCATACTGGCCGGCGCGGCCGTGTTCTGGGCAACCGGAATCTCGCCTCAGGGGGCGCAGAACCCGGCCGGCATGAACGCCGACGGCCTGCTCAAGGCCTGGGACACGTATGAGTCGATGCGGGAGAGTTCCCCGTTCCGGACGTCCACCTGGCAGTACCTTGGTCCAACCAACGTCAGCGGACGTGCCACAGACGTGGCCGTGGCCGATGTGGCAGGCATCCGGCATCTCTACGTGGCCTACGCCACCAGCGGCGTCTGGAAGAGCGAGGACGAGGGCAAGACGTGGCGTGCGATTTTCGAGCATGAGGCGTCGACCAGCATCGGCGACGTCGAAGTCGCGCCGTCCAATTCCAACATCGTCTGGGTCGGCACCGGCGAAGCCAACATCTTCCGGGCGTCCATGGCCGGTGTCGGCGTGTACAAGTCGACTGATGCCGGCAAGACGTTCACGCACATGGGCCTGGCCGACACGCAGACCATTTCGCGCATCCTTGTCCATCCCACCAACCCGGAAATCGTCTATGTGGCGGCGTCTGGCCACGAGTGGACCGACAACGAGATGCGCGGTGTGTTCAAAACGACCAACGGCGGCAGCACCTGGACGAAGGTGCTCTACAAGAGCCCCCGCACGGGCGCCATCGACCTGGTGATGGACCCGACCGATCCCAACGTGCTGTATGCCGCCATGTGGCAGCGAATCCGTCGCAAGTACAGCGACCCGCGCGTCGAACCCGGGTACGACGAGGGCGGCATCATGAAGTCGACCGACGGAGGGCGCACCTGGGCGGACGCCAGCCAGGGATTGCCCACGCCGCAGTTCCGGGGCCGCATCGGCATCGACATCGCGCGTTCAAACCCCAGCGTGTTGTATGCCTTCGTGGACAACTACGAAGAGGGCCGTGGCCCGCAGGAAGGCGAACGCGACGCGTATGGTCGTGCGATCACGAACGGCCGGATCAAGGCCGCCGAGGTGTACCGCACCAGTGACAAGGGCGCCACCTGGACCCAGGTCAGCGAAAACAACGACTACATGATCGGGCACTCGGGGACGTATGGCTGGGTGTTCGGCCAGATTCGGGTAGACCCGACTGACGAGAACACCATCTACACGATGGGCCTGGCGCTGAACAAATCGGTGGACGGCGGCAAGACCTACGCGCGCATGCGGGGCACCTCAGTGAGCAACGTGACGGGAGAATCCACGGGCGGTGTGCACGGCGACCATCATGGATTGTTCATCGATCCGAAGGATCCGAAGAAGCTCTACAACACCAACGACGGCGGCTTCTACCACTCGCTTGACGGCGGCGAGACCTGGGTCTTTGCCATTGGCGCAGCTGGCGCCCACTTCTACAACGTGGAACTGGACACCTCGCGACCGTCCGCGTGGATCTATGGCTCCATTCAGGACCACGGCAGTCGACGCGCGCAACTGGATCTCACGGCAGGGCGAGACAAGATCAAGATCCAGGCGTGGGAAAATGCTCCCGGCGGCGAGGGCTCCAATCACGCCATCGATCCCACCAACCCGAATATCGTCTACTCGCACGGCTTCTACGGCAACTTCAGTCGGACGGACTTGAGCATTCCGCAGGCCGCCCGTGGACGCGGCGCGCGCGGCGGTCAGGCCACGCCACCGACGGGGCCGCAGCGCGAGACCGACATTGAGCCCCCGCCGCCACCCAATGCGGACCTGCGGGCCCAGTGGATGGCGCCGATCATCATCTCGCCCCACGACAACACGCTGATCTACGCGGGCTACCAGCAGGTATTCAAGTCAGACAGTCGCGGCGACGGGTGGGAGATTCTCAGCCCGGATCTGACCAAGAACGACCCGAACGAAATGTTGATCAAGAACTCCAACGCCATTCCCTACCAGACGATCGTGGCACTGGCCGAATCACCGAAGAAGGCCGGCCTCATGTATGTCGGGTCAGACGATGGCCGGTTGCACACGACGATTGACAGCGGCAAGGAGTGGACCGAACTCACGAGCAAGATCCCGGTGCGTCGGTGGTTCTCTCGGCTGCTCCCGTCGGCTCATGCAGAAGGTACGGTCTACGTCGCGCAGCGTGGTCGTGAAGACGATGACTTTGCGGCCTACTTGTACAAGTCCATCGACTACGGCAAGACGTTCACGAACATCGTGAACAACATCCCTGCCGGCCCGGTGAACGTCATCCGGGAACATCCGACCAACCCGAACATTCTGTTTGTCGGCACGGACTTCGGCGCGTATGTGTCAACCAACGGCGGCGCGAAGTGGGAAGTGCTCGGCGGCAACCTGCCGTCGACTCAGGTGGCCGATCTGCAGTACCACCCGCAGGATCAAGTCCTGGTCGTCGCCACGTATGGCCGTGGGATGTACGCCCTGGACGTGGCAGGGGTCAAGTAAGACCAGTCAGAAAGACCCGGGGAGGCGCTGAACTGGCTCAGCGTCTCCCCAACCTCTCGGTATACCATTCCGACCATGTCAGTACATGCACGGTCCGTTGTCGTCATCGCAACCGCGGTCGTGAGCCTGACGATTTTGACGCAGGCACAAGCTCCCACCTACGACCTCCTTCTCAGAAACGCGCGCATCGTTGATGGCACCGGCAGTCCCTGGTACCGCGCCGACATCGCGATCGCAGGTGACACCATCGCCCTCATCGCACCAGCCATCTCGGCTTCGGCCACTCGCGTCATCGACATCGCCGGTCAGGTCGTCGCGCCTGGGTTCATCGACATCCACACGCACGCCCGACGCGGCCTCGCGACCAACCCGACCGCCCCCAACTACGTCCGCCAGGGAGTGACGACCGTGATCGAGGGGCCTGACGGTTCTTCGCCGCTGCCCCTTGGACCGTTCCTCTCAGGGCTTGACGCCCTGCAGAAATCAGTCAACATCGGCAGCTTCATCGGGCAGGGCTCGATCCGTTCGTTCGTGATCGGTGCGAACGATCGAACCGCGACGGCCGACGAAATCGTCCAGATGGAGGCCCTGGTCGCAC
>JABMNV010000053.1 GCA_013203475.1 Acidobacteriota bacterium
ACTCCAACCAGCCCGACGGCGGCCAGCGCCGCCGCCATCAACAGCGCCACCAAACCCGCATACAGTCCGACAACACGAAGCAGTCCCACATCGGACGGCCGCCGTGACAGTTTGGTAAAGAGGGCCGTAGACAGCCCCGGGTCCCAGAAGCCAGTCGCCGACTGAAAGAATGACAGCAGGAACTCGAGGGTGCCGTACGCGGCCGGCCCCAGGGCTCGGGGCATCAACGAGACGTTGACAAGACTGACCAGCAGGCTGGCGGAATTAGTCAGCAGCTTGGCGGCATATCGACGCCCGAACGATGTCTCGTCCGCCATCGGCTTACGTCACCGGTGCCGCTGGCACATGCGCCATACGAGGACCGGCCTGAGCGACAGCTTCAAGTTCGCGGGCGATTCGCGCCACCAGGTCAGGCGGCGTCGCGGCAAAGCGCGCAACGCACTGCGCCACCACCGCCTGCACTGCCAGACTGTCCCACCAGGCGCGGGGATCATCCCAGATGGCCGAGACGTGAGCCGCGGCCGACTCCGGTGTGTCATGAAAGATGCCGACGTTCTGCATCTCACGCCAGTAGGGTTCTGCCTCCGCCCGTAACTCCCAGTGGCGAGGATTCCAGAACATCACGGTCGGAACGTTCATGGCCATCGTCTCGAGAAAGATCGTGGCGTTGTAAGTGGCAATGCTCACGCGACTGGCCTTGATAGCCTTGTCGATCGGCTGCCGCCCATCGTCGAGCGTGAGGCCGGGCCACCGTGCGTTCCAACGCTCGACACAATCCCATCCCCAGTCCTGGGGCGAAGGACGCACCACCAGGGCACTGCGGATCGACTCGGATAAAGCGGCAACAAACCGGAACTGTTCGTCGAGATAGTCGAGCCACTGGCGTGACACCGTTGCGCTGAACATCAAGTAGCTGAACCGGGGCACCATAACTTCAGTTAGCAACGCGGTGTGCCCGGATGCGGCCTGATGACGCACCGGGGTCTTGGCCTTGAGTTGCCCAATCGGTGTCACGTGTGGGTGGGCGTCTGACGACCACCCCCAGCTGAAGAACCGATCGCTGATGGCCACTTCGTGGTCTTCGGTGAACGACCAACGACCCGCACCGTAGTGCCCCCCGTGCTGACCAATCACGAGGGGAACGCCCTGATCAACTTTCGCGGCGGCCCAGGCCTTGAATACATCGTCGGAACTGAAGGCATTGCTGGTCCAGATGGCGCGAGGGCGGGACGGCCACGGGAGCGCGGCAGCCTGCGTCGCCAGACGCGGATAGCCCTCCAAGTATGCCGTCGGAAGTTGTCGAGCAATTGCGGTCCGCACATAGGCCTCGAAGGCGGTGACGGACTCCCCTGGCACGACCCACGCGCGAGCGTCCGAGCGAACGGCAGTGTGGTCTGGAGAGGGTGACCGCCAGTGCTGCGGGACCTGCCGCAGTCGCCAACTCAGGCCCCACTGCTGCCGCAGCGGCAGGTAGGTCGCCAGAAAGAAGAAGTCCCGGTCACGCGCCAGTCCACCCGCCAGCGCCGCGAGTCGCCCCAGGCACCCCGGCACAACGTCCCTGGCGGTGGTGGGACCCGACTGAGGCCTGACTGCCTGAGGCCAGGGCTCCTCCTGTCTGGGAACCGATGTGCACTCGCGAATAATTCGCGCCCACTCCTGATGATTCCAGGCGTCGTTGACGAACAAGTCCTGAAACCCGGCCATGTCATTGGGCACCAACTCCGGTTCGTCGGCACCGAAGACCACCGTATCGCTGACACTGGACGTGGTGGCCTGCATGAGGCACTGCCAGCGGTCAAAGACCATCTGGACGTAGTAACCCAGCCAGGGGCCGACCAGGATCCGCCAATACCGGACGGAGTGGTCGACGCGATGAAACGCGTTGAGGTGCTGAGACAGGTCGATCAGCAAACGTTCATGCAGTTGCCGAAGTCGGTCGTAGTCGGCGTGCAACTGCGCGCGATCATCCCAGTGATAGGGCGCGACGACCGCGTCCCGTGCCTCCCACTGCTCCCGCCGGCTGAATCGCCGACACCATTCCCCGAGAAACAAGAGGGGCTGGTCCTGCCCCCAGGAGTCCTCAAGGGCAGTCGTGACCAGACGCCGTGCTACCACACCGAGCGTCCACCATCCATCACAAGGTTCTGACCGTTGAGATAGGACGACGCGTCGGAACAGAGGAACTGTATGGCGGCGCGATATTCATCCCGCCGGGCCATCCGTCCCAAGGGGATCAGCGCCGAGAGGCGCTGGACGAACTCCTCGTTCTGACCGTTGTAGACCCCTCCGGGCGAAATGGCGTTGGCGCGAACGCCTCGGTCGGCCCAATAGGTGGACAGATATCGCGTCAGACCGATCAGACCGGCCTTGATGACCGGGTAGGTCACCGGCTTGACC
>JABMNV010000006.1 GCA_013203475.1 Acidobacteriota bacterium
GAAATATCTTGCCCGGATTGAGGATGCCGTGCGGATCGAATGCCGCCTTCACGCGGCGCATCACGGCAATCGTCTCGGGTGTGAGCTCCATCTCCAGATACTTCTTCTTGGCGAACCCGATGCCGTGTTCCCCGCTGATGGACCCCTCCAGCGCGAGGGTCCCGCGGAACAAGACCCCCTCCGCCTCGTGGGCGCGACGAATCTCGTCTTCATCGCCTGGTGTCACCATGATGTTGACGTGAATATTGCCATCACCCACATGACCAAAACACGGGATGCGTAAGCGGAACTCCGCTCGGATCCGATCGACCAGTTCAAACAGCTCAGGGACCCGCGCCTTGGGCACCACGACGTCGTGATTAAACTTCAGGGGAGAAATCACCTTCAACGACGGTGATAGTTCACGGCGTACACGCCAGAGCTCCGCTCGCTCATCGTCGGTCCGCGCGCGCAGAAACTCGGTTGCGCCGGCTTGCTGGCAGGCGGCTTCCACGCGAGCCGCTTCTTCGTCCACCGCCTCGCCGAGGCCATCCACCTCCAGCAGCAGAATCGCCGCCGTGCCTTCGGGCGCCAGCGATCGCACCTGCAGATACGCTGCGACAGCGTCCAGGCAGTCGCCGTCGATCAGTTCGAGCGCCGCCGGAATCACCCGCGCCCGAATCAGGCCCGTCACGGCCCCCACGGCATGCCGCACACTCGGAAAGGACGCGCGCATGGTGATCTGAACCGGCGGCTTTGGAATCAGGCGCAAGATCACCTTGGTGATGATCGCCAACGTCCCCTCTGAGCCCACAAGCAATTGCGTGAGGTCATAGCCAACGACGTTTTTGACGACTTTCCCGCCCGTGCGAATGATCTCGCCCGTCGGGAGCACGGCTTCAAGACCGAGCACGTACTGTTTGGTCACGCCGTACTTGAAGGCCCGAGGGCCACCGGCGCATTCGGCCACGTTGCCGCCAATCACCGACTTGCGCAGGCTCGCCGGATCGGGTGGATAGAACAGGCCGACAGCTTCGACGGCATCCTGCAGGTCGCCGGTAATGACGTGTGGCTCCACGATCGCCAGAAGATTGTCTTCGTCAATCTCCAGAATGCGATTCAGTCGCTCCAAAGACAGCACAACGCCGCCATGGGACGGGACCGCTCCACCGGTGTACCCCGTGCCTGCCCCGCGTGGGACGAGAGGCGTCCGTGACTGATGACACACCTGTGCGATGGCTGCGACCTGTGACGTGTCGGCTGGACAGACCACGGCGTCGGCCGGGTGTCCCCGCTTGAGCGCATCCGCACCAAATGCCTCACAGCTTTCCCTATCCGTACGGACATGCTCCGACCCGACGAGGGCGCGGAGTTGGTTGAGGATGGCAGGAGTCACGATTGAGACGGCTCCTCCTGCGGTGCGTGCGCGCGGGCAAAACGAATCAGGCGCGTGACGCCCTCGCGCAGCGTTTCGCGCGAGGCGGCATAGGACAAGCGCAGGAATCCTGGCGCGTCAAAGGCCTCTCCCGGCGTGGTCACGACGTGTTCTTCGGCCAACAGCGCATCGCAGAAATTTGACGACGTCCGTAGTCCATCGGGCGAGAGGAAATCGCCAACGTCCGGGTAGAGGTAGAACGCGCCTTGTGGAACGGTGCATCTGAGTCGCGGCTCCTCGGCGAGCCAGCTCAACACCAGGTCACGACGTTGCTGATACTCCGTCAACATGTCCGCCACACACTGCTGCGATCCGGTCAGCGCCTCCACGCCCGCAAACTGCGCGAGCGAACTGGCGTTGGACGTCGTGTGACTCTGAAGGGCGTTGGCCGCGGACGCAAACGCTTTTGGTCCGACGGCCCACCCCAGACGCCACCCGGTCATCGCGTAGGCCTTTGATGCCGAGCCGGCGAGCACCAAACGATCACGTCCGACCGCACCGAAGATGGCCGGAAGATTGTGCGGTACTCCGTCATAAATCAGGCGCTCGTAGCACAGGTCGACAATGACCCACAGGCCGCGCGCGGCCGCTTCGGTCGCCACCACTCGCGCGTCGTCTTCCGTCATCAACGCGCCGGTGGGATTACCCGGACTGTTGATGATGATCGCGCGGGTGCTGGAGGTCATCGCACCGAGAAGCAGCTCAGCGGTCGGCACAAAACCCTGGTCGGCTCGAGTGTGCACGATGACGGGCCGCGCCCCAGCCAGCTTGATCTGTTCCGTAATCGTCGGCCACCCGGGTGCATGCGTGATGACCTCATCTCCAGGCCCGTACAGCGCCATGGCGGCGTGGAAGAGGGCCTGTTTTCCCCCAGCCGTGATCACCACTTCATCTGGGGCGTAGGTCACGCCATAGTCAGCCTGGTATCGCGCGATCACGGCGTTTCGCATTTCCAGCGTGCCCATGTTCGCCGTGTACTTGGTGCGCTGGGCGTCGATGGCTGCATGGCCGGCTGTGCAAATCCCGGGCGGCGTTGGAAAGTCGGGCTCCCCTGCACCCAGATCGATCACGTCCACGCCCTCGCGCCGTAACCGTGCCGCCGCGATCGTGCCCTTCATCGTCGGGGACATCGCGATCTGTTCCATTCGGAATGCCAACTGTTCTACGTGTTGTGTCATGAGCGTGTGGCCGTTTCTGCCCGCACTCGGGCCAGCAAGCGCTCGCAAATCGACGTGGGCACCAAGCCATCGATGGAACCGCCCAACGACGCAACTTCCTTGATCAGCCGGGAACTGACGTGGGCGTACCGCGCGTCAGCCAGGAGACAGACCGTCTCAACCGTGGGGGCCAGATGGGCGTTCATGGTCGCCATGGGCCGCTCGTACTCGAAGTCCACCCCGGAGCGCAGTCCGCGGACCACGGCGCACGCCTCGCGCTTGAGGGCGTAGTGCATCAGGAGTCCCTCAAACGCGTCGACTTCGATTTGCGCGGATTCGGGCAGCAACTGACACACCTCACGAATCTGCGTGAGTCGCTCGTCGACCGAAAATAGACTTCGCTTCTCGGGATTTACGAGCACGGCCACCACGACGCGGTCGAACAGATGGGTCGATCGTCGAATCAGGTCAACATGACCATTGGTCAGCGGATCAAACGACCCAGGAAAAATAGCGATACGAGGGGACACCATGGCAGTTTCCTATTCTTCCGGCACAGCCCCGTCGCCACGATAGAACGACAGCGCACTGTCACCGGAGGTCATCACTCTGGTGCGAACGAGCCCCGGCGCTCCATGAGTTCCATGGCTTCGTCTATGTTCCACCACGATTGTGCCCTCCGGAGCCAGATGGGTCACCGCCACCCGCAGCACCATGTGCAGGTTGTCATCATCGTATGGGGGATCCAGAAACACAAGGTCTGCATCACCCCCCCCGTGTGATCGAAGGAAGTCGGACCGGTGCAGCACGCTGGCGGCGCCCGCGCCACAGAGCGCGATATTGGCCTCGGCCACTTGCCAGGCGCGCCGATCGCGCTCGAAGAACGTCACATGCGCCGCACCTCGGCTCAACGCTTCGAGCCCCACCGCTGCCGTGCCGGCGAAGGCGTCCACCACTCGGAGGCCACGCATGGACGGCCCCAGCACGTTGAACAACGTTTCGCGAAGTCGATCAGACGTTGGTCTGACATCGTCGGTGACCGGCCCTTTGAGCCGGCGTCCCTTGAATGTGCCCGCAATGATTCGCATGGTTACCCCACATCCACCAGGCCGAAACGCTCCGCCCAATGCGTGGAGAGATACGCCATCAGGGCCGATGACTGCTGCGGGGCATCGAGCGACGCCAACGCTTCCCTTCGCGCTTCTTCCATGAGGATATGGTCGCGCACCAAATCGCCCACGCGCAGCGTGGGCAGGCCCGACTGCCGGGTTCCAAAGAAATCGCCGGGACCTCGAATTTCCAAATCGCGCTCGGCGATGAGAAACCCGTCCGTGGTTTCAATGAGCGCCTCAAGGCGCGCGCGCCCCTGTTCGGTCAGGGGAGCCTGATACACCAGGACACAGGTTGAGGCGTGCGTCCCCCGACCGACCCGCCCCCGCAGCTGATGCAGTTGAGACAGCCCGAACCGTTCGGCATGTTCCACGACCATCATCGTTGCGTTGGCCACATCGACACCGACCTCCACCACGGTGGTCGCAGCCAACACGTGCACGTCACCTCGGGCGAAGGCGGCCATCACCTGATCCTTCTCGTCGGATTTCATCTTGCCGTGCAGAAGCGCGACCCGATACTCGGGAAAGACGTCCGATTGCAGAGTCTCGGCCATCGCTGTCGCGGCGCGCAAGTCGATTTTTTCAGATGCCTCCACCAACGGATAGATCACATAGGCCTGCCGTCCCTGCTCGAGCTCCTTCCGCACAAGCTGGTAAATCTCGTCTCGACGTGAGTCGGGCTTGGCCACGGTCCGAATGGGTTGCCGCCCAGGCGGCAGGCCGCGGATCACCGACACGTCGAGGTCACCAAACGCCGTCAGCGCCAGGGTCCGCGGGATGGGTGTCGCCGTCATGACAAGCACATCGGGATGCTGGCCCTTGGCTCGCAGAGTCGCGCGCTGCATCACGCCGAACCGATGTTGTTCGTCGATGATCACCAGACCCAGTTCCCGAAACTCCACCGCGCCCTCCACCAGCGCGTGCGTCCCCACCACCAGATGCGTGGTGCCGCTGGCGATCTCCGCTCGAGCCGCGCGCTTCTTCGCGCCGGTGACACTGCCGGTCAGTGACCCGACTCGAAAACGCGAGTGTTCCATCAGCCCCCGGATCGTCATATAGTGCTGGTCCGCGAGAATTTCCGTAGGGGCCATGAAGGCCACCTGGAATCCGTTCTCCATCGCGACGACCGCCGCCAGCAGCGCGACGATCGTTTTCCCGGCGCCGACGTCGCCCTGAAGCAGCCGATGCATCGGTTCAGGCCGCTGCATGTCGGTCACGATCTCGCGCAGCGCCACCTTCTGCCCATCGGTCAGTCTGAACGGCAGTACTTTCCTCGCCGCACCACGCACGCGGTCATCCACCTGCACGGGCCGTGCCTTATGGGTGCTCGACTGCCGTCGTTTCCGCATCACAAGTCCGGCCTGAAACAAGAAAAATTCCTCGAAAATGAGTCGTTGCTGCGCGGCACTCTTGAAGGCATTCAATTCGACGACTGAGACGTCGCCGGGCGGAAAGTGTGTGTGCTCAATAGCGACGCGGCGCGGCGGCAACGCGAGCGCCTGCCGCACCGGCGCGGGAACGGGGTCGTCAACCTCTTCCGGCATGGCCGCGAGCACCTGGTGCATCAACGATCGCTGCATCCGCGGCGTCACCGAACCAATTTTCTCGTAGATCGGTACGAGGCGGCCCGTATGCACGTGCGCGTCATCGGAGTCCTCCGCGTCGCCGCGCACGATCTCGTACTCAGGATTAGTGAACTGAAGCCCTCCACTCCGGTGCTCCAGCGGACCGAACAGCACCACCTGTTGCTGCGCGCGGAACACGTCCTTGAGAAACGCCTGGTTGGGAAACACCGCGCGCACAGCCCCACTCTCATCACGCACCACGACCTCAAACAGGCGGAAGCCGGGGCGACGCGTGGGCCGAATCCCAAAGGAGAGCACTTCGCCCACGACCGTGGCGGTCTGCCCTGGACGCAGCGCCGCCATGGGCGTCAGACCCGCTCGATTTTCGTAGCGCAGAGGAAAGCGCAACAGCAGGTCTTCCACCGTCAGGAGGCCGACGCGGGCCAAGTCTGCGGCCCGGCGCGGGCCGACACCTTTGACGAACTGCAAGGGCTGGGAGAGGAAATCGTCGGACATGCGCGGACAGGCTCGGTGCTACTGAACGACCGTCGCGCCCCCACGGCGCAGCTCCACTTCGCGGATACCGATGGGCAACGCGAAGGGCCCGTCAATCGACGTACCGTTGGGCAGTTCCGGCGACCGCGTGTGAAACGCGACCAACTCGACAAGCAGCGCCTTGGGAACCGCCACGCCGTCAACGGTCGCCGTCGTCAAGGTAAACGTCCCTTGCCCCTTCGCGGTCCGAAACGTGCCAACGGTTCGCACGACGACCATCCCGCTCACGTACGCCAGCGGGTCGAGCCATCCCCGCGTTTCCACCTTCCGCACCGCGTCGAGATCGACCGTCGTCCGAATGTCAACGGTGCCACCGTCGAGCAACGCGACCGTGGCGTTCTCGATGCCCGGGGCCAGGAAATCCTGACCGTGCACATCCAGATACGCGTTCAGTTCCTGTTCTGTGAAGCTGGTCCTGAGAGGACTGGAAGACAGGTCGGGGCTCACGAACCGTCCGACCATGGCCTGCACTTTTACACCCATGCGATCGGCGGCCTCGCGCGAGTTCTGCTGCGGGGACGCTCCTAGAGGTGGCGTCAGGATCAGGACCGCGGCCCCCACCGCCGCACACATTCGCATGCAGACGATTGTATCCCTCAGCCGCCGCCCTGACGGGAACGGGTCAGAAAGTCGATCTTCCGGCGTTCCATATCCTCTTCGAAGAATCTCAGGCCGGCCCGCTGTCGAATCGTGAGCACTTCGTCAACGGCCCGCCGAGCACCGAGCACCTCGTCGCGCCACCGCACGTCAAGCGCGTCGAGACGCCCAATCGCCTCGACCAATGAGTCATCTGACGCCTGCGCACCGTACATCAGCCGGATTTCGTTCAAGACCCGCTGGCGCTGCGTGGCGTGTTGCCGACGGAGTTGATAGACCCGACTCATCCGGGGAAAAAATTGACCGTAATCTTCGTCGCCCAGTCGCAAGCTCCGCTGCGCCTGCACCAGAGCAAACGCGTCGAAAATTTCCTGCATCTGCTTGACCGGTACGTTGGCTCCGGCGGCTGGCAAGTTTCCTCGCCCAGCTCGTTGCCCGCCCTGCGCACTGGTCTGGCGACCTTGGCCCTGACCTTGACCTTGGCCCTGCGACAGCGGGGCCGCCACTGGCACGAACGCCAGCATACCCGCAAGCAGCCATGCATTCATCATCGTCATGCTCTCACTCTATTCCTCGCGACGCCATCCCCCTACTGCATCCCTTCGTCCATCTCGGCACGTAGGAGGCGCATGAAATTCTCCCGCTCTTCCACGCTCAGATCCTCAAACGCGGCGTCGACGGCCTGAGCCGATGGGGACAACGAACTGCGCACACCTTCTGTTTCGAGCGAGCCCAACACGTTGGTCACGAACTCCCACTGGGCCTCGACGGTCACACTGGCCGCGGTCTCGAGTGCGCCCAGGACCGAATCCATCGGTTCGATCGCCGTCGTCGCTGGCCGGGTATAGATCGTCGCCGCCACCACCACGCCGGCGACGGCAATCGCAGCAGTCGCAACCGTCTTCCAGCGCGCCCACCAGAGCGTGTCACTGGCGCTAAAGCCCTCGGCCTGCGTCGTCGTCTGCACGCGTTGCGGGAAGTGATCCCAGAACAGCGGGGACGGCTCAGGCACGTCATCCTGCGTCAACGTCATCACCGAGCCGACCAGCGACTCGACCTCGGCGCGACACTGGGCACACCTCGCGACATGAGCCTGCCGCACGGACGACAGCGTCCCGTCAACGGCATCAACATATTCCTGCGACGACAAGTGGAGAGTCATGGCTGCAACAATCGCTTCAGATTTCTAAGCGCGTGAAAAAAATTGGCCTTCGCGGCGCCCACGGAACAGCCAAGGATCGTCGCAATTTCATCATGGGACAGTTCCTGATACACGCGCAACAATAGTGTTGCGCGCTGCTTCGGCGGCAACTGGGCAATCGCTCGCCGCACCTCGGCGACTCTCTCGCCGCGCACTACGGCGCGCAGCGGATCGTCCAACCGTTCATCCACGTACTGTGCGTCGTCAATGGATTCCGTCGAAGGGCGTTTGGCCGCGACCTGGTTCAGACAGCAGTTCACGCCGACCCGATACAGCCACGTGCTCAACGCCGAATCGCCCTTGAAGTTCTTGAGCCCCTTGAAGGCTCGCACAAACACGTCCTGCGCCAGGTCTGAGGCGTCTTCGTGCGTGTGAACGAACCGAAAACAGAGCTGGTAGACATTCCGCTGGTGGCGGGTCACGATCACGTTAAACGCCTCCTGGCTCCCAGCCAGAAACGCGGCGACCAGGATCCGGTCCGCGGCAGCCGCCAGGTCCAGATGGCTCGACGGTGAGTCGACAGTCACCCGCGCACTCCAACCCGACATTCGAGCCACGACCACTGCCGAATCCACTCCCAGGCGCATGCCCTCACCTCCCTGTGAACCTGTTCCCATCGGTACGCCCCACGACCCTCTGTCCCGGGCGACTCCGTCGGGTGACGTCCCTTGTTCCCTTAGACCGAGCACGGGGACGGTCGGTTACAAAGGCGTTGAGTTCAGCCCGGGTCGGCAAGCCGCCCTGAGCGCCGAGGGCCAGACAGTTGAGAGCGGCTACTGCGTTCGCCTCCTCCAACAATTTCCTCAGCGCTGGACGTCCCCCGCTGCGGCCTTCTTCAACCCAGGCCGAGATAAACCCGCCGCGAAAGGCGTCTCCGGCCCCCGTCGTGTCAACCACGGGCACCTCGAATCCGGGAGACAGCCACTGGCGTGCCCCGTCCCACGCCACCGCACCATCCGCGCCGAGGGTGATGATGAGCAGGGCGGGACGATAGGCGTCAAACAGGACTCGCATCGCGTCAGACCGCGACCGCTCCCCCGTCATCGCCTCCGCGAACCCGTCGGCTGCGACGATGACATCCACGTGCGGCAGGAGCCGATCAAGGCCCTCGACGACCGTGTCCACATCGAGCACGACCGGAACTCGGGCGGCGCCGGCCTGCATCGCTGCGGTCGTAGCCGCGATCGGATCAGTGGCGTCGACCAACAAGACGCGAGCCCCAGACACCACCGCGTCAGGCACGGCCATCGCCGGCCGATCGAGTTCCACACCGCGACGCCACATCACCGTTCGTGTCCCCGTCACTAGGTCAACGACAATCAGTGCCGTCCGATTCGACGCGGGTACCACGCGGCAGGCGCTGAGGTCGATCCCCTCACCCGCCAGCGCCGCCTGGACCAGACTCGCGTGAGCATCGTTGCCAAATGAGCCGATGTAGCGGGTACGTTGCCCCAGTCTTGCGCATGCGACCACGGCGGTGGCCACTTGCCCACCAACCCGCGTCGTCAGGTCTTGCATTTCCAATTTCTCGTTCGGCACGGGAAAGTGCTGCACAACCGCGAGTAGATCGACTGAGTTCTCGCCCAGTCCGACGACGTCGAAGGGCCCTGGCCCCAGTGGTGGAAGGCCTGACATGTGTTGACTTTCGCCTTTCTTTTGCATACTGTCGGCCCATGCAGCCCCTGACCAAACGCCAGCGCGAGATCCTCGACTACCTGCAGGAGTTCATTCAACAGCACGGCTATGCGCCGAGCCTGGAGGAAATCGGGCGCCGCTTCGGACTCTCGTCGTTGGCGACGGTCCACAAGCATCTCACCAACCTCGAAGAAAAGGGATTTATCCGTCGCCTCTGGAATCGGAGTCGGTCGGTCGAATTACTGTCGGCGCCTAATGGCCAGCGAGCCGTCGAGCTGCCGATGCTCGGGTATGTGGCCGCGGGCCTGCCCATCGAAGCCGTCGCCGGGTCCGAGACCATCGCCGTTCCCGAGGACTTCGTCGGCCGCCGCGACACGTACGTGCTCAAGGTCAAGGGCGACTCGATGATCGACGAGCAGATTCGCGATGGAGACTTCGTCATCGTCGAAGATCGGAAGACGGCGGAAAATGGCGAAATGGTCATCGCGTTAATCGGCGGCTCTGACGTCACCTTGAAAAAACTGTACCGCGAGCACGGCCATGTGCGCTTGCAGCCCGCGAATCCGGCGATGAAACCGCTGATTGTGGACGCGGCGTTGGTCCAGTTGCAGGGTGTGGTGATCGGAGTCATGAGAAAGTACTGACATGACGCAACCTACCAAACAGCTCAGCTTCACGATTGTCCCGGACGATCAGGACGAGGCATCGCGCATCTATGCCAACTTCTGCGCAGTTGGGCACACCCCCTTCGACATGACGCTCACGTTCTGTGACGTGCGGCCGCTCTCTGAAGACGACATCAGGTCTGCTGAAGCGAGCCAGACGGTCAAGGCTCCTGTCGTGGCCCGTGTGGCGCTGCCGTTCGGCGTGATCCCCGGCCTCATCAGTGCGCTTCAGGAACAGATGAAGGCGATGCAGGACGCGCAGGCCCAACAAGCCCAGGGCTGGCCTGCTGGTCCGTTGCACTAACGGTCGCGCACGTCGCTGTGGCCCCCAAGAGCTCCGCCGTCTTCGACAAGCTCGATGTCCAACATCCCAATGCCTGGACCGAACTCGACTTCACCACGCCCTACGAATTGCTGACGGCCACCATTCTCTCGGCTCAGTGCACGGATGCGCGCGTCAATCAGGTCACGCCCACACTGTTCGCCAAGTACCCGGCGCCCGCCGCGCTCGCTGTCGCAGACACCGCCGACCTTGAAGCCATGATTCAGACGACCGGCTTCTTCCGCATGAAGGCCAGGAGCCTCATCGGCATGGCCAACGCCCTTGTTGACCTGCACGGCGGCGAGGTGCCGTCTGAGATGGAGGCCCTTGTCGCCCTGCCTGGCGTCGGCCGCAAGACGGCGAATGTCGTCCGTGGGCACGCGTTTCGCCTGCCGGGATTTCCCGTCGATCGCCACGTGCTGCGGGTGGCCTCGCGCCTCGGACTCATCTCGGCCAAGGCGGCCGAAGACGCGGTCAAGGCCGAGCGGAAGTTGGCCACCCTCCTGCCGCCTGACCGCTGGACGCGAGCGTCTGACACCCTGATTCTGCA
>JABMNV010000054.1 GCA_013203475.1 Acidobacteriota bacterium
ACGGAGGTGATTCGACGACAAGGACCCTGGCGCAGTCTCGCGGCGGTGGAACTCGCGACGCTCACCTGGGTGGATTGGTTCCACACGCGCCGACTGCTCGAGCCGATTGGCTATGTGCCGGCGGCGGAATTTGAAGCGCGGTAGTATGAGCAGGCCGCAGTGGCCTGACTCAATTAACTCGCCCTCTGACATTCCCGGTACGATTCAGCACCGTGGCCGTCGGCATCATCGTGTTCACCAGGGAGTCCTTCTTATCGATCAGTCCAATGAGCGGTGCATATGAGCCGCTGTTACTGGCTCAGGTGGAAGCCGCTCTCTTCCAGGTCTTTCTGACCCACGTGCGCGGCATCTTCCTCAACCACGCGACCGTCGAAGAGGTGAATCGAGCGCTCAGCGTTTCGAGCGTAGCGGGGGTCATGCGTGACCATGCAGATGGTGGCGCCTTCTTTGTGCAGACCGTGGAGCAGACTCATGACGGCCTCGCCGTTCTTGGAGTCCAAGTTGCCCGTGGGCTCGTCAGCGAGGAGAATCGACGGGGACCCGCCGACGGCTCGGGCCACAGCGACGCGCTGCTGCTGACCGCCTGAAAGCTGGCTGGGCAAATGCTTGGCCCTGTGGGACATGCCGACCTTTTCGAGAGCGGCCATGACGCGTTCCTTGCGCTCTGCCGATTTCATGCCCCGATACGTCAGCGGCAGTTCGACATTCTCGTAGACCGTGAGGTCGCCAATCAGGTTGAAGCTCTGGAAAATGAAGCCAATCTCACGATTGCGCACCCGGGCGCGCTCGGAGAGCGGAAGGTCGGCCACCGATCGTGTGTTCAGCACATACGTGCCTTCACTGGGTGTATCGAGCAACCCGAGAATCGAGAGGAGCGTCGATTTGCCACAACCGGAAGGACCGGCGATGGAGACGAACTCGCCGCTCTGAATCTCCAGATGGATTCCCGCAAGGGCGTGGGTTTCGACTTCATCGGTATAGAAGACTTTCGTCACCCCATCGAGGTGGATAAGCGGTTGTCCTGGAGTGCTCATAATCAATCTGTCCTTCCATCGCGGCCACTCCTGTGGCCGAAACTGTGAACCACGCCCCCGTGGCCACATCTATCCTCTGTCTGTCGTCTGCCTATCGTCCACCGATGCGAACCCGATCGAATGCCTCATAGGCTGACATGTCCGACAGGATCACTTCGTCGCCTTCATTCAGCCCCTCGACCACGACCACTTCCGCCACCGAGGACAGACCCAAGGTGACTCGTGTGCGGACCGCTTCGCCGTCAGCACCCAAGCGATAGAGCTGAATCGTCGCGTTTTCCTGACTAAACGACGGCCGCTGCACCTTCAAGACGTTATCCAGCCGCTCGAGTTCAATCGTGCCGTCCACACTGAGGTCTGGACGGGCCCCTTGGGGCAACGCCCCGAGCAGGGTGACGTCGACGCCAACGGTGCCGTTCTGGGCGGCTGGGTCGATTCGGGCCACAATACCTTTGACCTTGCCGTTCCTGGTGTCGATCACGGCGGTTTGTCCCACGCGCACGTCCCTGGTCTGCGTTTCCGACACGCGAATCTGCGCCTTGAGACTGGAAGGGTCTGCCACGCGCGCCAGGTTTGTGCCGCCGCCCACCTGCTGGCCGACTTCCACGGGCACCACCTGGAGCACGCCTGTCATTCCAGCTTTCACGCTCAGGTCCGACAGGTTCCGCTTGCGCAGCTCGAAGTCGGCGCGCAGTCGAGTGACGTCGGACTCCTGCGGGGCAATCTGAGACCCTGCCACTTCCAGGTTCATCGCCAATCGATTTTCTTCGAGCGTCAGGTTGTTCTTGGCACGATTCACCCTGGCCTCGCTCTGTTTGAGCTGCAGGGCAGCAAAGAGGCCTATCTTGCTCAACTCAAGGTCGGCCGCGTACTGCAACTCCTGCTGCTCAAGGTCCGACTTCGCGTTCGCCACACCCGTCTCGAGCTGCAAGCGCTCAGTGCTTAACTGGGCCTTGCGGTTCAGCAGGGCGGCTTCAGCAGAGCGCCATCCCAATTCCGCAGCCGTCACCTGCTGCTGCAAGTCAGGATTGCTCAACTGCAAAATGACGCTGTCTGGCGTCACGATGGAACCGGGCTGCAGCACAATGCGCTCCACTCGTCCCTGTGTGGTCGAGGTAATCCAGCGGATGTCCTCTGGCACCAGCGTGCCTGAGCCCTTGACCTCCCGGACCAGTGGCCCCCGAACCACCGTGCCCGTCCACGCCGCATTGGCATCGACGATGGGTGCAGCGGGCTTGAGGTTCATCACCCAGGCCGAGATCAAGACCAGGGCCACAACACCCAGGAACCCCAACACCATCTGTCGCTGTTTCTTGCGTTTTAGAATCGCCGGGTCACGTTGGACATCCATCGCCATGTTGGTTACCTATGCAAGAGTCGGTGCCATTTTTGGCCAATCAGCTAACTGCCCTGAGTTCAACATGTTACGCGATATATCGATTCCCTGGACGTGACCGGGATTGGCCCGTTTTCGGGAAAAGTCAATCCCGCACAGGGGACTAGTACTTCGACGGAGGTTTGGACGAATTGGTTGACCGTGGCACCATGACGCCATGCCGTCGCTGCCGGAACTGGGGTGGAATGAGCACTTCGCGCGTGCGTATCAGGTCCACGACGGGCCGGGGATGCTGCCGGGCCGCGTCGCGCTTGAGCACAACCAGTTTTACCGGGTGCTGACCCAGGACGCGGAACTCCTGGCGGAAGCGGCGGGTCGGCTCAAGCATGAAGCGGCCGGCCGGCACGAATTGCCCGCGGTCGGCGACTGGGTGGCCCTCAAGTATGACGCAGGCGGCGATCAGGCGGTCATCAGAGCTGTGCTTCCGCGGCTCGGGAAGTTCTCGCGCAAGAGCGCTGGCGCCTGGACTGACGAGCAGGTGGTGGCCGCCAACATTGACACCGTGTTTCTGGTCTCCGGACTCGATGGCGACTTCAACCCGAGGCGCATCGAGCGGTACCTGACGCTGGCGCGCCAGAGTCAGGCCAGGCCGGTCGTGATTCTGAACAAAACCGACCTCGCCGATGACGTGGCCGAGGCGGTGGCTCTGATTGTGGGGATGGCGCCAGATGTGCCGGTGTTGGCCATCAGCGCAGTTGATGGGCAGGGCTTCGAGAGCCTGATTCCGTATCTCGGCGTCGGCATGACGGTGGCCCTGCTTGGGTCGTCTGGTGTTGGCAAGTCGTCCATCGTCAATCGGCTTGTCGGCGCGCGGGTGTTGCCGACGCGTTCGGTTCGGGAGTCAGACAGTCGCGGGCGTCACGCGAGCGTGCACCGGCAGATGATCACGCTTCCCGGCGGAGGCTTGGTGATCGATACGCCCGGCATGCGCGAACTGCAGTTGTGGGGTGTCGATAAAGGAATGTCGACCACGTTCGAAGACATTGACGTACTTGGCGCAGGGTGTCGCTTTCGCGACTGTCGCCACCAAAAGGAGCCGGGATGCGCGGTCAAGGCGGCTGTGGAAGACGACACGCTGGACGCGGCCCGGTACGAGAACTACGTAAAGTTGCAACTCGAGAGTGCCGAACTGCAGCGCAGGCTTGATGAGCGTGCGCTCCTTGAGCAGAAACGACAGAGCAAAGTGAGGGGCAAGGCGCTCAAGGCGCTGCAGAAAGACCGGGACCGCTGATCGCTCCCGGCCCAGCCCAGGCCGGGAGCGCGTGTACCCTTAAAAAGATCTACGGAGGAATGATGTCCGAAGTGACAGGGGCCGCCCCACCCCTTGCCGCACGGGGGGCGGAGAAGACATTTGGCAATGTGGCGGCTGAGCCCTCTGTTGTGTTGCTCGACGAACCGACGGTTGGAGTTGATCCCCAGAGTCGCGAACGCATCTATGAAATGTTGAGCGGGCTACAGGCGACGGGGGTGGCCGTTGTGCTCACCACGCATCACCTGGAAGAAGCAGAACGGCGCTGTCAGCGCAGCGTGATTATCGACCACGGCATCATGGTCGCGTCAGGCACCCTGAGGGAATTGCTGGCGTCCGCGCTCTCTGACAATCGGAGCGCTGTCGTGGCAGCGGTCAATGACGGAGGAGCCGCGGTCGCCGCCCGCATTGACGAGTTGACACGACTGGGCGGCGCGTCATTACAGGATGTCTTTATTGGCCTGCCAGGCCGGGAGTTACGCGATTGACCCTCCTCACATTGCTCCGCATCGGTTGGATCAATCTCAAACGCGATCGGGTTGTGCAGGCGCTCGATGGCTACATCAAGGTGTTCTGGCGTGGCGCGCCGCTGTCGGAACTGTGGCCGCAGGTGCTGGTGCTCACAAGCCTGGTCGTCGTGTTCTTGGTTGCGTCGCGCCGGCTGGCACGGCGGTGGGAGACCGCCTAGTGGACAGTCTGGGGCGGACCGGGGCTGTGACGTGCTGGGCGGTATTGGTCTCGCTGTGGCTTTCGACAGCCGTGTCTGCCCAGCCTGCGACGCGCGGACTCTCAGCTCCACAGCTTGACTTGAGCCTGACGTTGCTGACGGACGGCTCAGTCGATGTGCGCGAGACGATCACGTTCGACTTTCGAGAAAAGACATTCACGGAAGTAGACAGAGAGATCTCGCTACGGAGATTCGACGACGTGATTGACGTTCGGGCCTCAATGGACGGCCAGGTTCGTATTCGGCGTGGACGCACACTGCGCGTGACGTGGAAGTTTCCGAAGACGATTGATCGGAGCCGGACGTTTACGCTTGAGTATCGTGCCATGGGCGCGCTTGCTCTTGCGACCGGTCGGGCAAGTCTGGAGTGGTTCTTGCTGCCGTCCCAACATCGATACCCGATTGGGCAGGCTCGGGTGACGTGGACGGTCCCCAAGTCGGCTGTCAGGCTCGGGAGGCCGACCGTGGAGGACGACCGATGGGGTCTGGAGTCGCTCGCGGACGGGTGGCTGGCGACGCGTGCCAACATCGGCGTGAATGAAACGGCCGTGCTGCACGACACCTTTGAGATGGCCTCGCTGGCGGTGGCGACGCCGCAATGGCAGGTCAACGAAGACTACGCTGAGCAGATGGCTCCGGCATTTATTATTGGGGCCGGTACTCTGTTCGTCATGGCCTTGGGCGTCGTGGCGATGACGATGTTTCGGTTTTACCGACCTTCCGTCGAACTGGAAACCGTGATTCCGGCGTCGGCTGACTCGCTCCCGCCTGCGCTGGGGACGGCCCTGCTGGCTCCCGCGCCTGCCGTGGGGGGGCCGCAACTGCAGGCCACATTGCTCGACTTGGCGCGACGAAACGTGCTGCAGATTCGGGATGCGCATGACGGTGCAGCCGACTCAACACCTTCCTACGAAATCGCGATGCACGAGCCTGGGCCACTGCGCCCTCACGAAGAGGTGCTGACCGACGCATTGTGGCTGCACATGAAGAACGGGATCATCGGGCTGGCAGCCGCACAACCGCTGTTGCTCAAGGCGCTGCCAGCCTTTCGCCGGGCGGTGCGGTCGGAACTCGTGCAGGACGGCATGGTCGATGCGGACCGCCAATGGGCGGCGCGGGCGATGAATGTCTCCAGCGCGGTCGTGACCGCCCTGGGGTTGGCCGGGCTGCTGCTGTTCCGGGTCATGTTCGGCCATTTGGGCAACCTTCCACTGCTATTGCCCGCGAGTGTGGTGGTGGCTGGCGTGATGTTTCTCATCGCGGGGCAGTCCATGTCGGTCTGGTCCCAGCGGGGCGTGTCGACTGCTGCTTCGTGGCGGGCGCGGCGAACCCTCTTGAAAGGGGAACTGCGATCGTCCTGGGACGGCAAGGCTGGCGAGATGTGGTGGCCGGCAGGGGCGGGATTTGAGCTCGCGGGAAAGATGCTCAAGGTATCCCGATCGGCTGGCGAGGGGCAGGCCGTCCCGGCGTGGTTGTCGCATATGGACGATCCTTCAGCCGCGCTCGCCACGATCATCGTCGCGACGACGGTGCAGCCCAGCTCGGGTGGCGCAAGTGGGGGCGGAGTGAGCGGCGGGGGTTCGAGTGGCGCGCACTAAGGTGGTATACTCCGCGGGTTTTCGGGAAGGATATGTACGCTGGTGACCGGTTACCTGCCCGTGGTTATTTATTTCGCTCTCATCGTTGGTTTCGCGGCGGTCTCGTTGATCACGGCGTGGCTGCTGCGGCCCTCTCGATCACAATCCTCCTTTTCGAAACTTGAGAACTATGAGTGCGGTGCTGAGCCCATTGGCTCCGCGTGGGTTCAGTTCCCGGTCGGGTTCTATCTTGTCGCGTTGGTGTTCATCGTCTTCGATGCTCTCGCCGTGTTCCTGTTCCCGTTTGCCCTGGTCTTGCGTGAGTTGGGCGTATGGGCTTTGGGTGGCATGGGCGGATTCCTTGGCATTCTGACGCTCGGCTGGGTGTATGCATATCGGGAGGGAATCCTCGAGTGGAAATAAAGCGTCCCGTTCCTGTGGTGCCGGCTCCGGTCTGGAAAGAAATGAAGGACCTGTTGGAGTGGCAGGAACACCACAAGCGTCGTCCCGAAGAAGGCGATAAGCATTCTGCTGCGTTTGAAACACTGACTGAGGGCGTACACAACTTTCCCGGTGGATTTGTGCTGACTACGGCTGCGGATGCCTTCCTGAACTGGGCCCGCAAGTCTTCCGTGTGGCCCGTCTCATTCGGTCTGGCGTGTTGCGCGATTGAAATGATGGCGACGTTCGCGTCGCGGTTCGACGTCGAGCGGCTCGGCATGGTCCCGTGGGCCTCGCCGAGGCATTCGGATTTGATGATCATTTCGGGCACGGTCACCATCAAGATGGCGCCGATGCTGCTGCGCATTTATGACCAGATGCCCGATCCGAAGTGGGCGGTCTCGATGGGGTCATGCGCCAACTCCGGCGGGCCGTTTCGACATGGCTACCATGTCGTGAAGGGAGTGGATCGTGTCATTCCCGTGGACGTGTACGTGCCTGGCTGCCCGCCGCCTCCAGAGTCACTCCTCAATGGTCTGTTGTTGCTGCAGGACCAGATTTCCCATTTCCATCGGACCGGCAAGCGCGCGGTTCCGGCGCCGAAGGTGGACTAGTCGTGGACATCATCCAGGCCCGCGCCCGCATTGCTGAGTTTCCCGGTACTGTGAGTGGTGGCGAGGCCAATGTCATTTCGGTGGTCCTGCCCCTCGCGCAGTGGCAACCTTTCGCGCAGTTTGCAAAAGACGATCTCGGGTGTCACTACTTTTCGTTCATGTCGGCGGTGGATTGGCAAGAAGAGGGGCTGGAGGTTATCGCCTGGGTCGACAACGTGGAGGCGCCGTTCTCCCTGCTAATGAAGAGTCACCTGGGTGTTGGAGTGACCACCTGCGCATCACTCGTGTCCGTCTACCGCGGTGCCAATTGGATGGAGCGCGAATGTTTCGACATGTTCGGGATCCATTTTGACGGACATCCCGACTTGCGAAGAATCTTGCTGCCGGACGACTGGGTGGGGCATCCGTTATTGAAGTCGTACGACGTGGATACGCCGTACCCGCCGTATCGCTGAGACTCCAGGCATGGCACCAGACCAGACTCCGCTCGTCACTCGCGAACTCGACTACACCGGGTCAGAGCGGCTCACCATGAACATGGGGCCGCAGCATCCATCGGCGCACGGCGTATTCCGCGCCATCCTGACACTGGAAGGCGAAACGGTGGTCGGCGTCGATGCCGTGATCGGCTACCTGCATCGGTGCCACGAGAAACTGGCCGAGACCCTCGCCTACGTTCAGTACCCGTCCATCGCGTCCAAGACCGACTACGTGGCGGCGATGTCCAGTGAGCTGGCCTACGTCATGGCGGCCGAGCGACTGGCGAAGATTGACGTGCCGAAGCGAGCCGACTACTTGCGCGTGCTCGTCGGTGAACTGCAGCGCGTGGCCTCGCACTGCCTGTGGCTCGGCACCTGGTGTATGGACATGGGCGGGGCCCTTGGAGGCGGGGCAACGATTTTTCTGTACTGCATCCGTGAGCGCGAGTTGGTGCTCGACTTATTTGAGTCCCTGACAGGGGCGCGGCTCTTATACGGCTTCCATCAGGTCGGCGGTGTGCGATACGACCTGCCTGAGGGATGGGCTGCCGAGTGCCGCAAGACTGTGGAGGTGATCGAACAGCGGCTCTTCGAGTACGAAGAGATGCTCGAAGGCAACGCATTCTTCATGATGCGCA
>JABMNV010000055.1 GCA_013203475.1 Acidobacteriota bacterium
AGATACGAGAAATCAACGTGGACTTGCCCGCGTTGGGAAATCCCACCAGGCCCACGTCAGCGAGCAGCTTCAATCGAAGCTGCAATGTCCGTTCTTCGCCGGGTTCTCCCGGTTCCGTCTTGCGCGGCGCCCGATTGGTGGGCGTAGCGAACGCCGCGTTTCCGCGGCCGCCTTGTCCTCCCCTGGCGACCAGCACACGGTCGCCGGCCGACTCCAGATCTCCGAGTGGAATACGGTCGCCGTCTGCGGTCTTTTCATAGACCACGGTACCAGGCGGCACCTCCAGCGTCATGTCCTCACCGGCGGCACCGGAACAGTTGGATCCCTGCCCATGCACGCCGCGCTGGCCCTTGAATTCCGGGTTAAATCGATACGATACGAGGGTGTTATGGTGCAGGGTCGCGACCAGGTAGATGGAGCCGCCGTTGCCACCGTCCCCGCCACTGGGGCCGCCGCGGGGAACGAATTTTTCACGACGAAAAGCGAGGCAGCCGTTGCCGCCGTCGCCGGCGTGAATACGAATCTCGACTTCGTCGACGAACAACTACGCCTTGTCCGCGCCGGTCGGGATCTCGCTCGGCACTATGCTGATAAAGCGGCCGCGTTGACCCTGGTCACGGAATTTTACCGTGCCGGTGACCTTAGCGAAGAGCGTGTCGTCTTTGCCGCGTCCAACATTCGGACCCGCGTTAAATTTACGCCCACGCTGGCGAACCAAGATAGAGCCGCCGGACACGAGGTTGCCATCGTGCTTTTTCACACCGAGTCGCTGCGAACAACTGTCGCGACCGTTGCGTGAACTTCCCTGACCTTTTTTACTCGCCATCGTGCTGTCCTGAGGTTGTGCTTAGTGCCGTGAATGTGTCTGCGGCTCAGGCGTTGATCGCCATCACCTTCACGCGGGTCGACTGCGTGCGGTGGCCGATGGTTTTGCGTTCCTGCTTACGCCGCTTCATTTTGAAGACCCGGATTTTCTTGCCCAGCGTCTGTTCTTCGATGATTCCAGTGACGGTTGCTCCAGAGACGTACGGGGCCCCGGTCACGATATCGCCGTCCTCTTTTTCGACGAGCAGCACTCGGTCGAACGTGTATTCCGCACCCGGCTCAAGATCCAGTCGATCCACGACAACGACCGCGCCTGGGGTGACTTTTTCCTGCCGACCACCGGCTTCGACAATGGCGAACATCTTCAACTCTCCCAAATCCAGTGTAAGACCCGCACAGGGCCCTCATCGGGCCTCGTCGGAACCTCTAAGGCTAGCACCACGACCGGCGTACAGGCAAGCGTCGCCGGTCATGCCTCCGCCGGCGAACGCGGGCCAAGGCGCGGTTTAGCGCAAGAGCGTGCGGGTGCCCTTGATCTTTTGCGTGCTCAGTGTGCTCAGGAATCCGGGTAGCAGTCGGTCCATTAACTCAAAGTACGAGGACAGGGGCGGTGTGTTATTCGTGGCGCTGTAAAGCGTTTCCTCACGGAACGACTCGCTGTAGAGCTGCACACCGGTCCGCCCATCGATGAAGATGAACTTGGGTACCAGGGCGTAGCCCTTGCGGTCTTCGAATCGGCGAACGTCGGTGACCGCTCGGCGGCCATATTCGTCAAGCGTTTCCTGTGAGCGCGTCACCATGCCTCTTCGCTGGACGTCGGTAAACAGCACTGAACCAGTGATGATGAGTGGTGCCTGGTATTCCTCGCCAATCTGCTTCCAGTAGTCCACGTCCGCAAAGATGGCCTCATATTCCTGGAGGTCACGCTCGTTTTGAATCTTCGGCCCGTCCTCGACCGTTGCGTTGGCGGCAGCCGCGAGCACGGGTGCCACACCCTCAGCCTGTCGTCGGCGGTCCACTTCGTCGACCAGGGCCAGAACATCTGAGTCGATCACCTTCAGGTCTGATTTTGTGCGGAGCTGACTGCGCAGCAGGCGCACGGTCTCTGTGTTTGGGTCCACGTCCTTTGACCCCCCGGCCAGAAATCCGAGAATCAACACCCGCTGGAACGACGAGACGTCAAGTTTTGCCTCGATCGGCGTCTCAATACCGATGTCGTAAAACCGGAGGCAACTCGACGCGCCCAGGGACAGCGTCAGACTAGCTATTGCGACGGCGGTTTTGGCGGTCATAAATCTCCATGAACATGTCGAAATTCTGCCGGATGAAGTTGTTTTGGGGGTCGAGTGCCTGGGCCTTGTCGTAGGCCTTCTTGGCTTCAGGAAAATCACCCTGCTGTTCGTAGGCGATCCCGAGGTTGTTCCACGCTGAGGCGTACGTCGGGTCGAGCTCCACGGCTTTTTCCCAGCGAAACGCAGCTTCTTTCCACAGTCCCTTCTGGGCGAGTTCAATGCCGAAATCGACTTGCTCCTTGGAGTCAGAGCGGCGGTCGGCGGACAGGGACGCGACGGACACCAGCGCCAGTGCAAGAACAAGCACCGGCGCGAACGCCACCTTGCGAGCAAAGGGGGATGACGTGTCTCTCATAATTTGTGTGATCTCACTATACCCCCGTACTTGACGTGGTGACGGGATAACTCCGGTCAGGTGATGGCAGTTTTTGCAAAACCGCTGCCGACTGGATTTTGCAGAAAATGCAGCACTGAGACACTTTGTTCGCCAGACGAGGCCTCCGGCGCGCAATTGGTTTGGCATTAAGGATGCACGCCAAGGCGTCGTGCCCCCTCCTGTGGACATCGACACTGTGGCGTTGGCTCTTCTTCGGCCCGGGCCCGATACCCTGGCCTGTCGTCTACTCAAGCAGGCGCCTGAACCACTGACGGCATTTGCTCGGCGCTTGCCCGGACCCGCATCCGAGGTCCACCTCCGCGTGGGAGAGGCCCGGCAGTGGGCCCGGTCTTGTCTCGAGGCCGGACGCGCAACCGGGCTCCGGGTTCTGGCTGTCGGCACACCCGAGTACCCCGCTCGACTGACCGAAATTGTTGATCCGCCCATTGTCCTCTGGGCGCTCGGTGCCGCAGATCCGGATGCCCGCTGCGTCGCCATCGTGGGGTCACGCCGCGCCACGCCCTCCGGTCTCCTTGTAGCTCGCCAGTTGGCGCAAAATCTCGCGGCGGCCAACTGGACGGTGGTCAGCGGCATGGCTCTCGGCGTCGACGGGGCCGCGCACGAAGCGGCC
The DNA here is from genome assembly GCA_013203475.1 of Acidobacteriota bacterium. Lineage (GTDB taxonomy): Bacteria > Acidobacteriota > Vicinamibacteria > Vicinamibacterales > SCN-69-37 > SYFT01. Next base: position 3,125 of record JABMNV010000055.1, read on the forward strand.
TTGGCGGCGGGCGGCCCAACCATCGCTGTCTTGGGGTGCGGGGCAGACGTGGTGTACCCACGAGAGCATCGATCGCTAGCCAGGCGCATCGCTGAGCACGGTGTGATTCTGAGCGAATTTCCACCCGGTACCGCCCCTCGGCCCTGGCATTTTCCGCTAAGAAACCGCATTATCAGCGGCCTTGCTCAAGCGGTGGTGGTTGTGGAGGCGTCTGAGCGCAGCGGATCGCTCATCACGGCGCGGTTGGCCATGGAGCAGGGCCGGGATGTGCTGGCCGTGCCAGGGAGTGTGGTCTCGGGCCGCTATCGTGGCTGCCACGCCCTGATACGAGACGGTGCGCGCCTGGTCGAGACCGTTGACGACATTCTCGACGAGTTGGAGGGGGTGTCCAGGTTGAGGCACGAAAGAATAGCGAATCTTAGTGAGATTAGCGAATTGGAAGAAGCAATGGCCGTGGGTGAGCCGTATGGTGTTGACGACCTGGCTCGCATCACCGGCCGCGCGGCAGGCACGTTGCTGGCCGAACTCGGCGTGCTGGAAGTGCAGGGGAAAATCAGTCGCGCGGGTGGCGGAAATTTCGTCCGGCTTGACGCGGCTGCTAGTGTTAAGTGAATCGACTCAAAATTATGGCAAAGGCATTGGTAGTGGTCGAATCGCCCGCAAAGGCGAAAACGATCAACAAGTATTTAGGGCGCGACTACAAAGTTCTTGCGTCCATGGGGCATGTCCGGGATCTACCCAAGAACAAATTGGGAGTGGATGTCGAGGGCGGGTTTGCGCCCGACTATGTCGTGATTCCCGATCGGGCGAAAGTCATCAAAGAGCTCAAGGCCGCTGCCAAAACAGTCACCGAGATTTTCATCGCGACCGACCCTG
>JABMNV010000056.1 GCA_013203475.1 Acidobacteriota bacterium
ATCAAGGGCTTCGGCAAGCAGTAACACACACGCAGTTACGGCGTCGGCGGGGATAATGGACCCATGGTCCAGGTACGCCATACCCCGCCGACGCTGACGCCCGAAGACGCACGCAGAACCCTGCAAGACCTGTACGGGTTGCAAGGGCAAATCGACACGCTTCCCAGCGAGCGTGATCAAAATTTCCGCGTCACGACGCCAGCGGGCGGCGTCTTCGTTCTGAAGATCTCTCACGCCGATGAAGTTCGAGGCGTGCTCGAACAACAGCATCGGGTCCTGGAACATCTCCGTACGCGCGTCGCCGAACTGGAGATTCCGCAGGTGGTTCCGGCCCTGTCTGGTGACCATCTCTGCACGATTTCACGCGGAACCACGGAGCACCTCGCGCGGGTGATGACGTTCGTGCCCGGACGCGTCTGGGCGCACGTCAAGCCCCACTCGGCACACTTGCTTCGCAGCCTTGGCCGCGGGTTAGCCCTGCTCGATCGTGCGCTCGCCAGCGCCCCAAGGGGCGACACACACAGTGATCTCAAGTGGGACCTCACGCGCGCGTCGTGGATTCGCGAGCATTTCGGCAGCCTGGATCCAAAGCGTCGACCCATGGTGGAACGCCTCCTCCAAACGTATGAGGCCGAAGCGCTTCCCTGGCTCGCGTCCCAGCCGTCACGCCTCCTCTATAACGACGCCAACGACTACAACGTCCTGGTGACCGGTGCCGTGCGCGTCTCGAGCTTCATCGACTTCGGCGACATGGTGCAGGGGCCACGCGTGTGCGAGCTCGCCATCGGGATCGCCTACGCCGTCATGGGATCGCCGGAGCCCGTCGCTGCCGCCGCCCACGTGGTGGCCGGCTATCACGATGTGCTGCCACTGACTGAGGACGAACTGTCAGTGCTGTACCCCCTGATTCGCGCGCGTCTCTGCGTGAGCGTGAGCAACTCCGCAATGCAGCGGACGATGGCACCCGGCAATGATTATTTGCAGATCAGCGAACGTCCGGCTTGGGCCCTGCTCGAGCAGCTCGAGGCCATCCACCCACGGTTCGCCCTCTACACGTTTCGCGCGGCCTGCGGGCGAGAACCGTGTCCTTCGTCTCCCAGCATTGTCGAGTGGCTGTCGCGGTCTGCTGTTGAGCACGGGCCCGTCGTTGACGTTGACTTCGAACGAGACGCCGTGGTGTTTGACGCCAGCGTTGGCACGCTGGAGTGCGGGACTCTGGGAGAGTGTCGGAGTGCCTCTGCGCTGTCACGCCTGATGGGCGAACGACTCATGGACGTGGGTGCTCGCGTTGGCATTGGGAAGTACAACGAGGCGCGACTGCTGTACGTCGGCGACAAGTTTGTCGTGCCCGGCCTCGACGGCCCGGAGCAACGAACCGTTCATCTTGGCATCGACCTGTTTACCGCGCCGGGAACCCAGGTGTTCGCGCCATGTGACGGCACTGTTCACAGCCTGGCAGACAACGCCGAAGCGCTCGACTATGGGCCAACGATTATCCTGGAGCACGCACCGACTGATGGGCCCGTGTTCTACACGCTGTACGGCCATCTTGGCCGAGCCTCGTTAGAGGGGTTGTCGCCGGGTCTACCCATTTCCCAGGGCCAACCGATTGCCACTATTGGCACGCCGGACGAAAACGGCGGCTGGCCGCCCCATCTGCATTTTCAGATCATCGCAGACATGCTGGATCGGGCTGGGGAGTTTCGGGGCGTGGCCGCCCCCAGTCGGCGGGCGGTCTGGAAGAGTCTGTGCCCCGATCCCAATCTGATTCTCAGGATTCCTGCGTCGAAGTTTCCCGCTGTCGAGTCCACGTCGGCAGAGATTACGACCTCGCGCCAGCAGCATCTTGGTGCAAATCTCAGTGTGGCGTACGTGCGTCCCCTCCACATCGTGCGGGGGTATCTGCAGCATTTGTACGATGCCGACGGTCGTCAGTACCTGGACGCCGTCAACAACGTTCCGCACGTCGGTCACTGTCACCCGGCGGTCGTCCGCGCCGGCCAGGCGCAGATGGCCGTGCTCAATACCAACACCAGATATCTGCACGAGAACATCACTCAGTACGCGACGCGACTGTGCGCACTGCTTCCCGAACCACTCCGTGTCTGCTTCTTCGTGAACTCGGGGAGCGAGGCCGGAGAGTTGGCGTTACGGCTCGCACGTGCCCACACGGGCAGCCACGCGACGGTGGTGCTCGATGGTGCGTACCACGGCAACACCGAAAGCATGGTGGCGATCAGTCCTTACAAGTACGACGGACCAGGTGGGGCTGGACAGGCCGACTTCATTCGCAAGGTCCCGATGCCCGATACCTATCGGGGACCTGACGCGCAGTACGCCGAGTACGTCCGGGCCGCGGCGGCTGACCTGATGGCTCACGGGTTGAATCGGCCGACCTTCATCGCCGAGTCGCTGATGGGGTCGAGCGGACAGATCGAGTTGCCGGACGGATTTCTCCGGGAGGCGTACGGCCACGTCCGCGCAGCGCGCGGCGTGTGCATCGCCGACGAAGTGCAAGTGGGTTTCGGCCGTGTCGGCTCCCACTTCTGGGGCTTCGAAACCCACGACGTCGTGCCGGACATCGTGGTGTTGGGCAAGCCAATGGGGAACGGCCATCCGATGGGCGCAGTCATCACGACGCCCGAGATCGCGGCGTCGTTCACCAATGGCATGGAGTACTTCAGTACCTTCGGTGGCAACCCGGTGTCGTGCGCCATCGGATTGGCCGTGTTGGATGTCATCGCTGACGAGTCGCTACAAGCGAATGCGCTGGACACGGGTGCGTATTTTCGCCTGGGCCTGGACAGCCTCGGGGTCCGGTATCCGTTGATTGGCGATGTCCGCGGTCGCGGCCTCTTCCTCGGTGTGGAGTGTGTGTGTGACCGCGAGAGTCTTGAGCCCGCTGCCCGGCAGACGACCTATGTCTGCAATCGTCTGAGAGACCGTGGTGTGCTCACGAGTGTGGATGGGCCCCTTCACAATGTACTGAAGATCAAACCGCCCATGGTCTTCACGACCACCGACGCCGACCGGTTTGTCGAGGCACTCGACGTGGTCCTTGGCGAAGACCTGGCGCAGCCGTAGCCCGACGGAGTCCTATTCCCAGCGAAACACTCTGGCAGACAACGCGGTGCACACCACGAAGACTGCCGCCAGTGCGGCGAGGTCCCAGATGTGCGCCAGCCACGGCTCGCCCAACCACGCTCCTCTGAGCAGCGACACGGCATACGTCAGTGGCAAAGCGTGTGCGATGGTTTGTACGGCGGGCGGCATGGATTGCAGTGGAACGAAGAGACCCGACAGGCCAAGCATGGGATAAAAGATGATCGCGCCAATGGGCTGCGCGAACCGCGCCGTTGGGACCAGGCTCGCGACAAGAAATCCAACCGACATGATGCTCACTGTGCTCAACAAGAGCGCAGTTGCAAAACTCAGCCACGGTGGGTCAAGGGCCACTGGATAAAAGCGGCGACCGGCGGCGGCCATCAGGATGAGCGTCAGCGCCGTGAACACGAGCTTGACCAGCACGTGAGCGGTCAGAATCGTGTGCGGTCGCAACGGCGTGGCTCTCAGCCGTTTCAGGATCCCGCTCTCGCGATAGATGGCGATAATCGTCACCAGCGACAGTACGGCACCAATCGCCATGAACACCGCAGCAAGGACTGGCAAGTCTTCACCGACAAACTCTCGGACGCGCGCATTGGAGTTAACACTGCCACCAAAACTCCTCCCGAGGACCACAAACAACAGGACCGGCATGCCGACCGTGCCCAAAAAGCCCAGCGGTTCGCGCATGAAAATTTTGATCTCAAGCCAGGTCAGGTTCAAGAGTCCACGAAACATCAGCTTGTTCCCCGAATCGAGTGGCCTGTGACTTTCAGAAACACATCCTCCAACGTCGGCACCATCGTCTGGAAATCTATGACTCGAATCTGGTGGTCGGCCAGGCACTGAATAACGCTGGTCATCAAGTCGTGTGCGTCGCCTCGAATCACAAGGGGCATCATGAGGGGATTGTCGACGGCGTCGCCCCTCGTGACCGTGACGCCTGGCAGTGTTCCCAGGTGTTCTTCTGCGCGGCTGTCTTCGGTTGTCAGCAGAACGCTTCGCTGCGGGCAGTGTCGTCGCACCAGGCCTGAAGGTGTGTCGATATCGATGATGCGCCCGCGGTCAATGATTGCGACCCGGTCGCAGAGCCGTTCGGCTTCTTCCATGAGATGCGTCGTCAGGAACACGGTCTTGCCGCGTGTGCGGATGCTGCGCACCAGGTCCCAGATGGCGTGGCGCGCCTGCGGGTCGAGTCCGGTCGTGAGCTCGTCGAGAAACACGACCTCTGGATCGTTGATGAGTGCCAGCGCAATAAACAACCGCTGCTTCTGGCCGCCCGAGAGCGTCATGAACCAGGCGTTCCGCTTTTCACTCAGTCCCAACTGCGCCAGAAGTTGATCGTGATTGACGACGCTCTTGTAGAGCGACGCCCAAAGTGAAATCGCTTCTCCCACTTTGATGCGCTTCTGGAGGTGTGCCTCCTGCAGTTGAACGCCGATGCGTTGCTGCAGCCGGTACTGATCTCTCGCCGGATCAAAACCAAGGACCTTCACGCGACCAGCGTCCGGCGTTCGAACGCCTTCCACACATTCCATGGTCGTGGTCTTGCCTGCGCCATTGGGTCCGATTAGGCCGAAAATCTCTCCGTCGTACACTTCAAACGACACGTCATCAACCGCCACGGTCGTGCCGTAGCGCTTGGAGAGGCCAGACACCTCAATGACGGCCGTCCTGGTCACAGCGTCATCTTTCTGACCCGGCTCCCGCGGCCGCGCGGCGGACCGCGCTGATGTCGGCCACGAAGACACTGCGGCCATGCGTGCCGATGACCAGTTCGCCGTCGCGTGGATGGACGACAAGGTCGTAGATTGGAACCGTCGGCAGGTTGCCACACAGGGCCTGCCAACTCTTGCCGCGGTCGGTCGAGGCGAATACGCCCGTGTCCGTCCCTACGTAGAGGATGTTCCGGTCTGACGGATCTTCACCGATGACGTTAATGGGTTCCGCGGGAAGGTTGCCGACCAGTGACGCCCAGGTGGTGCCGTAGTCGTGCGACACATAGAGATAGGCGTCGAATTCGTCGTAGCGATATCCCGTCATCGACACATACACCGTCGCCTCATCATGTTGTGATGCGGTGACGCGTGTGATCCACCGGTCAGCCAATCCCTCGCCGATCCGGGTCCACGTGTTTCCATCATCCCGCGTCACATGCAGATACCCGTCGTCGGCTCCGGCATAGAGCAGACCGGGCGTGAGTGGAGACTCGGAGACAGACGTGAGTGTGCCCCACGGCACGTTGCCTTGCTGGGCCGGGTTGCTCGTCAGGTCGGGACTCATCGCGGTCCAGGTGTCTCCGCGGTCGAGCGATTTGAAGAGCCGGTTCCCGCCGTAGTACATCGCCTGTGGTGTGTGCGTGGGGTCGGCAGAGAAGAAGAACGGCGTCATCCAGTTTGATCGCAGCGGAGCCTCGCCCTGTCCCGCACTGGGCCGGATGCCATCTGTCTTGCCTGTGGACATCCGCTTGCGGCGCAGGTCTCCCATCTGATGCTCGTAGTAGATCAGGTCGTGGTCGAGTGGATCTCGATAAGTAAAGTACGAGTCACCGCCGCCCCAGCGGTCGAGATAGACGTGCTGCCATTGGTCGCCCAGGTCATCCGCCAGTGTCTGTGCGGAACTTCCAAACAGCGCGGCGTCATCCTGGGTGCCGCCATAGATGTTGTAGGGCGTGTCCATGTCGACCGACACGGCATAGAACTCACCGATGGGGATGTTGTTGAGATGCAGCCATGACTGGCCGCGGTCGTAGGTCAAATGCAGCCCGCCATCGTTACCCAACAGCATGTGGTCGCCGTTGTCGGGATCGATCCACAACTCGTGGTGGTCGAGATGCAGCACCTGTGAACCATGGGGCAGCAGGTGGACGAGCGTGCCCTCGATCTGTCGGTACGTGCGGCCTGCGTTCTCGGACACCATGAAGCGGTTGTTTGGCAGATAGATGATGTCTTCGTTGTCGGGCGCCACCTGAATCAAACAGAAGTCGTATCCGGCCGCAACGGGTTCTTCATTGACCTTGCGCCATGAGGCGCCGCGGTCATCAGAGCGATAGACCTCGCCGCCGATCCGGCCAGGATTGTTACCTCGCCCCGTTGGCGGAGTCGGCGTGTAGTTGTCAACCAGGGCGTATACCACTCTGGGATTGGACGGCGCGATCGCGAGACCAATGCGACCGACCACGCTGCCGGTCGGCAGGCCGCTGGTCACGGGTTGCCACGTGGCGCCGCCATCCAGGCTCTTGAAGAGGCCACTGCCGGGGCCGTTGGTCGTGTGGCCCCAGGCCTTGCGGGATCGTTCCCACATCGCGGCGTACAGGACGTTCGGGTCGCTCGGGTCCAGCACTACATCGATGGCGCCCGTGCGGTTATTGACGAAGAGCGTTCGCTGCCAGGTCGCACCGCCGTCAGTGGTGCGAAAGATGCCCCGCTCTTCGTTGTCGGAATAGAGATGGCCGACGGCTGCCACCCAGACGCGGTTGGGATCGGTCGGATGAATCACCACTTGTGCGATGTGGTGGGAATCGGTGAGGCCCATGTTCTTCCACGTCGCGCCCGCGTCGGTCGACTTGAAGACACCTGTGCCGGCGTAGGAACTGCGAGCCATCAGCACTTCGCCTGTACCGACCCAGACGACGTTTGGGTCTGACGGTGCGACGGCGATGTCGCCAATCGTGAACGTCGATTCCTTTTCAAAAATCGGCACCCACGTGGTCCCGTTGTTGATCGATTTCCACAAGTTCCCCGCGCCCGCGCCCGCGTAGATCGTAGAGGAATGCCCGGGCGCCACGGCAATGCCTTCGATCCGGCCACCTTGCAGGCGCGGACCGACGGCCCGCCACTCCAGGTCGGCAAATGGCGACGAACGCTCCATCTCCTGATGCCGGGAGAATGCTTGCAGCCGGGCTGTCGCCGACGTCGCTTGGACGGTCGGAGGTCTGACGGGACCGGTGCCCGGCTCCTGCTCTGCATCGACCACCAATCCATGCGACAGCAGAACAGCCGCGCACGCACACACACCCACTACTGAGAAGACTGACTTGTTCACCGGTGCATCCTACCGCACTCGCGCCGAGTGTTCTCTGCAGCCAACGTGGCGGGGCGGCTCGCTCACCACAGGGCCCTCAGCCTCTCAATCGCCCGTGGCTGTTCGACGAAGAACGGGCTGGTCGCGATCGTGATGAGCGCCGTCCCGGGCAACTGCGCGGCGATGAACCTTCTGGTGCGATCGAAGTCGACGTGCGACATCTCCGGTGCGAAGAAGTCGAGGTCGATGTCGAGAATCTTGTTGGTGTGCGAGACGAAGGCGAGATCCGAGAGTGCGGCGTCACCTGTCACCAATTGCGTCGGTCCGATGAGGCCGGCCGCCTGAGCCGGCACAATGAAGTTGCCGACGTTCAGTTCGAAGTTCGTGTACGCGAACGCATCGTCCAGTGTCGTGCCTTCATATGGGTGCTCGGGCACTCGCGTGTCCCGATGCTGATCGACGTGCACCAGCGTGGCTCCCGGTGCGAGACGGCCCTGCGCAATCGCTTCGCACCAGAAGTAGAAGACGTGATTGTGGTTGTCGACGACGACAGTGGGAATGTCCGCCACTTCTGTCCGCACCAGGTGTGCGAGGCCTAGACACGACCGCAGCGTGTCGTCGTCGTCGACATCCTCGAACACGATCTCCTTGCCTGGCATCACGTCATCGAACGTGCCAGCGATCAACGACGGGACCCACAACCTCGGTGCGGGTCCCCGCCGCTTGTACGACAGCGCGTTGTTGCCGACCGGTCCCTCAAGCCAGAACGGGTGGGAGTAGTCGGTGGGCATCGCTGGGTTGTCAGGCTACAGGATCTGCACAATGACCCGCCGGCGGCCGAACTCGAGCGCTTCCTCCTTCGAGGGCTTCCAGATGTCGAACCGGTCGTCGTACTTGGGGTGCAGTCGGTCCCAGCACGTGTAGGTGCGGGCGCCGATGAGGACCTGTGTGCCAAAAGGCAAACGGCGGGGACAGGCGACGACGCCGTCGAACACGCGACGGCCACTGGCTGTCAGGAACGGATCTCCCCAGGTTTCGTCAGGCGATGACGAGTAGGCCGTGACATCGGCATGGATACGGGACAGATCTGGCTCGAGCGCGATATCTCCGCGCTCAGGGCGGTGTGAGAGCAAGAGGAGACTGCATAACCCGACGACCGTCAGTGTCGCGACGATGGGCGGAATAATCGATCGTAAAGACATCGTTTCCATTCAACTCAATGAAGCTCACGCGAACGGCGCCGGTGGAACGGGCGCACCTTCGGCCCGGAGCAAAACGGCCCCAGACTGAGATTAGAAGCTGGCAGAAATTGAAAGTGCGAAGCGCGCCAGGGCTTCAAGCGATCGGGTGAGGTACTAACCTAACTCCAGAAGTGTAACAGACGCCGATAGGCCTGGATTTACGAATACTTGATAAGTTCTTAAGATACAGCAACTTAGCGTCTTTTTTAGAATCGTTGTCTGGGCCAAGCTGCCGGCCCACGGCTCTATGCGTCCTGAGGTGGGCGTGCCGTGCCGGCAGTAGATCGCCGGGAGCAGGAACAGGTTCAGCACGGTGGAGGTGACCAGGCACGCCGCCGGCGATGATCGGCACGAGGGCCAGGCCCGTGACCAGGGCCGTCATGAGAATGGG
>JABMNV010000057.1 GCA_013203475.1 Acidobacteriota bacterium
CCATCATCATCATGACGTCCAATATTGGCGCGCGCTTTATTGAGAAAAAGGCCGCGATGGGCTTTCAGTCCCAGGACCTTCGCGAGGTCCAGCGTTCGGTGACCGACATGGTGCTGGGCGAAGTGAAGCGTACGTTCAATCCCGAGTTCATCAACAGAGTGGACGAGTTGATCGTGTTCGAGCCGCTGTCAGATGACGACCTTCGCCGGATTATCGTACTGCTGGTCGATGGGCTCAATACGCATCTGGTGCAGCGGAAATTGTCGATTGAGCTCGCCCCTGGCGTTGCGGACTGGATTATTGAGATTACGTGCGCCGATCGCAGCTATGGGGCGCGGCCGTTGCGGCGGGCGATTCAGCGATATATCGAAGATCCGTTGTCCGAGGCGCTGATTCGCGGACAGTTGCGCGCTGGGCGTGTCGAAGTCTATCTTGAGGATGGGGCGTTGTCGTGGCGGGCGGCTGGCGGGTTTGAGACCGGCCGACCGTTGGCGGCGACCGTCTAAGCCAAAGAATATTGTTTTTACTGACCCAGGTGCCTGTGTTGACCCTGACGAACCCATTGTTGAAGAAGATGTGTGTGCGCGCCCTGCTGGGGGCTGCCCTGTTCGGTGTTGCGCCAGGATCAGGAGCGGACGCCTGGGCCCAAACGCCGCCTCCCCCGGTCCAAACGCCCACTCCCGCTCCGGCAGCCCAGCCGGCCCAGCCGATGCCTCCGGAGGGCTCCGCGCCGGTGTATTGGGCCCTTGAGATCCGGTTCGTCCCGGACAATGTGTTCTCGGTCGTGCCTCAGGAGACCTACCTCTACTACATCCGGACCAGGCCTCGCGCCGCTGATGGGTCGTTTCGTCTGTACGATGAGGCGGAACTGCTGGCCGACTACGATCGACTGTGGACCACGCCGTTTCTGGACGACTTGCGGATTGAGGTGATTGATCGGCCATTCCCGAATGGTGTGATGGGGAAACACGTTATTTTCATCATCGAGGAACGCCGACGGATCAAGATCGTCGACTATCCGGGCTCCAAGGAAGTCGCGGTCTCGGACATCGACACACGGCTGGCCGAACAGAACATCGTACTCAAGATCGATACGCCCATCGACGATGCCACCGTGCGTCGCGTGGCCGGGGTCGTCAAGACTCTGTACTCCGAGAAAGGCTATCAATTTGCCACGGTCACTCCATCGACCAAGCCGGCATCTGGTGGGCCCAAACTCGTCCACCTCTCGTTCAATATTGACCAGGGACCACGCGTCAAGATTCGGGAGGTCGTCTTCGACGGCAACAGCGAGATTAGCGATGACGCCTTGCGTGGGCAACTGAAGGTGAACAAGGCCAAGGGGTTCTTCTCCTTCATCGGCGGCGGTGGGACCTACCAGGAGACCAAGTTCGCTGAGGACGCCGAGTTGGTGAGTCGGTATTTCCGGCAGAAGGGGTACGTATTCGCCAGGGTCGGTCAGCCTCAGATTGAGCCGATGGAAGACTCTGAGGATGGCCAGACTCGATGGGTGCGGTTACGCATACCCGTGGATGAGGGGAATCGCTACAAGGTCAAGTCCCTGAGCGTGACGGGCAATGAGAGCGTGCCGACTGCGGCCATCCTGTCAGTGTTCACCAAGTTGAGAGTCGGCGACTTCTACTCCGAGACACCGGTCCGGAAAGGGTACGACAAGCTTCAGGAATTCTATGGGACGCAGGGGTTCTGGGAATTCAACATGAATCCGGAGATCACGCCCAACGACCTAGATATGGAGACCGGCGAACCGCTGGCGGGTTTCGAGGGTGAGCCCGAAGTGGACGTGGTGATTTCGATTACCGAGAACCAACGATATTTTCTCAACCGACTCACGTTCTTGGGCAATACCGCGACCCGCGATTCGGTCATCCGACGAGAAATGCGCCTGGTCGAAGGCGGCGTCTTTAACATGGAGTCGCTCAAATTCAGCATCCGGCGACTGAACCAGCTGGGGTACTTCAAACCGCTGGAGAACGAAGATTCGGTCGCGATCGACAAGACACCGAACTCGGAAGGGCAGGTTGACGTCCGGCTGAAGTTCGAAGAGCAGAACCGCAACCAGTTGAGCTTTGGCGCCGGCATTTCCCAATTTGAAGGCTTCTTTGGTCAACTCGGATTCCAGACATCAAACTTCATGGGACGGGGCGAGACGTTGTCGCTGTCCGCTCAGAAGGGGTCACAGGCTCGCAACTATCAGGTGGCGTTCACCGAGCCGTTCTTGTTCGACCGACCGATTACGGCGGGCGTGGACCTGTATTCACGACAGGTGATTTATCCCTTCCAGTTCACACAGGGGTCGACCGGGGCGAATCTGTTGTTCGGCTTCCCGGTCGCCAACTGGGCACGTTTCTTCATCGGATACAGCCTCGAAAACGTCGAGGTGTCCAACATTTCCGCAGCCTTTCTGAACCCGGCAGTCATCGATAACAACATCCTGTTGCAGGAGTCGCTCTTGCTCAATACTGGCGGCAAACGCGTGGTCAGCAAGATTTCGCCGAGCATCATCTACAACACGATCAACGAGCCCGTCTTCCCGAGCAGTGGCACGAAATACACGGCGGCCTTCGACATTGCCGGGTTGGGTGGAGATACCTCCTTTGTCCGCGGCCGCGTTGAGGGCACCTGGTACATCCCGGTCACGGCGCGGACATCCTTCGGCTTTCGGGTCCAGTCGGAATACACCCGACCGTACGGCAGCACAACCGCGTTGCCCATTTTTGAGAAACTTGTGCTCGGCGGTGAATACAGCATTCGGGGATTTGATCTGCGCAGCGTGGGCGCGCGGGACCCGCGGTCAGGCCTGGTGCTTGGCGGCAACAAGACGCTGCTGTTCAACGGCGAATACATGATTAACCTCGGCGGCCCGGTGCGGTTCGTCTTGTTCTACGACACGGGCCAAGTGCGCGACCTGGGGGAACGGTTCAGCTGGAAAGAGACCATCTTTCAGCCGGCACAGCCGACGCCGCCGCTGCTCAGTGATCCGTTGCAGGATGTGGCCCTGACGCCAGGAGGCCAGACGACACCCGGGGAGACGCTTGAGGCCATCGGGCGGACGTCGGCGTTCAAGACGTCCATGGGCGGCGAATTGCGGTTCTTCATGCCGGTGCTGAATGTGCCGTTCCGGCTGATCTTTGCGTATAACCCGCAACGCGGGAACGTCTTTAACAACAATCTGCAGCGGCAGACAAAGTTCTCGTTCCGTTTTGCGGTGGGCACGACGTTCTGAGCGGGCGCATCAGTGGCTCAGCCTGAACGCTCAGGGGACGCGTTCAAGGATGAACAACTGTAATGGTGAAACCGGTGGTCGCACTGAGGCCGCCGATGTCATAGATGCGCATGCACAAGGAACCGGCAGATCCGATGGTGCCGACGAGTGTCGCGAACTGGAACGCGTTGTCGTTCGCAATAATGGCTTGGCACGCTTGACCGTTCCAGGTGCCCATCGCGAAGCCCACCCGCACGGTTCCGTCCGGGGACAGTGAGGCCAGCGTGGCGGTTGCGGTGCCTGCCGACGCGGAGGTGAAGGGAAAGGTCACGGCGCCGTTCCTGGCCAAGGTGCCAGAGAACGTTTCTGTGTAGTCGACGGCCACGGTCGGCGTCTCGGTTGGTGTGGTGGGGCCCGCGTCATCACATGCGACCGATGCCGCAACCAAGGCCACGGCGGCCAGGGAGCGCGTCAATCGCGTCAGGAGGAATCGGGTCGGCATGATGCCTGAGAGGGTGCGGAAATCAATAGCCCGGCGCATGCCTCTAGTGTAATCGGATTCGGCCGCGCTAGCCTCGGCGGCCTGTTCTACGTTATCGTTTCTTTTGGAAAGGTGTAGGTAAAGACCACTCATGAGCAGACAGACGATCACTATGGCCCTTTTGGCCGTGCTTGTTGCGGGCAACGCGCTGGCACAGACCGTGCCCCCCCCAACCCAGACCCCCCCGCCGCCGGCGGCCGCGCAGGCCCCCCCCACGGCTCCGGTGATTCTTCCATTCCCGGCCGAGTCGAAGATCGGATTCGTGGACCTGCAGACCGTCGTAGCCCAATCGGCCCTTGGCAGGGCGGGATCGGCGCAGATGGAGCAGCTCTCTAAGAGGGTTGAAGCTGACTTGACGGCCCTCCAAGGCAGGCTCCAGGAGTCGCAGACGAAGCAACAGACGCAGGCCGCGCTCCTCAGTGAGGTCGCCCTCGCCCAGTTGGCGAAGGACATCGACCGGATGACGCGCGAACTGAATTTCAAGCAACAGGAAGCGCAGTCAGAACTGCAAACCCTGCAGCAAGACCTGCTGGCGGACTTCGAAAAGAAGGTCCTGCCTGTACTGGAGGCGCTGGCCAAAGAAATGAATCTCCATATCGTGTTCAACGTGGCGGACAGCGGTGCGGTGTACGTGTTCCCGGCACTGAATCTGTCGCAGGAACTCGTCAAGCGCGTGGACGCGCAATACGCCGTTAAGTAGTTGGGCCACGAGAGCCTGCGATGACCGGGGGCCTGGGACATGATGTTCCAGGCCCCCAGCCGAGTTTTTCGCATCGATTGATCGATTGTTTGACCAGTCCATTTCCATGAACCTTTCAGTCCTCGACCGTCTGTCCTACCGCTACCCGTCAGTACTGGTCGATGACGTGTTGTCGCACGAGCCTGGCGTGTCCATGGTGGCCGTCAAGAACGTGACGGTGAACGAGGAATTCTTCCAGGGGCACTTTCCGGGAACACCGCTGATGCCTGGCGTCCTGATGATTGAGTCGCTGACCCAGGTCGCGGCCCTCTTGCTGCTGGACCACGGGGCCATGGGCCGAGACCGTATCTCGCTTCGTGGTGCCGACAACGTGAAGTTCCGCCGGCAGGTGGTGCCCGGCGACCGACTGGAACTTGAGGTGCGCCTGGGAGCCAGGCGAGGCCCACTGGTGCGCGCGTCCGGCATCGCGTCGACCGACGGTCAGGTCGTGGCCGAAGCCGATCTGCTGTTGTTGATGGAAGCCGCCGTGATCCCGAGTGCGACGGAAGACGAGGGGGTACATCCGACCGCGGTGATTCATCCAGGCGCCGTGATCGGTGAAGGCACGGTCGTGGGGCCCTATGCGACGATCGGGCCACGAGTGTCACTGGGTGACCACTGCCGGATTGGTGCGTCCGTCGTCATTGACGGCTGCACCACGATTGGCGATCACACGGAGATTTTTCCGTTCGCCTCGATCGGCCTGGCACCGCAGGACCTGAAGTTCAAGGGTGAGGCCACGCGATTGACCATCGGCCGTCACAACGTGTTCCGCGAGTTTGTGACCATCCACCGGGGGACTGCCGGGGGCGGTGGCGAGACGACCATTGGGGATCACAATCTGTTCATGGCGTATTCCCACGTGGCGCACGATTGCCACGTCGGCCACCATACGATCTTCGGCAACGCCGCCACTCTCGGCGGCCATGTGACCGTCGAGGACTACGTCACCGTGAGTGCGTTTTCAGGCGTGCATCAGTTCTGCCGGCTTGGCAAGTTTGCGTTCATCGGCGGGTACACCGTTGTCACGCGCAACGCATTGCCGTATGCCAAGACGGTGGGAAACCGGGCTCGTATCTACGGACTGAATACCATAGGGTTGGAGCGTCGAGGGTTTTCTCGCGAGCTGCTTGGCAAACTGCGTCGTTCCTATCGGCACCTGATTCAGCACAATACCAGCCATGCCATCGACCTGATCGAGGCCGATCCCAATCTGGCGGCCCCCGAAGTGGCGTATCTGGTGGAATTCATCAGAAAAGCCGGGGATCGTGGCGTCATTCTGCGCCGGCCTTCTGGCAGGCACGGTGATGAGGCCGACGGGGAGTAGGACTGCGTCGATGCCGCTGGGCCTGATTGCCGGCAACGGCACGTTTCCATTCCTGATTCTCCGCGCAGCGCGTCAACTGGGCCACGACGTGGCGGTGGTGGGCATTGAGGGCGAGGCCTTTCCTGCACTTGAAGCGTTGGGACGCGAGCTGGGAGGCGTCGAGTTCACCTGGGTGGCCCTGGGGCATCTCGGCACGTGCATCAAGACGCTGAAACACGCCGGTGTCACTCGCGTCATCATGGCGGGGCAGGTCAAACACACGAAGCTGTTTGGCGGCATGTTGCCTGACCTGACGTTGCTCTCGGTTCTCCGGCGGCTCAAATCAAAGAACACCGATGCGTTGGTCGGTGCCATCGCTGACGTCCTGCAGGACCATGGCATCTCGCTGATGGATTCCACGGAATTGCTCGCGGACTTACTCGCCAAGCCAGGGGTCCTGTCGCAGGCCGTGCCCACTGAGTCGATGCTGGCTGATTTCGCGTTTGGTTATCAGGTGGCCGACGTGGTTGCCGGTCTTGACATCGGCCAGACGATCATCGTGAAGGACCGCGCGGTGGTCGCGGTGGAGGCGATGGAAGGGACCGACGCCGCGATGGCGCGCGCCGGGGCGTTGGTGGGCCGGGGGACGCGCGTGGTGAAGGTGGCGAAACCCTCGCAGGATATGCGTTTTGATGTGCCCGTGGTGGGCGTGGCCACGATTAGGGCGATGGTGGCCGCCGGCGCGGATGCCCTGTCAATTGACGCGGGAAAGACGCTGGTGCTCGATGGCCAGGCCTTTCATGACGCCGCACACGAGGCTGGTCTGGTCGTCGTCGGAAGAAGTGTTGGTCGGGAGAATTCGTGAGCAAAGAGGTGCGGATCGGAGTGGTAGGAGTCGGTCACCTGGGACGGCACCATGCGCGGTTGCTGGCCTCGGCCTCGGGCGCCCGTCTCGTGGGTGTTTCTGACATCTCGACCGATCGTGCGGCAGCGGTGGCGACGGCCACGGGTGTTTCGGCGATGGCGGACTACCGTGAGTTGATTGGCCAGGTGGATGCGGTCACCGTCGCGGTGCCGACGGTCGATCATTTCAGTGTGGCACGCGAGTTTCTTGAGGCGGGCGTGCACGTGTTGGTCGAAAAACCGATGACGGCCACGTTGGCTGAGGCTGAGGAGTTGATAGCGTTGGCCGAGCGGCGGGGCTGCCTGCTGGCCGTGGGTCACACCGAGCGCTTCAATCCTGCCGTGGCTGCCGCCATTCCTCTGGTGTCAGCACCGCGGTTTATCGAAGTGCATCGACTCAGCGGGTTCCCAGAGCGCAGTCTCGACATTGATGTGGTGTTCGACGTGATGATCCACGACCTCGACATCGTGTTGGCCATTGATTCGACTGAGGTCATCAGTGTGGATGCCGTTGGCGTGCCCGTGCTGTCGCACAAGGTCGATATCGCGAATGCCCGACTGAAGTTCGCCTCTGGATGCACCGTGAACCTGACGGCCAGCCGGATCAGCCGTGATCGCGTGCGCAAGGTGCGATTCTTTCAGCGCGATGCGTACGTCTCGGTCGACTACGGTGACCAGGAGTTGGAAGCGTTCAGGATTGTGCCCAGGGCCGGGGAGCGCCCGGCCATTGAGGGCGGACCGGTCACGGTGGAGAAGGGCGAGCCCCTGGGACTGGAATTGCAGGATTTTGTCGATGCCATCCATGAAGGTCGTCAACCTCGTGTCTCTGGCCGCGACGGCTACCGGGCGCTTGTGCTGGCGACCCGCGTCGCGCAAGCCATTGACGCCAATGAAACAAATGATGCCAATGACGCCAAAGAACGACACACGCGAACCCAACAATATGACGACCCACATCCTGAGTGATCTTGAAGCGAAAGCCGCGGCTGGCAAGGCGTTTAGCCGCGAGGAGGCCGCCCGCGTGATGTCCTGTGCTGATTTAGTGAGTGTGGGCGTGTTGGCAGAAAGTGCGCGGCAGGCCAAACATGGCACGACCGTGACATTTGGCCAAGTGCTGATCGTTGATGGGACCGTGGCCCCGGAGGCACTTGGTGACGCCTGGGAAGTGCGCATCACCACTTCACCCGCGTCCGTGGATGCGGCGTGTGCGCTCGTGCGTGACGTGGTCGCGGTCGCTGGAGTGGTCCCCGTGACTGGATTCTCTGCGGCAGAGCTCGTCGCTCTGGCTGGAGCCGATCATTTGGTGCTTGCCGATGTGGCCGCACGACTCAAGGCGGCCGGGTTGACCGGCGTGGCGTTCCTGCCGATGGACCAACTTGAGGATCCCACCGAGGTCGTGCGGGCGCTGACACACGGAGGCCTGCAGGTGGCCACAGCGACGATTGACCGGGCGGTCACGCCGGACGCGCTCCTGGACTGCCTCGACCGCATCGCCACGGTGCAACGCGACACGTCTGCGCTTCGCGCCGTGGCACCCTTGCCACGGTTCGACGACTCCGACGTGCCCTCGTCCGGATATGACGATGTCCGAACGATAGCGGTGACGCGCCTGGTGTGTGCCGATGTGTCGTCTATCCAGGTCGACTGGGTGCACTACGGTCCCAAGTTGGCGCAAGTGGCCATTGCCTACGGCGCCGACGACATTGACAACGTCCCTGCCCTTGACCCGCTCGGACTGGGGCATCGCCGGAGTCCTGCAGAGGACATTGCGCGCCAGATTACCGCGGCGTTCGCCACACCCGTGGCCAGGGATGGCCGGTTCGAGCACCTGCGATGAGACCAGCTCCTGCGGAGGGAAAGGTTCGCCTGGGGTCCGTGAACTACCTCAATTGCCGCCCGTTGGTGCATGACCTCGGCGGCGCAGGCGACCCAGACTTTACGCTGCGGTTTGATCCGCCCGCAGTCTGTGCGTCCTTACTGGCCTCTGGCGACATTGACCTTGGGTTGATTCCGACCATTGCGTATCACGATCGGCCCCACGATTGTGTGGTGCCTGGCGTGTCGATAGCCTCGGAAGGGGCCGTGGCGTCGGTGGCCTTGTTCACGCGGAGGCCCGTGCGCGAGATTCGTTCAATGGCGCTTGATACGAGTTCGCGAACATCGGTGGCCCTGACGCGGATTCTCTGTGCCAGGCGGTTCGAGATCGCACCGACATTCGCACGCCATGCCCCTGATGTGGGAGCCATGCTGGCTGCGCACGACGCGGCGCTGGTCATCGGCGATCCGGCATTGTTTGTGGACTATCGCGCGCTCGGGGCCGACAAGATCGATCTTGGACAGGAGTGGACCGAGATGACCGGCTTACCGTTTGTCTGGGCGTTCTGGGCAGGACATGCCGACGCGGTCTCGCCTGCCCGAGTGCGGCGAATGCAGAGGACGCGCGACTTCGGTGTGCGGGCGTCGGATGCGCTTGCCGATGCGTACATGACAGCCACGCCTGAACGCTGCGACGTGGCACGTCACTATCTGCGCCACTCGATCGCGTTCGACCTGGACGTTCGCATGCTCGACGGTGTACGCACCTACTTCCGTGAGGCGGCCGCGCTCGGCCTGATCGATCACGTGGCGGAGCCACGGTTCTTCCCGGCGGATGACTCGGCCGAAAGTGTCTCCGACAGGAAGATCCTTTCGTGAGCGCAACCGGGCCACGCCGGGCTGCGGTCGTCTTCATCTTCATCACCGTTGTCCTCGACATTCTGGCGCTCGGCATCATCATTCCGGTGCTGCCGATGTTGGTCGAGCAGTTTCTGGGCGGAAACACCGCGCGTGCAGCCACGATCTTTGGCGTCTTCGGCACCGTCTGGGCCCTGATGCAGTTTGGCTTCGCGCCGATTCTCGGGGCCTTGTCCGATCAGTGGGGCCGCCGACCGATTATCCTGATTTCTTGTGCTGGACTTGGCCTCGACTACGTGTTCATGGCACTGGCCCCGACCCTGGGCTGGTTGTTTGTTGGTCGCGTGATCTCAGGGGTGACCGCTGCCAGTTTCTCCACAGCGGGTGCCTATATCGCCGACGTGACGCCCGTCGAGAAGCGCGCGGCCGGTTTTGGCATGATCGGTGCTGCTTTTGGACTCGGGTTTGTCCTCGGACCTGCCCTCGGTGGCGTGTTGGGAGCCATTGACCCGCGGTTGCCGTTCTGGGTGGCAGCCGGGCTTGCGCTGGTCAACGCCGCCTATGGATATTTCGTGTTGCCGGAATCGTTGCCAGTGGAGCGGCGCAAAGCGTTTTCCTGGAGCCGGGTGAATCCGCTGGGGTCACTCCGACTGCTGCGATCACGCCGCGAATTGTTCGGCATCGCCACCGTGAGCGTTTTCTACTATCTTGCGCATCACGTGTTGCCCAGCGTCTTTGTCTTGTACGGCAGCTATCGATACGGCTGGGACATGCGGGCCACCGGATTGACGCTGGCAGCCGTGGGGGTCATGAGCATCATCGTGCAGGGTGGTTTGGTTCGGCCGCTGGTGGCCAGGTTCGGCGAGCGTCGGACACTGCTGGCCGGGTTGGCGTGTGGCGCGGCTGGTTTTGTCATCTACGGCCTGGCCGAGACCGGAACGGTCTTTTGGCTCGGGATTCCAGTCTTCGGCCTCATGGGACTCTACGGCCCCTCAGCGCAAGGGCTGATGACACGGTATGTGGGCCCGTCCGAGCAAGGCCAACTCCAGGGCATCAACAGCAGCTTCATGGGGATGACTGGCATTATCGGGCCGGCGATCTTTTCGTTGACGTTTGCCTCCTTCATTGGTCCCCATGCGGATCTCCATCTGCCCGGTGCACCGTTTCTGCTCGCAGCGTTGCTGCTGGCCGTAGCTTTCGTCGTGGCGTGGAGGGTGACGCAGCCGGCGTCAGCCTCGACAGCCGTGTTGAAGTAGCATTTGGAAAGGCCGTTCTTATGAGTGTGACTGCTACTGCTGACAAGCTGACCGCCGGAGGTCGACTGACCCGAGACGAGGCTCTTGAGTTCTACCTGCAGGCCCCCACATCGCTGCTGGGGCAACTCGCTGATCGCGCGCGTGCGCAGCGCCACCCCGAGCAGGTGGTGACCTACATCATCGACCGCAACGTCAACTACACCAACGTCTGTGTGGCGCGCTGTAAGTTCTGCGCATTTTATCGTCCCGTCGGTTCAGCTGAAGGCTACACCCTGGGGTTCGACGAGATCTTCCAGAAGATCGAAGAGACGATGGCTCTCGGCGGCGGTCAGTTGCTGTTGCAGGGCGGTCACAATCCAGATGTCCCGCTTGAGTGGTACGAGGATCTGTTTCGGCAGGTCAAATCGCGGTATCCGGCGTTTCGCCTGCACGCGCTGTCCCCTCCTGAGATCATCCATATCTCTCGATTGGCAGCCATCCCGACCACCGAGGTGTTGGATCGCCTGATCGCGGCAGGTCTTGATAGTGTGCCAGGGGGCGGCGCAGAGATTCTGGTCGACCGCGTTCGCAGGCTTCTCAATTGTTATAACAAAGCGACAGCTGACGAATGGCTCGGGGTCATGCGCCAGGCCCATCAGGCCGGTCTTCGAACGACAGCGACGATGATGTACGGGACGGTGGAGACGGCCCAGGAGCGACTCGAGCACTTGTTTCGGCTGCGGGAACTGCAGGACGAGACGGGTGGCTTCACTGCGTTCATTGCGTGGAGTTACCAGCCCGAGCATACCGAGCTCGGGGGCGCAGAGGCCACCGGCGTCGACTACCTGCGCACGCTCGCACTGTCGCGTCTGGTGCTCGACAATTTCGACAACCTGCAGGCCTCGTGGGTCACCCAGGGCGGCAAGGTGGGGCAGCTCAGTCTGGCCTACGGCGCCAATGACATGGGCTCGGTGATGATCGAGGAAAATGTGGTGCGGGCGGCCGGTGCCGAGTACTGCATGGACGAGTTCGAAGTGGTTCGGAATATCGAGAACGCCGGCTTCACGCCCCGACGACGGAATATGCACTACGAACTGCTGGGCGGCCCGGTCTTCCGTGAACGCGACGTCCCCCGGATGCGCGAGTTGGCCGTGGCCCGAAGTGATGGGCGAGCCGGTGAGGCCGAGGACCTGCATGGGTACGAGGCGCGCTCTGGGGCGGGTCGGCGCGCTCGGCAATTGGGCAATTAGGCAATGAGGCAATGAGGCAATGAGGCAATGATGTCAAGCATCGTTCGCGCGGCTTGGGTCTTGCCGATTGCCGGCGCGCCGGTGCGCGACGGCTGGGTCTCTGTGGAGAACGGGCGGGTGCAGGCGGTCGGCCACGGCCGACCGCCCGCACCCGCCCAGGACCTGGGCCACGTCGCGTTACTCCCTGGCCTGGTCAACGCGCACACCCACCTGGAATTGAGCGGACTGGGTGGGCGCGTCGCGCCCGCTCAGTCCGTGGTCGCGTGGATTCGCGCGATGCTCGCCGAACGCGCCAAAGGCGCGGCCGGCGCACCCGCGGCGGTGGCGCGTGCCGCCCAGGCGGCGCGAGACACCGGGACGGTGTTGTTTGGTGACGTGTCCAACCGGCTCGATGTCGCTCACAGCGTGCGAGGCGACGGCGTCGTCTTTCACGAAATCCTCGGGTTCAATCCGGTCGACCCCGCAGGCATGGTACGCGCGGCCCATGCGCGCCTTCGCGCGTACGGGCAGGCCGGTGCGCCTGACCTGGCAGGGGCCGTGGTCGCTCACGCCCCCTATTCGACGGCCCCGGCACTCATTGCCGCAATCGCGTCTCGTCATGAGGGACCGGCCCCGCTGTCAACGCATCTGGCTGAATCGGCAGAAGAAGTCGAATTCCTGCACACGGGGCGAGGGCCCTTCCGCGACTTGTTGATGGAGGTGGGCACCTGGACGCCCGCCTGGACGACGCCCAGGTGCGGTCCGGTGGAATACCTTCGGCGCATGGGACACCTGCAGGAAGGGACATTGCTCGCGCACTGTGTGCACCTCACGCCGAGTGAGATTGAACAGGTGCGGGATGCGGGAGCCGTGATCGTGACCTGTCCCCGCAGCAATGCGTGGGTGGGTGGCGGCGTGCCGCAGGTCTCGCGATTTTACGGCGCGGGCGTTCCTGTCGCGATTGGCACCGACAGCCTGGCGTCGACAGACACACTGAACATGTTTGACGAATTGGCAGCCCTTCGCCGTTTGGCGCCCGAGGTGGATGCCGCGCTGCTGCTTGAGAGTGCCACTCGCATGGGGGCCGAAGCGCTGGGCTGGGGGCGCCACTACGGCACCCTGAGTCCGGGGCGTCTGGCTCGCATGGTGGCCGTGGACCTGCCAGTCGGCACGGGGACCCGAAGCGAGGATGTGGAAGAATACTTGGTAAGCGGAGTGCCGGTCGCCGGCATCCGGCCCTGTCACCCATGATCGATCGCCTCCGCACCTACGCATCGTTCGTTCGCATCAGCCACTCGGTGTTTGCCTTGCCGTTTGCGTTGGTCGGCGTGTTGCTGGCCACACAGGCGGTGCCGTGGCAGTGGTCACGCGTCTGGTGGATCATCGCCTGTATGGTGACGGCCCGCAGTGCGGCGATGGGATTTAATCGCCTGGTCGACGCCTCCTACGACGCCCGCAACCCCCGCACGGCGATGCGCGAGCTCGCGCGCGGCCGGATGAGCCGACGCGAAGCGATCGGATTTGTGATCATTTCATCGGCCGCATTTGTCTACGCGACGTCGCATCTGGGGACGATCTGTTTCGCCCTGTCGCCGGTCGCGTTGGCCATCATCTTTTGGTATTCGCTCGCCAAACGATTTACGACCTACGCGCAACTCTTCCTTGGCCTGGCAATGGCTGTGGCGCCAGTCGGCGGTTGGCTGGCTGCCGGCGGTCGTGGCGGATGGGAACCCTGGCTGCTCGGATTGGCGATTGGCACCTGGGTCGGCGGATTCGACGTGTTGTATGCCTGTCAGGACCTCGAGGTCGACCGCCGCGAAGGACTTCGATCGATTCCTGTCCGGTTCGGGGTCTCCCGTTCACTCCTGATTTCCAGGGTCATGCACGGCATCACCGTCGCGAGTTTGTTTGTGTTGGGCATGGTGGCGAGCCTTGGACTGGTCTACATGGCCGGGGTGGTGGGCGTGACGCTGCTGCTGGCCTACGAGCAATCGCTCGTGCGCGAGGACGATCTGTCTCAGGTCAAGTTTGCGTTCGACCTCAACGGCTGGGTCGGCCTACTGTTTTTGGCAACAACCGCTGCGGATTTGTATTTATGACCACGACGCCTCGTCCCCACATCGCCGTGGGCGTCACCGGCGCGAGCGGCGCGATCTACGCCGTGCGCACGATTGCCGCCCTGCTTGAGGAGGGCTGCCACCTTGAGATCGTATTTTCCGATTACGGCAAACGTTTGCTGATGGATGAGCTCGGGCCAGACGCCAAGGTTGACCGCCTCCAGGAATTGCTCGAGGTGAAGTACGGCCCCCACGTGCGCAACGGCACGTTCGTCGTCCATAGCAACAAGGACCTGGGGGCCTCGCTGGCCAGCGGGAGTCATCGCTGCCGCGGCATGGTGATCGTGCCGTGTTCGATGAAGACCCTGGCGGGAGTGGCCTTGGGGTTGTCACGGAGCCTCATTGAACGTGCCGCCGACGTCATGCTCAAGGAGCATCGCCGGTTGGTTGTGGTGCCGCGCGAGACGCCGATGAGTTTGCCCGCGCTGCGCCATCTGGTGGCCGCGGCCGAGGCGGGTGCGATGATTCTCCCGGCGATGCCGGCCTTCTATCAGAAGCCGGAAACAATTGATGACCTTGCTGATTTTGTGGCCGGCAAGATCCTGAATGGATTGGGATTCGACCAGCACCTGTTTGCCCCGTGGAAAGGGGAGTAGTGGTTTCTACCTCGAAGGAGCCCGCGCGCATCGCGGGCATGTTTGATTCCATCGCGCGTCGGTACGACACGCTGAATCATCTGCTCAGCGTAGGACTCGATAGGCGCTGGCGCGCGCGGGCGGTACGAGAACTCGCGTTGACGGGCACCGAAGACGTACTCGACATGTGCACGGGCACCGCAGACCTGGCGGTGGAAGCCGTGACCACGGCCGCGGGACAAGCGCGCGACGTGGTCGGTGTTGATTTCGCGGGTGAGATGCTGCGCCTTGGACTGATCAAGATCCGCAAGGCGGGCCTGGCCGATCGGGTGCATCTGGTCCGGGGAGACGCGACTCAGATACCGCTGCCAGACAATCGTTTTGACGCCGCGATGGTTGCGTTTGGTATTCGAAACGTTCTTGACCCCGCGCAATCGGCTCGCGAGTTCGCGCGCGTGTTGAAGCCGGGCGGTCGGCTTGCTGTTCTGGAGTTCGGCTTTCCTCGCATTCCGGGTATCAAGGCGGCGTATCGCTGGTATTTCAAGACGCTGTTACCACGCGTGGGGCGCCTGATTTCCAAACATGGCGACGCCTACTCCTACCTGCCGGCGTCGGTAGAGCAGTTTCCGTCGCCGGAGGCGTTTGCCACGCTCTTGACCGACCACGGATTTGCGTCAGTTCGTACCGTCTCTTTGACTCTCGGCATCGTCTATCTCTATGTCGCGACGATGCCCGGGCAGAAATGAGCCCGGTTGTTATACTCGAACTGACCCCTGATGTACCTCGACTTCGACGACCATCGCCCCGAAACGCCGCGCGTGCCGCCCGTGATCTCAGTGCGCGAGGGCGTGTTGTTGTCGATCGTCATCCATTTGTTGCTGACGATTTTGTATTTGGTGATGCCTGCCTCGTGGTTTGCGACGCCCGTGGGCCCGTACACGCCACCGCCGCCAGAAGACAATGTTCAGTTCGTGATGATGGAACCGCTGCGAGACATGCCGAAGCCTCCTCCGCCGCAGGCTGAGGCGTCGGATATCGATCGTCGGGCAGCGACGGTGGAACGGCCGCCACTTCCGATGGACCCCGAGCCGTTCTCTAGGGGTAATACTCCTGAAAAGGTGGTGGCCCCGCCGCCGGCTGAACCTCCGAAGGGGGCTGATGGCGAGGCGGACGCAGGCAAGACCGACCCTGAGCCCAAGCCGGACGCCCCGGCGTTGCTGCCGCAAGAGTCCGTGACTCCACAGCGTTCTCCCAGCGAAGGGTTGGCCGATTCGTTGCGGAATCTGCAACGATATCTGCAGTCGGAAACGTTTTCGAACGATCGCGGCGGGCAGACGGAGCAGGATGCCCAGATCAGCTTCGATTCCAAAGGCGTCGACTTCGGGTGGTGGTTGCGTCGATTTGTTGCCCAGGTGAAGGGCAATTGGTACATCCCGCAGGCCGCGATGGTCCTCAAGGGGCGCGTCGTGATTACGTTGAATATTCATCGAAACGGAGCGATCACTGACGTTCAGATCGTTCAGGGATCCGGCCACTCCTCGCTCGATGATGCCGCGGCGAACGCCCTGCGCCGGTCCAATCCGACTGTGGCACTGCCGCCGGAATACCCGGAAGATCAGGTGCTGTTCACAGTGACCTTCCTCTATAACATCCGGTGAATTCCAGAGACGCTGGACCTGCCAAACTGGTGGCCCTCGTCGGGCCTACGGCCACGGGAAAGACCGCCCTTGGTGTGGCCTTGGCCGAGGCGGTCGGTGGCGAGATCGTCTCGTGTGACTCCACGGCCGTGTATCGCCGCATCGACATTGGCACCGACAAGCCCACGAGTGCAGAGCAGCGCGGCATAGCGCATCACCTGATCGATGTGGTGGATCCGACCGAGACCTATTCGGCGGCGCGGTTTGCGAGTGACGCGGCGGTTGCGATCCGTGACATTCGCGCGCGAGGGCGGCGTCCCATTCTCGTCGGGGGAACAGGGTTTTATTACCGTGCCCTGGTGCGAGGTCTGTTTCCAGGGCCGGCACGTAATGACGAGTTGCGCGCGCGCCTGATGCACGTGTCTGACCGTCGTGGCGTGGAAGCGCTCCATCGGTGGTTGGCCCGAGTCGATCCCGACTCGTCCGCTCGCATCCAGCCACGCGATCGGATGCGCCTGATCCGGGCGTTGGAGGTGTTCCTTATCACCGGGCGTCCTCTGACCACTCATTTTGCCGAGACCCAGTCGGCGCTGGCCGGCTGGGATGTCCTGGAGCTGGCGGTGATGGACCCGCGTCCTGACCTCGAATCACGGGTAGCTCGCCGCGTGGAGGCCCAGTTCGCGCGCGGAGTGGTGCAGGAGGTGGAAGATCTGATTGCGGGTGGCGTCCCAGAGACCGCCCATGCGTTCAGTGGCCTCGTCTATCGCCA
This sequence comes from Acidobacteriota bacterium, assembly GCA_013203475.1. Classification (GTDB taxonomy): domain Bacteria; phylum Acidobacteriota; class Vicinamibacteria; order Vicinamibacterales; family SCN-69-37; genus SYFT01. The sequence goes on from JABMNV010000057.1 coordinate 16,948, forward strand.
GATCATCGAGATGCGCCAAGGCGTGCGCGACGAACCGGCCACACGCGCGCTCATCGTCCGCGAGAACATGAAGTATGCCAAGCGCCAAGTCGCGTGGTTCCGCAAGGAACCTAGCGTACGATGGCTTCAGGGGGTTGGCACCGACGGGGCCGTGCAGGCCGATGCGCTGGCCCAAGTGCAGAGTTGGTTTTCATGATTTCACGAGTCGTGCTCATCGTCATGGATTCGGTCGGCTGTGGGGAGTTGCCCGACGCTGCCGCGTACGGCGACGAGGGGAGTGACACGCTGGGGCACATTGCTGACGCGGTGCCACTGAAGGTGCCCACGTTGCGGTCGCTGGGGCTGGGCCGGGTGGCCCGCATCGGTGGTGACGGTCCTGCGCCGCGCGGTGCCGCGGGGCGGATGGCAGAGGCCTCGCCGGGCAAAGATTCTGTCACAGGGCACTGGGAACTCATGGGCATCGTGCTTGACCACCCGTTCCCGACGTTCCCGTCGGGGTTCTCCAAAGAAACGATCGCCGAGTTTGAACACCGGATCGGCCGCACAACAATCGGGAACGTCGTTGCGTCGGGCACCACAATTATCAATGAGCTCGGTCCCGAACACCTCCGCACTGGCGCGCCCATCGTCTACACCTCAGCGGACAGCGTGTTTCAAATTGCGGCGCACGAGCGCATCGTGCCAATCGACGAGTTGTATCGCTATTGCGATGCGGCGTTCGATCTGGTGGGACGCGGGATGGGCGTAGGCCGGGTCATCGCCAGGCCTTTTGTGGGGGAACCGGGTAGTTTTGTGCGCACGTCAAATCGACGCGACTATGCCCTGGATCCCTTCGGCCACACCCTGCTCGACACTCTGAAGGCAGCTCGATATCCGGTCGTTGGCATCGGGAAGATCGAGGATCTGTTTGCTGGGCGGGGACTGACCAAGGCCATTCACACCACGTCTGATGATCATGGCATGGACGTCGTGCTCGAGGAGTTGGGGACAACGGAACGCGGCCTGATCTTCGTCAACCTTGTCGACTTTGATACGTTGTACGGTCACCGCAACGACGTGGCCGGATACGCCGCGAATCTCGAGCGGTTCGATGTCAGACTCGCCGAGGTGATGCTTCGCCTGACGGAGTCCGACCTGCTGATCGTGACCGCCGATCATGGCAACGACCCGGCCACGCCATCGACAGACCACGCGCGCGAATATGTGCCGCTGCTGGTCGCCGGTGCGACCGTGACGCCCGGTGTGGACGTGGGGACCCGCGCGACGTTCGCGGACCTGGGGCAAACGGTGGCAGAGATCTTTGGCGTGCCGCCGTTGCCGCACGGCGAAAGTTTCGCACGGCTCATATTCTGAGCATGCCGGCTCTGGCCAGCGCCAGGCGGATGCACACGAGGCGTGGAAGCTCTCACGGCGCCGTTGGCAACTTGCTAGAATGGTCCCTCCGATGACTACTATTCGTGAACAACTCGAGGTCCGGGAAGACGAGACGCTGGCGCCTCAAGCCTCGCGGAGCAGCCAGAGCAAGGGCCGGCTGCGGCCTGAACCCCCTGATCCGATCCGTCCGATTTTCCAGCGCGATCGAGACCGGGTGATTCACTCGAAGTCGTTTCGGCGTCTGAAGCACAAGACACAAGTGTTCTTTGCGCCAGAGGGCGACCACTATCGTACCCGGCTGACGCATACCCTGGAGGTCTCGCAGATTGCGCGAAGCGTCGCCAAGGTGTTGCGCCTCAATGAAGAACTCACCGAAGCGATCGCGCTCGGCCATGACATGGGACACCCGCCGTTCGGCCATGCCGGCGAACGCGTGATCGACAAACTCGTGCCCGGCGGATTCAGCCACCACGAACAGAGCCTGCGGATCGTGGACGTGCTCGAAAACGATCGGCAAGGGTTGAACCTGTCGTGGGAAGTGCGCGACGGGATTGCGCGGCACTCGAAAGGCAAACACGGTCTGCCTGTCGGCGCCCCGCCTGAACATCGCGCCAGCACCATCGAAGGCCAGATCGCGCGCGTGGCCGATATCATTGCCTACGTTAATCACGACATCGACGATGCGGTGAGGGCGGGGGTGTTGGATACGAAGGACTTGCCTCAGTCTGCAGTCAGCTTGTTGGGTGACAGTTCGGGGCTGCGCATCAATTCGATGGTGACCGACGTGGTCAACCAGACGCTGGCGGGCGGGTTGACCGAGATTCGGATGAGTGAGCCAGTGCTGCAGGCCACGCTTGATCTGCGTGAATTCCTGTTTCAGGCCGTGTATGAAAATCCGCGGGCGACCGCCGAATTTGAGAAGGCGGCCGGCGTCCTTGGCGGCCTGTGGGATAAGCTCCGGCAGAGCCCCGCCCAGTTCCTGGACCCGGTCACGATTGAGACCGAAGGCCTGGACGCCGCTGCCCGTGACTTCCTGGCCGGAATGACTGACCGTTACGCGGTGGCCTTGTTCGAGGACCTGTTCGTCCCTCGCTCGTGGAGCGTGTAGGCGGACCTCTGGACCCCAGGACCCCCCGCTCCCGTGCTAGAATCGCTGTTTGCGCTACTGGCAGGGGCTGGTAGAGGGAACCATGCTGTTCGATATCAGTCGGCTACGGACGGGGGTTGACGATGTCAACCGGAGCTACGCGCCAGAGGCCTTTGCTGATCTGACGGATGATATGACGGTGTCGGGGCCGACCGACGTGGTTGGTACGGTGAGCCGTGACGGCAGAACGGCCGTCGTGCTCAAGGCCCGGGTGACATCGGCGTTTGAGACGCGTTGCAGCCGTTGCCTGGAATCGTATGCGGTGCCGGTGGATGCCGAGGTGGAAACCCGGTTTGTGCCGCCGGCGGAATTTGCGACAGTCACGGCGGCCACGGCGGCCAAGGACGGCGCATTGTTGAAGACGGGGGCCGCGCGGCCCGATGAAGTTGAATCCGACGTCAAAGACCATGACTTCGGGTTGGCGGAGTATCACGACGAGGCGATTGACCTTGGCGCGGTGGTTCGCGAACAGTTGTATCTCGCGTTGCCGATGAAGCCACTGTGCACGGAAGCCTGCAAGGGCCTCTGTCCGGTGTGTGGTGTGAATTGGAATCGCGAAACGTGCGAGTGCCAGCAGGAGTGGGTAGACCCACGGATGGCCGTGCTCGCCGAGTGGACAAGCCGTAACGAGAAGACCAAGGGGTAGAGACTGTGCCGAATCCAAAACGACGTCATTCCAAATCACGCACATCCAAGCGACGGACACACGACTCGCTGACCAAGGTGCAGTCCACGCGGTGTCCGCAATGCCAGGAAATGAAGCTGCCCCATCAGGTGTGCAGCAACTGTGGCTATTACAACGGCCGCCAGGTTCGCGCGGTCAAGGAAGACTAACCTCTGATTATCGCGGTTGATGCCATGGGGGGCGATCTCGCCCCTCGTGCGGTCATTGCCGGGGCCGTGGCCGCGGCTCGGGATTTGGGGCTGTCAGTGCTCTTGGTGGGCCCCGAAGCCGAGTTGTCTGCCGCAGTGGCCCGCGAGGCGGGTGGCACGGCGCCTCCGTCCCTTTCGATTCTCGACGCACCCGAGTTCATTGCCATGAACGAGGCGCCCCTGGCGGCGCTGCGGCGCAAGCCGCGCGCCTCGATTAAGGTCGCGGCCGAGGCCGTGGCTCGCGGCGACGCGCAGGCGCTGTACAGCGCCGGGCACACCGGGGCCACCCTGTTGGCTGCCCACGCCGCGTTTGGCGTGCTGGTGGGCGCTGAGCGCCCTGCGTTGGCCGTGCTGGTGCCCACGCTGGCTGGCTCGGCCGTGCTGCTCGACACCGGAGCCACGCTGGAGTGTCGCCCCGAGCACCTGCGGGCGTTCGGCCTGATGGGCTCGGCTTACGCAGAGGTCGCCTTGGGCATTGAGCGTCCGCGGGTCGGATTGTTGTCGGTCGGGGAAGAGGCGGGCAAAGGCACTGAACTGGTTCGGGAGTCCCATCGGCTGCTGGCCGCGTCGGCCCTGAATTTTGTTGGCAATCTGGAAGCGCGTGACTTCTTCAGCGGCCAGGCCGACGTGATTGTGTGTGACGGATTCACGGGAAACATCGCCCTGAAGTTCGGCGAGGGCCTGGTCGAGATGTTAGGGCAACTGCTTCGGCAGGCTGTGGCGTCTTCTCCGGACCCGAAACAGGGCGCTGCGGTGGTGGATGACGGTTTTGCCCGGCTCCGCAGCCGGGTCGATTCGTCCGAGCATGGCGGCGCCCCGCTTTTGGGGTTGAACGGATTAGCCCTGGTGGGACACGGGCGGTCGGACGCGCACGCGGTACGGAACGGCATTGCTGCCGCCGCGAGGTTGGCCGATGGACAGATGGTGGCACGACTGCGTGAGGCACTTATCCGTTGAGCGCGAAGCTTGCATTGCGCGACCGTAGAGACTGTGGTGAAGTAGGCAGGCTGTCATGATGATATTGACGGGCCGTGTGGCCCTGGTCACCGGAGCGTCGCGCGGAATTGGGCGCGCTATTGCCAAGTCGCTGGCGGCTGGTGGCGCGCATGTGATCGCGGCTGCGCGCGGTGACAATGCGACGAGCACGGTGTATGAGATTGTGGCGGCCGGAGGCACCGCCGAACTGGCCACGCTCGATGTGACCGACCCGGCCAGTGTGACGGCGGTCGTCAAGGCGGCGATCGAGCGTCATGGCAAGATTGATATTCTGGTGAACAACGCCGGTGTTGCACGTGACCAGTTGATGCTGCGCATGAAGCGCGACGATTGGGATGGCGTCATTGCCGCGAATCTGACGGGGGCCTTTACGTGTGTGCAGGCGGTCCTCAAGTCGATGGTGAAGGCGCGGTATGGCCGCATCATCAGCATTACGTCGGTCGTGGGAGAGGCCGGGAATGCCGGCCAGGCAAACTACGCGGCCTCCAAGGCCGGCTTGATTGGGTTTACGAAGTCGCTGGCGCAGGAAGTGGCCTCGCGCGGTATTACGGTGAATGCGGTGGCCCCTGGGCTCATCGAGACCGACATGACCAAGGCGATTTCGGAAGGGGCCCACGAGGAGTGGGCGAAAAAGATTCCCCTCCAGCGTCTTGGGACGCCGGAGGACATCGCGGCCGCCGTCAGATTCCTTGCATCGGACGAGGCAGCGTATATTACGGGACACGTACTCGCCGTCAACGGCGGGATGCACATGTAGCGTGGCGTCGCAAGGAGCGCGCCGCAGCAGGAGGAACGAATGGCCGTCGCAGATCAGGTAAAGAAGATCATCGTGGAACAGTTGGGTGTGGATGAGGACGAAGTCACCGTGGACGCCTCATTCGTGGACGATCTGGGAGCTGACTCGCTCGACACCGTCGAATTGGTGATGGCGTTCGAGGAGGAGTTCAGTATCGAAATTCCGGACGAAGATGCTGAGAAGATCACGCGCGTGAAAGACGCCGTGACCTATATTGAGGCGCATACCAAGAAAAAGTAGGGACCACTGCGTCTCGCGCCCCCCTGGGGCAGCCGCGGCTGCCAGGGGCCTTTGTAGAGTGCGTCGGAGGAGACTTGACGAGACGAGTAGTAGTGACCGGTGTGGGCCTGATTTCTCCAGTGGGAATTGGGACAGAGGCGAACTGGGAAGCGCTCTGCGCGGGCCGGAGTGGGATTGGTCCAATTACCCGCTACGACCCGACGCTGTTCTCTTCGCGCATTGGCGGCGAAGTCAAGGGGTTCGACCCGCTCGACTTCGTTGGAAAGAAGGACGTCAAGAAGATTGACGTGTTCATTCAGTTCGCGATCGCTGCGTCGCAATTCGCGATGGATGATTCGAAGTTGGCGATCACGTCTGAGAACGCCGATCAGGTCGGCGTGTATATCGCCTCCGGCATCGGCGGCTTCAGTACGATTGAACGAGAACACAGCGCGCTTCTCGACGGCGGGCCACGACGGATTTCCCCATTTTTTATTCCGGCGTCCATCATCAACCTGGCTGCGGGGCACGTGTCCATCCGATTCGGCGCGAAGGGGCCGAATCTGGCGGCGTGCACCGCGTGCACGGCGTCTGCCCATTCAATTGGCGAGTCGTTCGAAATCATCCGCCGAGGCGATGCGGACGCCATGATTGCCGGCGGATCCGAGATGGCGATCACCCCGCTCGGCGTCGGTGGGTTTGCAGCCATGCGCGCGCTGTCGACGCGAAATGACGAACCGGAGCGCGCCAGTCGGCCGTTTGACAAAGACCGCGATGGGTTTGTCATCGGTGAAGGCGCCGGGATGCTGATCCTCGAGGAACTCGAAAGCGCCAAGAGGCGCGGCGCGAACATTTACTGCGAGATGGCTGGATACGGCCTGTCATCGGACGCGTATCACCTGACGGGCCAGCCGCCGGACGCCGATGGCGCGGTGCGGTCGATGAGAATGGCCATACGCAAGGCCGGCATCACACCCGACCAGGTTGACTACATCAACGCCCACGGCACCTCGACTCCCATTAACGACCCAACGGAGACGTTGGCCGTCAAACGCACCTTTGGGGCACACGCCTACCGCCTGGCGGTCTCGTCGACCAAGTCGATGACCGGCCACCTCCTGGGGGCTGCCGGCGGACTCGAAGCCGGCATTACGGCAATGGCAATCAAACATCAGATTGCGCCGCCCACGGCCAACCTTGACGAACCGGATCCGGCGTGTGACCTGGACTACATCCCC
>JABMNV010000058.1 GCA_013203475.1 Acidobacteriota bacterium
ATGGCGCCCTCAGCGGTTTGAGGATGTGATCGGCCAACGTGGTGTCGTCGACACGCTTCGCAATGCCATCGCCTCGGGTCGCCTCGCACAATCGTTCATTTTTGCCGGGCCTCGCGGGGTCGGCAAAACCACCACGGCGCGCATTCTGGCCCGTGCACTCAATTGCGTCAACGGGCCCACCCCCGACCCCTGTGGCGAGTGTGACGCCTGCCGCGAGATCGCCGAAGGCCGCGATGTGGACGTGATGGAAATCGACGGGGCCACCTACACCGGCATCGACGCGGTCCGTGAGGTCATCGTCGAACCTCTGTCGATCGCACCGATGCGCGATCGCTACAAGGTGTTCATCATCGATGAGGTCCATCGACTCTCGAAGAACGCCTTCGACGCGCTGCTCAAGTCCGTCGAGGAACCGCCGCCTTACGTCAAGTTCATGATGGCCACCACCGAGCTCAATGCGGTGCCCGATACCATCCAGTCCCGGTCGCAGGTGTTTGAACTCAAGGCGTTGCCGTTTGCGTCCATCCGCGACCAACTGCGCGGCGTGACGATGCGCGAAGAGGTGCAGGTCGAGGAGGCGGCACTGGCGTTGGTGGCGCGTGCGGCTGAAGGCAGCATGCGAGACGCGCTGAGCGCACTCGATCAGGTGCTGGCGTTCACCAGCACCAATGTCACCGCGGCCGATGTCAGCACCGTGCTCGGCGTGATCGGGCGGGACGTGCAGTTCGACGTCGCCGAGATGGTGGCTCGTGAAGATGCCAGCGCCGTCTTTGCGCAGGCCGGCGCCATTGTGGAGTCAGGATTTGACCTGCGGACGGTCTGCCGGGAACTCGCCCGGTTGATGCGGGACCTGATGGTGATTCGAATCGATGTCAGTCGGCTGGCAGACCCCGAGATCGCGTCTGAAGGCGAACGGGAACGCATGCAGGCCCTAGCCGAGCACTATTCTCGCGAAGACTTGATGCGGTCCTTCGACCTGTTGTCGAGCGCCGAGCGCGATATTCGCACTTCATCTCAGCCGCGTCACACGTTTGAGATGGCGTTGCTCAAGTGGATCCACTTGAGAAAACTGACGCCTATCGAGGACCTCCTCGCGGGGACGGCCGGCCCTCCACCCAGGGCTGCCGCAGCTCCATCGCGCCGCGCGACGTCGGCACCATCCACGTCGGCACCATCCACGTCGGCACCATCCACGTCGGCACCATCCACGTCGGCACCACCCAGGCAGGCTCCATCCAGGCCGCCGGCTGCGCCAGTCGATCGCCCACGGTCTGGCAGCGGCAGCGCCGCCGCCGTCGCCGCACCGGCGTCTGTGAAGCAATCGCTGCTGGCTTCGATTCGTGAGTCCAACAAGATCTTTTTTGCGATGGTCATTGCGCAGGTACAAACGGTGGAGGTCGCTGCGGACCAGGTCGTGTTTACGTTCGCTCCGGCGCACAAGAATCTGCGTGGACAGTTGGAGGCCAAGCGGGCATGGATTGAAGGCCTCGCGAAGAATCTTACTGGTCGGACGATGACGGTCGTGGTGAAAGAAGCGGCAGCAGCGGGGGAATCGCGCTCGCCCGGGGCAGCCCAGACGTCGGCCGACAGTACCGGACGACAGGCCGATTTGCGCGCCCGTGCCAAGGCAGAACCGGCCGTGCAGAATGTCCTCGACGTCTTTGGCGGCGATATTGAGGATGTAGAGGAAATCCAGTGAATATCCAGGACATGATGAAGCAGGCTCAGCAGATGCAAGAGCGTTTGCAGCAGCAAATGGTCGAGATGCGCATGGACGCCACGGCCGGTGGCGGCATGGTGACGGTGACCGTCAACGGCAACAAGCAACTCCTGTCGATTCGACTCGATCCCGAAGTGGTATCAAAAGATGACGTGGAGATGCTGCAGGATCTGATCGTGGCCGCCACCAATGACGCCCACCGGAAGGTGGACGAAGCGCTGGCGGGCCAGATGCAAGGCATGATGGGCGGCATGGGCCTGCCAGGCCTCAGTTGATGTCCGGCGACCCGTTGGCCGGGCTGGTCACCGCGCTCCAGCGTCTGCCCGGCATCGGAGCCAAGAGTGCTCAGCGTCTGGCTTTTCACCTGCTCAAGACGCCCCGCGAAGACGTCGATGCCCTGTGTGCGGCGATGCTATCGGTCAAGGATCGAGTCACCTACTGTTCGACCTGCAGCAACATCACAGATACGGATCCCTGCCGTTATTGCACCGATCCTCAGCGCGACCGCCGGGTGATTTGTGTGGTGGAACAGCCCGAGAACGTCTGGGCCGTCGAACGCACGCGCGGATTTCGTGGCCGATACCACGTGTTGATGGGGACGATCGCTCCGCTTCAGGGCATCGGTCCGGACGACCTCAAGATCAAGGGACTCTTGGCGCGCGTGGGTGAAGGTGGCGTGGAAGAGATCATCGTCGCGACCAATCCCACGGTCGAGGGTGAAGCAACAGCACTCTATCTCGCGAAGTTGCTTAAGCCCATCGGCGTACGCGTGAGCCGTATTGCGATGGGGGTGCCGGTGGGATCGGATCTGGATTACACCGATGAATTCACCATGTCGAAAGCGATGGAAGGCCGCCGCGACATGTAGTGAAGGACAGTTCTTGCAGATGGGCTAAGATGGCCACCAGTGTCCACTGTTATCGCGATCCTGACCCGTTCCTCTGCCGATCCAGGCATGAAGGCGCGACTCGCACCAGTGTTGACAGATGTTGACAGCCGTCGGGAAGTGGCCCTGGCGTTTCTCGACGATCTGGTTGCCAAAGTGGCCACGCTTGCCGATGTGTCTCTCAGGGTGGCGGTCACGCCACCAGTCGATGGATTTCGCATGGATCGTCCGTCCATCCTCTGGCATCAGTTGCTCCCTCAGCGCGGCACGTCGTTGGGAGAGCGCCTGCAACATGTGATTGAAGACCTGGTGTCGGCCTGATTTTCGCGGGTCATCCTGCTTGGAGCCGATGTGCCGGATTTGCCGACGAGTTGTCTGGAAGAAGCCGTACGACTGATTCGCGAGAATCCACAATCGGTGGTGACGGGCCCCTCTGGCGACGGGAGTTTCTATCTCATCGGCCTGACAGCGCAGTCGGGTCGGGTGCCGCGCTTGTTCGCAGACGTGCGTTGGGGGACTCAGAACGCGCTCGACGATGTGGAGGCGGGCGTGCGTGCATTCGAGTTCGCCGTGCATCGCGTGGCTGAGTGGCACGACGTGGATACACCGGATGACCTGGCGGCCCTCGCTGAGCGATTGAGGCACGACCCCACTTCAGCCACGTGCACCACCGATGCCCTTAGGCGCGCCGGTGTGATCAACGACCCGAAAGCATCTTCTCGACTGCGTCCCTGATCACGGCCGGGCGCATGGGTTTTTGCAGAAACATGGCGGGCTGGGCCAAGGGCATATCAGCGTCTGGTAGGTAACCCGACATCAGGATCAAAGGCAGGTCCGGTCGCCCGCTGCGCAGGTGGTCGATCAGTTGCTGGCCGTTCATGTCCGGCAAGACGTAATCCGTCAGGAGCAAGTCAAACGGCTCTGTCACGGCGATCGCAGACGCCCCGTCGGCGCACGCGATGACGCGGTGTCCAGCCAGTTCGAGGATCCGCACCGTCAAGGCTCTAATCGCGGGTTCATCCTCAGCCACCAGTATTGTCGCCATTCGCCTAGAGTATCCGGTCTGGGCGGCCTGAGTGTCAGCGAGACATCGCGCGGCGGCCGACAAGGGCAAGACCAACACCGGCCCAGACCAGTAGCCTCGCCTTCCGAACGAGCGCCATTGTCAGGCCCGCGGCCGAGCCAAGGCCCAACATTTCGGCAAACCCGGACGTGGTGAACTCATCCACGCCCACACGCATGGGGACTGCTCGAAACACGACGTTGATGAAACGGTTGACCGTGTCGAGCAGAAACGCATTCACGAACGTCGATGAGCCCGTGAGCATCCAGACCGTCAGCCAGGCTTCCGCGATGCTGGCGACGTGAAATGCCGTCTCGCATGCCAGCACAACGCCCAGTCGCCAGGGACTCGACGAGAGGGCCAGGTACGTCTGGCTCTCGACGTCCTGGGCCTTGGTCAGCCAGCGGTCCAGGCGTCCGCCTGAGGTGCGGACGAGCCAGGTGCGTATGCGCGCGCTTAGCGCGGGCCGACGATAGGCCACCCACGCCGCGACGGCGAGCACGCTCAACATGACCGCCATAGAGAACCAGACGGCGGCGCGTAGCGCGTCGGGCAACACAAACCTTGCAAGCAGTGTGATCGTGCCCCCGAGAATCACGCACGCGACCGAGACGCTGTAGAAAAAGTTCTCGGCCGTCAGCGCGGCAAACGCCGCGGCGGTGGGCGCGTGTCGTGTGATGTAGAGCGCCTTGGCCGGCTCCGACACGAGCAGCGACAGGAATGAGAGATTGCCGAGTGCGTCTCCGCTGATCGTGGCTGCCGTGGCGCTCCGCAAGGGCACCGGGTGTCCGATCAAGGTAATCCAGGCCAGAGAGCGCGCCGCAAAACGAAACAGCGACAAGGCGAGAATGGCCGCGAAGCCCTGCCACCCGACCGCGCGAAATCCGCTGCCAATCTGGTCGAGACCTACCAGCCGGACTTGCCAGACCAGCAGCGCCAGTCCAGCGGTAGCGAGCAGGGCTCCAGTCAGTGAGGGACGAGGCGTCGGCACGCAGCATCATCCCACACGCGACACGGGAGACGACTGATTCACCCCTATAATCAACGGATGATTCCGGCGTCGTACGCCATCCCAACGGCAGCCATTCTTGTGATCAGCGGTGCTGTGGCCTGTTTCGCGGGCTACCGGCTGTTCAGGATCGTGCTCGGCGTCTACGGGTTCATCCTCGGTGCGGTGGTGACCTCATCGGTGATGGGCACGGCCAACGTCTGGGCCTTGGCGATGGCAGCGGCTGTTGGTGGCCTCATTGGCGCCGGGTTGATGATCGCCGCCTATTTCATCGGGGTGGGGCTGGTTGGCGCGGGCCTCGCGTCGCTGGCCGTCCATCTGATTTGGCGCGGCGTCGGCGGCGATCCACCCACGATCCTGCTGGTCATCATGGCCGTGGTTGGTGCCTTGGGCGCCCTGAAGGTGGCGCGGTATGTCGTCGTCATCGGCACCGCCTTGGCCGGATCGTGGACGCTGATTGTTGGCGGACTGGCCCTGGCAGGCGATCGGGTCAGCGCAGTGCTGATCACGCCTGAGAACATCTGGGCGGTGTATGCAGCGGGCCCGCTACCAGGAAACTGGTCGATCATAGGCGGATGGGTGGTTCTGGCAATGGTCGGGGCCGCGGTACAGTTGGCGACCACATCGAAGAGTGGTCGGTCAAAAGCAGTCGGCGGCCGACGTCGATAGGCAATTTACGAATACAAGGGAGAGTGCATGGAGTTTTCGCGTCACGTCACTATTAATTGGGCTGGTCCGATCATGGAAGGGTCGGGGACGGTTGCGGCCGGATCCGGTGCCTTTTCGTTACCCGTCACGTTTCCTCGCCGCATTGGTGAACCGGAGGGCGTGACGAGCCCCGAAGAGTTGATGGCGGCGGCGCACGCAGCCTGTTTCGCGATGGCGCTCAACGCCACGGTTGGCCGCAAGGGCGGAGCGATTGCCAAGACCGAAATCTCCTGCAAGGTGACGGCGGACAAGGGCGAGTCGGGCATCAAGATCACCACCTCAGCTCTGTCGGTGATTGCTGAAGGCCTGACCGGCATCGCGGCTGAAGACTTTGCCGAGGTGGCCAAGGCCGCTGAGGCCGGTTGTCCCGTCTCGAATGCCTACCGCGGTTCGATGACCGTCACGCTCGAGACGACGGTCAAGTAGGGGTCCAGGGGTCCTGGGGTTCATGGTGAGGGCCGGAGGATGACCTCCGGCCCTTTCTTCTTTGGGGCTTTTTTGGCCCTGGCCGACCGCATTGCTTGCGCGCGCGGCGGGTGGCGTTCTAGAATCGAGGTTCGTCGCTGCAGGTACGGTCTTTCCTGTGCGCTCTCGTTCCTCGGTAGCTCAACGGTAGAGCATCCGGCTGTTAACCGGAGGGTTGCTGGTTCAAATCCAGCCCGAGGAGCCAAATTCGAGTTCCTGTAAATGATACGCGCACGCCAACCACGCGTGCTATGCGGAGCCAGACTGGTGACGGGCGGCCCGCCCCAGCGGCACCCCGGCTACTTGATCTTGCTCACGTCGATGGCCCACATCCCGCGGCCGTGCGTCCCAATCACGAGCATCCGGTCGCGCGGGTGCACGACGAAGTCCATCACGGCCACCGATGGCAGATTGCCACCGAGCACGTCCCAGCGCTGGCCACCGTTCGTCGTCACATACAGGCCGAAGTCGTTTGCGGCGTAGAGCACGTTGGGACTCACGGGATCTTCGCGAATCATGTTCATCGGCCCGCCCGGGATGTTGCCGGCGATGCTCGTGAACGTCTTGCCGTAGTCGGTGGACTTGTAGAGACGTGCGGCGAAATCCTCGTCGTAACGGCCCTGCTGGGCGACGTAGACCGTGGCCTCGTCGTGCTGCGAGGCCACGACCTTCCCGATCCATTGCCGCTTGGGCAGGTTGGCCGTCAACTCGCTGAACTCCTGGCCGTCATCAATTGACACCCACAGGCGTCCGTCGTCAGTGCCGGTGTAGAGCAGGCCCTTCTTCTTGGGCGACTCTGAGATCGTGATGACGAGCTGGTGCGGGACGTCACCGATCCGGGCGGGGTCGCCGTAGCTCATGTCGTCCGACAGACGCTCCCACGTCTCACCGCGATCGCTCGAGCGGTACAGATACTGGGTACCGAAGTAGAGGGTATCGGGGTCGTGCGGCGAGAGCTGGATTGGTGCCAGCACCTGCATGCGCAGTGGATCCTCGTCGGCCGTGATCGAGGGACGGATATCAGTGGTGCGCTGTGGGCCGGTCGGTGCTTCGCCGCCGCCTCGTCCGCCGCCGCGTCCGGCGTCGGCCGCGTCGGCCACACTGTAGTCGGTGCGTGTCAGCTTGCCCGAATACACGATGTTCGGGTTTCTGGGGTCGATGGCATGCTGCGTGTACTCACCACCAGGCGCTCGTTCCCACGGCATCGGGGTCAAGTTGTCGCCGTCGATGGCGGCGCGAAAGCTGCCGTGATCCTGCACCGACGCATACACGCGGAACGGCGTGTCCATGTCGGAGCTCGTGCTGAAGACTGTCTGCACCGGCAGTTCGGCCCTTCGCCACGTCTGGCCACCGTCACTCGACGTCCGAAAGCCGCTGTCGTTGCCCAGGACGATGAAGTGGGGGTTCTCGGGATCGATCCACATGGCGTGGTTGTCGCCGCCTGAGCTGCTCGAGCCGGTGCCCGCCGGCGGTCCGTCAGGCCAGGGCTCGCCGAGCCGTGCCCACGTCGTGCCGCCGTCTCGCGACACGGTGACGCGAAGTGCCAGCGAATAGATCGTGTCCTCGTCGGTCGGATCGACACGGATGTTGCCGAAGACCCACGCATACGAGGCGCCCATCATCTTGACGAACTGGCGTTGTTCTTCGGTTTGCCCGCTGACGCGTGTCCAGGTCACGCCCTTGTCGTTGGACCGATAGACCTCGTTTCCTTTGATGCTGCAGGCCGCCGCGCTGCCGCCCGGGTTCTGGCCCCGTCCGCCAGATTCCACCGTCGCGTCGCATGCGTAGTTGTCGATGTAGCCATACACGACGTCCGGATTCGACGCCGCCACGGCAAGGCCGATGCGACCCAGCACGTTCGACGGGGGCAGGCCGTTGGTGAGCGGGGCCCACGTCCGGCCCCCGTCGGTCGTCTTGAAGATGCCGCCTTCGCCGAAGCCCGCCTCGACGCGCGGGTCGTTCCACTTGCGGCGTTGCCGCTGCCACGCGCCCGCGTACAGCGTGTTCGGGTCACTGGGGTCCATCACCAGGTCATTGACGCCGGTCTTCGGGCTGATCTCGAGCGAGTGTGTCCACGTCTGGCCGCCGTCGGTTGTCTTGAACACGCCGCGCATCTCATTCTCGACCCACTCCTGGCCGGCGGATGCGACGTAGACGATGTTCGGATCGGTCGGGTGAATCACGATGCGGCCGATCGTGCCCGTGTCGATCAGACCCATGTGCTGGAACGATCCTGCATTGTCGGTGGACTTGTACACGCCCACGCCGGTGTAGGAACTGCGGAAGATGTTCGACTCACCGGTGCCGACCCAGACGATGTCCGGGTTGGATGGCGCGACCGCCAACGCACCGATGGCCGTCGACGCTTCTTTGTCGAAGACCGGCTTCCACGTCTCGCCGAGATCGTCCGACGCCCACACACCGCCGCAACAACTGCCGGCATACAGACGCCGCGACGACTCACGGTCGGCGACCGCGACGTCGGCGATCCGGCCGCTGATGTTGGTCATCCCCACGTACGACCAGTTCATCGTCCGATAGGGCGAGGACTGCGTCATCGCCTCGTGCGCATCCCAGGCCCTGAGATGGGCGGCGTGATCGCCGTCGGCTGGTGCCTGCGCACCAGAAACTGCGAGGCTGAGAATCAGAACAGCCGCGGATACTGCGATCAGCGACAGATAGCGTGCGGTGTGATGGCGCATAGGTTAGCCCTCCGAGAATGGACCGATGTTAACACCTGCACAGGGCGATCAGCGTGTTGGTCGCCAGCACCTCGACGCGTGGGCCCATCCGCACGACCACGACGTTCTCTTTCCTCGGTGGTCTTCATGGGTTCCACCACCATGGCCTCGGGCACAAACGGCATGTTCTTGAGTTCACCCGTGTTGTGCACCTTGACCAGCGACCCGCCTGGCGAGCGCTGAATGCCAATGCGAGACACCCCGACAAACGGACCATCGACGACCTGAGTGGCAGCACATGGGGAAAGTGGAGTCGGCACGCCCGAGCACTTGTTCGACGCCGCGGGGTATGTGGGTTTCATCAGCGGCGCGCCGCAGTCGTGGTTCGACGTCACGGCCGATGGCCAGCGCTTCCTGATGCTCCGGCCGGTGGAGGCCAGTTCGTCCACGACGCCGCAACTCGTCCTCGTCCAGAACTGGTTCGAAGAACTCACGCGTCTGGTACCGGTGAAGTGACGATGGCCCTTTCCGGCGGCGCGCGCATCGACTTGCACCCCGGACTGCTAGGGTAAGATGGGCCCACTCGAACCAATGATCGGCACCACACTCGGCCACTATCGGATTCTGCGTCTGGTCGGCAAAGGCGGAATAGGCGAGGTGTATGCCGCCGAAGACCTGACGCTGGATCGGACGGTGGCCCTCAAGGTGCTGCCCGACTCGGTTGCGGTCACCGACGACGACCTCGACCGCTTCGAGCGGGAAGCCAAGGCGGTGGCCTCCCTCAATCACCCGGGCATCGTGACGCTGCACTCGTTCGAGAAGGAAGGCGACACCCGCTTCATCACCATGGAGTTGGTCGAGGGCGACCCGCTGTCGTCGAAGATTCCCTCGGGCGGCTTCCCGTTCGACACGTTGCTCGGGATGGCGGTCGAAATCGCGGATGCGGTCAGTACGGCGCACGAACGCGGCATTACCCATCGCGACTTGAAGCCCGCCAATGTGCTCGTGACGCCGCAAGGCCACGTGAAGATCCTCGACTTCGGTTTGGCCAAGCTCCACGAACCCGAGGGACTCGCCGACGAGCAGCCCACGCGGCAACTCACGGGCGAAGGCAGAATCGTGGGCACGGTGGCCTACATGTCGCCCGAGCAGGCCGAAGGCCGGGCGGTTGACTATCGAACAGACATCTTTTCGCTTGGCATGATGCTCTATGAGATGAGCACGGGCCAGCGGCCGTTTCAGAGCGACACCAGCTTGTCGGTGTTGTCGGCCGTACTCAGGGATCAGCCTCAGCCAGCCACCGAACTCAATCCGGCCCTGCCTGGCGCGTTCGCCAGACTCATCAAGACCTGTCTGCGCAAAGACCCGGAACGCCGCTACCAGAGCGCCAAGGATCTGCGGAATGAACTCCAGACGTTGAAGGAAGAACTGGACTCGGGTGAACTCGCCCGCCCGGCGTTTGTCCTGGCCTCCTCATCGCACGGCCGCTGGCCCTTCATCGTCGGGGGACTGGGCCTTGTCGCCATCGTCGCCATTGTTGCCGCCCTCTGGCGCCCGAACTCCACCGTTGCCCCCCTGCCAACGCTGCAGCATCTCCAGCTCACGTCGGCGTGTGGCGTCGAAAACGAGCCGTCGCTGTCTCCCGATGGCAGGTGGTTCGTCTTTGTGTCTTCCGCAGACGGAAATAAGGACATCCAACTGCAGAGTGTGGGTGGACAGACGAGGATCAACCTCACCAGCGACTCGCCTGCAGCAGACACCGCACCGGCATTTTTGCCCGATGGTGAGCACATCGCCTTTCGTTCGGAGCGCGACGGCGGCGGCATTTTCATCATGGGACGGACGGGCGAAGCACCCAGGCGGATCACATCAAAAGGCTTCAACCCGGCCTGGTCGCCGGACGGCAGCCAACTGGTGTTCGACACAGCCACGTTCGGCATCGCAACGAGCCGAGGTAGCCTCAGCGAACTGCGGCTCGTCCAGATTGACACCGGACAGGTGACGACCCTGACAGAGCTGGACGCGTCGAATCCGGCCTGGTCTCCGAATGGGCGCTTTGTCGCGTTCTGGGGCATGGGCCGGACTCCAAGTGGAACCGAGACGTCGAGTATCAGAGACCTGTGGGTGATACCGGCGTCAGGCGGCGAACCGTGGCGTGTCACCGACGATCCGGCCGTCGATTGGAGTCCGATGTGGAACACGGACGGTTCGTTCCTGTATTTCGTCAGCGACCGGGGGGGCAGCATGAACCTCTGGCGTCTGCCGATGCATGCCGACACGGGATTACCGGCGGGCAGCGCCCAGCCCGTGACGACCCCGGCCGGCTACGCCGGCCGCGCCCACATGTCTGCGACTGGCACGCACGTGGTCTACGAATCGCTGTCAGCAAGCGGAAACATTTACCGCGCGGCATTCGACGCGGCACGCGCGACCATTGGACCTCCCACCGCGGTCACGACTGGATCGCGAGCCTTCCGATTCGTCGATCCCTCGCCTGATAGCAAACTGCTGATCCTTGGCACGGGCTTCCTGCAACAGGAAGATCTGTTCATCAGCGCCGTCGATGGGGCCGGACTGCAGCAACTGACCACCGACGGTTTCTATGATCGCTGGCCCCACTGGTCACCCGACAGCGCAGCGGTGGCGTTCTATTCGAATCGAAGTGGGAAGTACGAAATCTGGACCACGACGACGGGCGGGCAGCTCAGCCAGATCACTGACGTGGCAGACTTTTCTCCTCTGTACCCACGCTGGTCCACGGATGGAACGCGGATGACGTTTACCGACGTCACCAATCGCCGGGCCGTTGTCATGTTCGACCCCCGAACACCCTGGAAGGACCAGACCCAGGACATCCTTCCGACCCCGGCCGACGACGGCTCCTATCTGGCTGGCCCCGGCGTGCAATGGTCACCCGACGGAACCAAACTTGCTGGGTCTGTCAACGGAATTGTGACCATCTACGACACGGTCAGTCGGCAGTATCAGTCCTTCGGCGACGTGCAGGGGGCGGTCTTCGCATGGCTGCGGGATGGGCGTCTGTTCATCGGTCCGTCGGAGGCGCCCCGCCTGCTGGATCCGGCGACAGGCGCGGTGCGCGCGCTGGCCGGGTCACCGTTCAGCTCCGGCGGCGGACAGCAATACTTCCGGCTCAGTCACGATGAGCGCTCCGTGTACTTCCCGGTGTCGCGGGACGAGGGCGACATCTGGCTCGTGGAACTGGGGGAAATGCCGTCCGGGCGTTAGTGGTCGATGCCGCACACGACACCCCGACGCGACTTTCTGAGATGCCTGGGTCTGGCCGGCGCCGGGTTGGCCCTGCCAAGGTGGAACACGGCCGCCGCCTATTCACGACAACGACCACCGAACTTCGTCGTCATCTACATGGACGACATGGGCTACGCCGACCCGGCCATCTACGGCGGGGCGCCCGGCACGACCCCCCACATCGATCAGTTGGCCGCCGACGGCATGCGGTTCACCAACTTCTATGTGACCCAAGCCGTGTGCAGTGCGTCGCGCGCGGCCCTGCTCACCGGCTGCTACTCGAATCGCGTTGGCGTGCTCGGCGCCCTTGGTCCAAACGCCTCGACCGGTCTCGACCCTGACGAAGACACGATCGCCGACGTGCTCAAACGCCGGGGCTACGCCTGCGGGGCCTTCGGCAAGTGGCACCTTGGCGCCCATCAGCCCTACCTGCCACTGCAGCAGGGCTTCGACGAATACTTCGGTCTGCCGTACTCAAACGACATGTGGCCTGTCGATCACGACGGCACGCCCATCACGCCAAACATGCAGCGCGATCCTGATGACACGCGCATCCATCGGGGCTACTGGCCCCCGATGCACTTGATTGAGGGCAACGAGAAGGCGCAGGAAGTGAAAGACTTCTCCGACCAGGAC
The DNA here is from genome assembly GCA_013203475.1 of Acidobacteriota bacterium. GTDB lineage: Bacteria > Acidobacteriota > Vicinamibacteria > Vicinamibacterales > SCN-69-37 > SYFT01. The sequence goes on from JABMNV010000058.1 coordinate 12,436, forward strand.
TCGCTAACGACGCTCTATACCGAACGCGCCGTTCGCTTCATCAACACCCACAAAGACGAACCGTTCTTCCTCTACGTGCCACACAGCATGGTGCATGTGCCACTCGGAGTATCGGACAGATTCCGAGGCAAGAGCGGACGGGGCATGTTCGCAGACGTGATGATGGAGATCGACTGGTCGGTGGGCCAGATTCTCGAGACCTTGAAATCCCATAACCTCGAAGACGACACGGTCGTCATCTTCACGTCAGACAACGGCCCATGGCTGAACTTCGGCAATCACGCCGGCAGCGCAGGGCCTCTTCGCGAAGGCAAGGGAACGATGTGGGAGGGTGGATGCCGCGTGCCCGCCATCGTCCGATGGCCCGGTCAGATTCCTGCAGGAACCGTGTGCGATCGAATCGCCTCGACGATCGACATCCTGCCAACCATTGCCGCCATCGCCGACGCGCCGCTGCCCGAGCGCCGTATCGACGGCGTGAACATTCTTCCGCTGCTGCAGGGCGACCCCGATGCGAATCCGCGTGACGTCTTCTGGATGTACTACGGACAAACGCTCACGGGCGTCCGTCAGGGGCCGTGGAAACTGCAACTCCCCCACAACGCGCGGACCTACGAGGGGCATACGCCGGGTTGGGATGGCATTCCCGGGAGAACTGGAACGCTGAAAGTCGAGCTGGGTCTGTACAACCTCGAAGACGACATTGGCGAGACCATCAATCTGGTGAACGAGCATCCCGACATCGTCGAGCGTCTGCAGCGCATTGCCGATGAGGCCAGGGCCGATCTGGGTGACACCGGCGCACCGGGACCGGGAGTGCGGCCACCGCGCCGGGTCCCGCCGCCCGGCAGATAGATGGCATACTGCGGCCGTTCAGCCGTTTCACATGATGACCAAGCCGTCCGGGCCGCTCTGCAACTTGGACTGCAAGTACTGCTTCTACCTTGAGAAGGAACGGCTGTATCCCGGCACCACCGACTGGGGTATGTCAGACGAAGTGCTCGAGTCGTTCATCCGGCAGCACATCGAAGCCCATGCGCAGCTACCCGTCGTCTCATTCGCATGGCAGGGCGGAGAGCCGACGCTGCGTGGCGTTGAGTTCTTCGAACGCGTTGTCGCCCTTCAGCAGCAGTATGCCGAAGGCCGAGAGATCGAGAATGCCATTCAGACCAACGGTATTCTGATCGACGACGAGTGTCGCACGTTCCTGGCGGAGCACAAGTTCCTGGTCGGTCTGTCAATCGATGGTCCCGAGGCCCTGCACGACCGCTATCGCGTGGATCGTGGTGGCCAGCCGACGTTTCGTGACGTCATGCGCGCGCTCGAACTCTTGAAGAAGCACAAGGTGGCGTTCAACACGCTGACGGTCGTCAATCAGGAGAACGTTAAACACCCACTTGAGGTCTATCGCTTCCTTCGCGAGACCGGAAGCGGGTTCATCCAGTTCATCCCCGTCGTGGAACGCGCAGCCGAAGTGCCGTCGCCGATAGGTCGTATTGCGTGGCTGTTCCGGTGACATAACGGAGGCGTACTCAATGGGTCGCTGCACCGTGACAGGAGGAGAAGAGGTCACCGATGCAGCGATCCGCATTGACCGCCAGTGAAGAAACCGAGTTCTGGATCCGATGGAAGCGCGGCGAGTCGGTCCCGGCGATTGGGCGTCCCGGCTCCACTGGCGGCGGTTCCTCCTATGTGGACCCGGCCGCGACCGGTGTCACACATGCGCAGGGCGTCAAATCCTGAAACGGCCAGGTCGTCCTCGTGTGGGTTGCGCCAATCTAAGTCAACCCTAGTGGGCCGCTGAGGGCCCAGACATCTCTAAATATCCCGGCACGCAATCGCGCCACCATGACCTCGTAGAAGTGTGGCACCCCTCGCACGCTCGGCATCACCGGACTGTTCGTCGTTCTGACGTGGCTCATGACGTGGCCTATCAGTTTCCATCCCGCCAGCTTCCAGATGGCCGGAGGCACTGATGCCAGCCTCTACATGTGGACGATCGGCCGCCTCGCCCCTCCAGCACGCCCCGCGTTCGGGCCTGACGACGGTACCAGCCAAGGACCGGTTGAACCCAAGGACGTTATGTCTTGCGGCAGCCCCTTCATACGGCCTATCGACGTCCTGGCCGTTAAGCTTTTGTCGACTTCAGATGCCCCGGCACCCAGGGCGTCGTCGTTCGTTTGGCCCACCAGGCCGCGGCCCAGTACAGCATGGCGGTAAACGCCACGTAGGCCAGGCTCCATTCTTCGATAGTCATCGAACGCTTCCAGGCCGTACTGAAGAATCCATAGGCCAGTTCCACGTGTATCCAATACACGAACAGCGACGTGCGGCCGAAGGTGAGGACCGGCCCCCACCACCGAGTCATCCTTTGGGCGCCTGGCGTCTCTAGCAGCCACCAGGTCGCGGCAAGCGCGACCATCATTATTCCGTTTCGACTGACAAAGTAGGAGAACGTTGACCCGCCTTGCGACGCTGGAGTCAGTGACGGCAGAGACGAGCCGAGGAATCCGGCGGCGATAACACCCAACCCGGCGAGCGCCAGGAGCGCATGAAATAGAGGCTCCCGACTGGCCGCGCGAGGTTGCACAAGCCAGACGCCTACGGCGGCCCCGACCAGCACGTAGGCCAACCAGGGAAAAATGGTAAACACGCCCCACCCGCCGTTCGGCCGGATGTAGGCCTCAAGTCGCAGGTGCGGCATTGTGGGCCACCCCCACTCGCGTGAGAGCGGCGTCAGCAGCACAATGGCGCCGGCGGGAAGCAGGAGCCAAGCGAGCCGTCGCGTCAGCCGTGCTGAACGGCCCCAACACCACGCGGCGACCACCAGCCCCAGGCCGAGAATGTTCAGGATGTCGGGTTTGAAGATGCTGTCGATCCGGGCCCACGGGTTCAAGATGAAGGACTGCAGACGGAACAGGTGGGCGATCACGAAGATCTGCCAGCCACGTTTCTGGAGCGCCCACGCAGCCTCGCGGCTTGAGCGCCCTTTTCTGGCGTGTGAGGCAGCTGCCAGAGGCACCGCGACACCGGCCAGGAACAGAAAGAGCGGCGCTGCCCATCCTCCGATGTATGCCAGCGTGGCAAAGACGGTGCGGGCGCGTTCGGGGTCGGCGTTCCAGGCATCGACCGTGTGCCATTCGATCATGAAAAGCACGGCGATGCCGCGGAGCCAGTCTATGTAGGCGCGGCGTATGGGGGCCGGCTGTCCGGGTGTGGGAAACTCGCGGGAGTCAAGCGAGTTTTCCATAACCCGACACCCAGCCCCTTATTTGGCGATCGTAAACGATGTCACGAAGTCGAGGGACCAAGACATGGAGGTGCCATCTTACATTGATGATGGGGGATGGGGGATTGAGGTGCCGCCACGTCGTGGGCCTGCCCGAGGAGCCAAATTCCGCCAAAACGACAAGCCTAGCGGACCAGGGCGTCCAGCTCTCCGCGATCCAGGAAGTTACCCTTCGACACCACCGCCACGACCGTGCGTGAGTTCGTGATGTCGTCAAGCGGGTTGGCGGACAGCAGCACCAAGTCCGCGAGGTAGCCCTCGGCCACCGCACCCATCTCCGACTCAAGGCCGAAGAACTGGGCTGGCCGGACCGTAGCGGCTTCCAGGGCCTCAAGCGGCGTCAGGCCAGCCCGCACGAGCATCTCCAACTCGCTGTGAAGACTGTAGCCGGGCGCGGCGAAGCCGATGGGCGTGTCGGTGCCGGCACCGATTGGCACGCCGGCCCTGTGCATCAGCTGCACCAGGTGGAGGCTCCAGACACCGAAGGTGTCGTCGCCCGGCGATGCCCCTCGTCGCTGTTCCGTTGTCGCGCGCCATTCGGCCTGCACGTCGGCGGGCAGCTTGTTCAGGAGGGCATCCCAGTCTGGCCGGTCGAAGGGTGGCTGCAGCGCGGTCGCGTTCAACCGCAGTGTCGGCACCTGAATGGTCGACGACATCGACGCGATGACGGACGCGCACTCGGCCTCGTCGTAGGCGGCGACGGCCGCGAGCCGCTGAAGACTGTGAAGTCGCGATCGCAGATTCGCGCCGGGACTGCCATCGGGGTTCGTCAACAGGCGACGACGTTCTGCCAAGAGGGCCTCGGGGTTCGCGGCGCAGTCCATTTCGATGTTGCGAAGGTGTTCGAGAGACTGGACACGCGGTCCCACGTCACGGGCCCGCATCGAGAGCGGAACGTGGCCGTCCATGGGAAGACCACGCGCCTCGGCTTCCTCGACCAGGGCCTCGAAGACGTCGGGCGTGACCATCTCGTAGATCTTCAGAAAGTCCACGCCGCTGTCGGCCAACCGAGCGACGCTTGCGCGCGCGGTCTCCACATCCGGATTCGCGATCCCCAGGAGCGGTCGGTTCTGCCCGTCGTAGACGACGTCCTTCCCGTCGAGGAGTGGGCCGGCGAAGAAGACGCGCGGCGCGGTCGCGCCCTGGGCGCGCATGGGCTCAACTGCAGCGAGGACTTGATCGAGGGGCCCTCCGGTGTCCCGGATGCTCGTGATGCCGTGGTTAAGGAAGAGACCCGGCATCGCGTCCGTCAAGCGCGCGTCGTAGGTCAGGTGCGCGTGGAAGTCCCAGAGTCCAGGGATGAGGTATCGACCCGTTCCGTCGACGTTCTCAGTCGCCTCGACGACTTCGTCTGAATCGACCACGGCCGTGATTCTGCCGTCGCGCACGAGCACGGTCCGACCCTCGCGGACGCCCGTGGCCGCATCGATCACGGTCACATTGCGGATGGCCAGATCGGCCGTCTGGCCGTCGGCGCTGCAGGCAGAGAGCGAGCAGACAACAGCGAGTGTCAGAGCGAGCGAGGTCGATCGTGTGGTCATGGTCGAGCACCTCAGGAGGAAGGGACGGCTCAACCTACGGGAATGCGAATACGGAATGCAAGTGACGCGAGTGTCTCGCGTCAGACGTTTGCCAGCATATTTCGAAGCGCGGCGCTCACGTCAGCGATAGTTTTCCGCCCTCGCCGCTTCTGCCGTCGTGATGCTCGCAGTCACCGTGGCGTCAGGCCATGCCCAAACCGTCGATGAGATCGTAGCCAAGCACTACGTCACCAAAGGCGGGCCGGAAAAATGGAAGTCGATACAAACACTGAAGATCACGGGCTCGGCCACAGGCCAGGGCTCCTTCACGATGGTCAGCATGTTCGACGGAACAAAGGCCTGGGCGATGAATCCGATGTCCGGGTCGGACGCGCTTCAGGAAGTGGTCGGCGTCGAGGGTGCAGCGATCAAGGACCAGGCTGAATTCGATGAGTCGATCCTTGACTACCGCGCCAAGGGGCACACCGTTGAGCTTGTCGGCATGGAAAGCGTTGGCGGCACACAGGCACATCACCTGAAAGTCATGCGGAAGGGCCAGGCGGTCCAGCACTACTACCTCGACGCGAACACCGGGCTCGCCTTGAAGATCACCACCGAGGCGGAAGCTGGTCTGGCTGTCGTTCAAGAGTTGTCCGACTACAGGACCGTGGATGGCGTGCAGGTGGCGCACCTGGTTCGACTCACACAGAACGGGGCACTCGTCGGCGAACTTCGCATCGCCACAATCGAGTTCAACGTGCCTATGGACGACGCCTGGTTCAAAGGCCGGTAGCGGAGACCACGGGAGATCGTGTCAAGAACGGCTCAGTCGGTGCGATGATGGTGCCGTGCGTGTCCGTTCGGCTCCAGGCCGACGGCGTTTCTCAGGAGAGTTTCGATGTACGACGTGTGGCTCATGCTTCATTTCATCGGTCTGGCGCTTGGCGTCGGCACCGGATTCGCGATGTTCACATTGGGATTGGCGGCGGCCGATATGGCGCCTGCCGACCGAGGCGCGTTCATGCGACGCGCGTTTGCGCTGAGCCGGAACGCCAGCATCGGCCTGACACTGCTCGTCGTTTCGGGCGTTGGCCTGGTGATGAGTCTGGGCGTGTCAGCCGCGCTGGCATTGGGTGGACCGATGTTCCACATCAAGCTCACGCTCGTCGTCGTGATGATTGGCCTGTTCGGCTACATGCAGGTGCTGATCAAGAAGGCAAAATTACCGGATGGCGCCGCCAGCATGGCGCGCCTCCCGATGATCAGCCGTGTCATGCTGCTGCTCGGCATCGCAGTCATCATCTCAGCCGTGCTCGCATTTCACTAGTAAAGAGGTGGGGAAGTGGGGAAGTGAGGAGTTGGGGAACTTCCCAATCTCCCCATCTCCCCACTTCCCCACCTAGCTATCTGCCTCGTCGCACGACCACCTTGAACCAGCCACTGTTGTCGTTGAACGAGCTGTCGTTCACGCCCAGGTACAGACGACCGTTGCCCGGCATCCTGATGGCCCGTGGAGCGGAGCCGATTGAGAACGGCTGTCCATTCTGCACTTTGCCGATCAAGCCGCCCACGGGCAGCGACGGTACGGGCAGTCCGCGGATGACCGCTCGGCGATTCCCGCCCGCAAACCCGTCGGCGGGCGCGACGTCATTCTGGCCCGGCCCGAACTTGATCTCCCCTGAAACCACGAAGGTCAGAAACTCTCCGGTACGCACCATGAGGTTGCCGTCGCTCCACGGCTGGTTGGCAAACACGGCAATTGACCCGTCTTCCATTGCCCCCGCCATGCCCGGCTGATCGCCGCTGCTGTTGGATCGGCCCTCGTCTCGTGGTCTGACCAGGTAGATTCGGGCCACCTCTGACGCCGAGATCTCCCGCTCGCCGCGTCCGGTATTGAACCGCAGAATCAGTGGCGATGTGCCGCCAACGTCCACCCATTCGGTCAGTAAAGTGTCGCCATTCTTGAACACCACGAGGTGATCGAGCGCCGTCATGTCCCTGAACCACGACTGATCAACCCTGACGTTACCGCCAAAGTCGACCATGGCCACCTGGTCTTTCGGAATCATCCGGTCGCCACCGCGCACGGTGACTTCGAATCCGCCAGCCTTGAGGTCAACCAGCATGACCGGGAGCGTATCCCCTGAGCGGAGGGTCAGTGTGACCGACGCCTGGGCTGCCAATACGGTGCTGATTCCAGCCGCCACAACGATCGCACTCACGGCTAATTTCCAACGAATAGACATATGTTCTCCTTCCGAAAACGATCTACAGGTATTCTAATCACTGCAAAAGGGAGGGCCAACGTGCAAAAAGTGACGTTTTACCGCTGGAATGACATGCCGAAGGAGAATTTGACACCTCTTCTGGACCGTCGGCTGATTACGGGCGACCGGATGATGCTGGCCCATGTCTACTTGAAGAAGGGCTGCGTGGTGCCCCGGCATCACCACGAAAACGAGCAGCTGACTTATGTGCTCGAAGGGGCCCTCCACTTCTGGATCGGTGAGGATGAGTCGGAAGAAATCACCATCCGTTCCGGGGAAGTGCTCCATATTCCGTCGAACGTCTGGCACAAGGCCGAGGCGCTTGAGGACACGCTTGATGTGGACATCTTCAGTCCGCCTCGCGCCGACTGGCTCGCCAAGACTGATGACTACCTGAGGAAATAGCCATGGATCTGGGCCTTCGTGATCGTGTGGCCGTGGTCGCGGCCGGCAGCAAGGGACTGGGTCGTGCGGTGGCCGGAGCATTGGTTGCCGAAGGCGCGAAGGTGGTGCTCTGCGCGCGGGGGCAGGAGGCTCTCGCCCAGGCGTGTCGGGAGTTGACTGATGCCGGGGGACGATGCCACACCGTGGTGGCGGACGTCGCCTTGCCCTCTGATGTGGCCAGAGTGATTGACGAGGCCCAGCGGGTGTTCGGACCCGTCGAGATTCTGGTGACCAACTCGGGCGGCCCGAAGGCCGGTCGCTTTGAGACCCTGACCCCGGAAGACTGGGACGCGGCCACGCGCGTGTTGCTGACGAGCGTCGTGAATTTTGTTCACGCGGTCCTGCCCTCGATGCGTGTGAACAAGTGGGGACGCATTCTCAATGTGACCTCGATTGCGGCCAAACAGCCCGTTGACGGCCTGATGCTCAGCAATAGCCTGAGAGCGGGAGTCACGGCGTTTGCCAGGACGCTGGCCAGTGAAGTGGCCGCTGAGGGGATCACGGTCAATAACCTCATGCCGGGTTACACGCGAACCGAGCGCGTTGTGGATTTGGCCGACCAGATGGCCGCCGCGTCGGGCACCACGCCCGCAGAGATTGTCACCCGCTGGGAGGCTGAAATCCCGATGCGAAGACTGGGCGAACCTCACGAGTTCGGGGCATTGGCCGCGTTTCTCGCCTCAGACCAAGCGGCGTATATCACCGGGCAGTCGATCGCCGTCGATGGGGGCTGGATTCGTGGCACGTTCTAGTCGTCAGCACTCCCATTCATCTTCTGTTACTCTTTTGCGCGGACGTTATTGGTGTTACCTCTTGAACTTGCACTGAATATCACCCCGCGGGCTCGCTTGGACGTCGTTGACGTCAGAGCCCGCACGGCAGAGCTTCACGGCGATGCGCTGAACGGGTTTCGACGACACTTCTACGCATCTGAGCATTCCACCGCCGGGTTTCTGCCGCAGAGTCTGGCCGCTCGTCTGATTTCGCGATTCGGTGGCATCGGTCCCTACCTGGACGTGTTCCGTACCGTGTTCCCCGAGGGCGCCGGGTATCGGCACGACCAGTTCGAACTGCGCGATGAACTCGCTCCCGAGCAAAAGGCGATCGAGCCCACCAATGCTGATTCTCATCTCGCCTTCATGGGCGGCGGACTCCGCGCGTGTGTGACCGACGACGCGCTGCGCGAGGCGCCGGTATATTTTGTCGACTTCGACGGCGTCTACCGCGATGTGCCACGCAAACGTATGGCGCGTGTTGTGGGCTTTAATCAGGAGGAAGTGGTGGCGCGGGCCACCATCAGCGTGCCGGTATCTGGCCATCCGATCGATGCCGTGAACTTACGTGAGGCACGGCTCGGACTGTTTGCTCAGGTGGAGGACCTCATCCAGTCGCACGGGGTTACCAAGGGATGCGTGCGTCTCGAACTGGCGACCAGCGAGCAGTTCGCCAGCCTGACCGTCAACGAATACGAAACGCTGTTGATGAAGCACGATCTGGCTGAGGTGCTGCAGAACCCCCTTCGATTCGCTGCAGAAAAGGTGCGCCATGCGTGGAACGATCCACGTGCCGTGCCCGCCAAGGCGCTTGGCTACGCTCAATATGACCTCGTGCGGGCCCTCAATAAGTTGCTCGATTCCCTGGGACTGCACACCTCACGAGTAGAGCGACTCGTGGCGCGGAGCCTGGAGGCTCCGGCGTCCCGTTTCCTGCGCATGCGCCGCTCCGTTGACCTGATGGTGTCCGATGCCAAGACCGAGGGCCGCGGTGAACTTGTCCAGGGACTCTACCAGTCGCCGATCCTGGTGCAGTGGCGTCCAGCGCGTGGCGAGACGCGCACGCTTGACGTCGCCCTGACGCGATTTCGGTGAAAGGACACGTCTATGGCCAACGCCGTTAAGATCGGTCGCAACGACGAGTGCACGTGCGGCAGTGGGAAAAAGTACAAGAAGTGCTGCGAGCTCAAGCAAGAACGCAGCGGTGGCACCGTGGCGATGCTGGTGCTCATCGGGGCGCTGGCGCTGGCCGGACTGTTGGCCGGGATTTCGACCTTCTCGACTGATACCACCCACGCCGGACAACCCACCGGCGTCTGGTCAGCAGAGCACGGTCACTACCACTAACGGTCACTACCATTCAACGCAGCGCGGCCCGGGGCTCAACCCCGCGCCCTACGTGCTGCCTTCGTCACTGTCGGCGGGGGTGTCGGTCGGACTGTCCTCAGAATCGGTTGGCCCGAGCTGAGGGATCGCTGACCCGCGTCCCGGCGCCAAGAGTCCGGTCTGCACGTACACGCGCAGCTTGTCCCGCGTATCCGCAATATCCAGATTCCGCATCGTCAACTGACCGATGCGGTCCTGAGGCGTGAACTCGCCCGCGCCACTTTCCATCGTCAATCGCTCAGGTCTGTAGGTGAGGTTGGCACTCTCGGTGTTGATGAGCGAGTAGTCGTTGCCTCGACGAAGTTCGAGCGTGACTTCGCCCGTGATGGCTTTGGCGATCCAGCGTTGTGCTGACTCGCGCAGCATCATGGACTGCGGATCGAACCACCGCCCCTGATAGAGCAGGCGACCCAACCGCCGCCCATTGTCCCGGTATTGCTCGATCGTGTCTTCGTTGTGGATGCCCGTTAACAGCCGCTCGTAGCCGATGAAGAGCAGGGCCATGCCAGGCGCCTCGTAGATTCCGCGGCTCTTGGCCTCAATAATCCGATTTTCGATCTGGTCACTCATACCCAGGCCGTGACGCCCGCCAATGGCATTGGCGTCGAGCATCAACTGCACCGAGTCTTTGTATGTGATGCCGTTGAGGGCCACGGGGTGCCCCTCGTCGAAACGAATGGTGACCTGCTCGGCCTTGACCGGCACCGACTCTTTCCAGAACGCGACGCCCATGATGGGATCGACGATGGTCATGCCGGTGGCGAGGTGTTCAAGATCCTTGGCCTCGTGTGTGGCACCAAGAATATTGGAGTCGGTCGAGTACGCCTTCTCGGAACTCATGCGATACGCAAAGCCTGCGCGCTGCATGTACTCCGACATTTCCCGCCGGCCACCCAGTTCGTCGATGAAGGTCTGATCGAGCCACGGTTTGTAGATCCGCAGTTCCGGATTGGCCAACAGGCCGTAGCGATAGAAGCGCTCGATGTCGTTGCCCTTGTAGGTGCTGCCATCTCCCCAGATGTTGACGTCGTCTTCCTTCATTGCGGCGACAAGCAACGTGCCGGTGACGGCGCGTCCGAGCGGCGTGGTGTTGAAGTAGGGCAGCCCCGCCGTGGTGACATGGAAGGCGCCGCACTGGAGGGCGGCCATGCCTTCGGCGACCAGTTGGCGTCGACAATCGACGAGGCGTGCCTTTTCGGCGCCGTACTCCAGGGCCTTGCGTGGAATCTCGTCGTAGTCCGTTTCGTCTGGCTGGCCGAGGTTGGCCGTGTAGGCGAACGGGATCGCGCCTTTGGCGCGCATCCAGTGCAACGCGGCGCTCGTGTCAAGGCCGCCAGAAAAGGCGATGCCGACCTTGTCGCCAACGGGAAGGGACTGAAGAATGGTGTGCCGGTAAACAGTGTGCTGACTCATGATCGCAACCTGCCGATCATAGCGGAAGGAAGGCCCATTTGCTCTCCGGTTGAAATGGCCGCGCTTGCGACTCACCTGGTGTTGGGGTACGCTCAGCGCGTCAGACCAACGGAAGTAGCAGCCTTATGCCATCTACACCCGATCACGACAGTCCCATCGAGTTCGAGCATCCACGCGGAACATTTGCCATTGTGTTTATTTTTGGCGCCCTGTTCGCTCTGGGTTGGTTCGCCATGTATGTGTTCGAGTTCATGGCCCGCGGCGTACCCCAGCACTAACCGAGGAGTCATTCATGAGCGTGAATGTGTATGAACGTATCTGGATGTGGGGGGCCGGGGGCCTGATCGTCCTGTTTCTGGCCGCCATTGGCATTACCGCAGTGGCGCAGGCCGTGCAACCGCCCAGTCACATTGAGACCATCAACCCAGCGACGTTGGATGAACATCCTGAGTTTGGCGATCCACAGGTGGTGGTGGCCGAGGACGGCCGGGTCATTGTGTCGGTGGTGGCCGAGATGTTTCAGTTCCGACCCGATCCCATCGAGGTGCCCGTCAATACGCCGATTACGTTCCGCATCACGAGCGCAGATGTGGTGCACGGCTTTCAGATTGTCGGCACCAATGCGAACGCGATGGCCGTGCCCGGTTACGTCAGCCAGTTCACGGTGACGTTTGACAAGGCGGGCGACTACGACATCGCCTGCAACGAATACTGCGGCATGATGCATCACGTCATGGTCGGCAAAATCACGGTGAAGGGAGAACGTCCATGAGTGCGCCCACTCCGTCGTTCGCCGGCACGCCACAGGCGCGCCTCGCCCTGAGTCACATCGGTGTGGCGATCGCCGCCTTCGCGGTGGCGGCGTGCATGGGCGTTTTGCAGGGCCTGTCGATCGCCGACGTTGAGTTCCCGATGCGGGACGAGTCGCTCTACTACATGTTCGTCACTGCGCACGGCGTCTTGATGGCACTGGTGTTTACGACGTTTTTCATCATGGGCCTTGGCTATACGCTCACCCAGGCTCAGTTGGGAAGAATCGTCGGCCAGAAAACCGCGTGGTTCGGATTTTGGTTGGCCCTGGTGGGAACCGTCGCCGCGGCGTACACGATTCTCATGGGCCAGAGCACCGTGCTCTACACGTTTTACCCGCCGCTACAGGCGCATCCGCTGTTTTATATCGGCGCCACGATGCTCGTGATCGGCTCATGGTTGTGGGGCGGCGTTGTGATTGCCAGTTTCCGGTCCTGGAAGCGCGACCATCCGGGCGCCCCAGCCCCGATGGCCGTCCACGGCATACTCGCCACCATCATCGTCTGGTACCTGGCCACCACTGGGCTCGCGATTGAAATGATCTTCATGCTCATCCCGTGGTCGCTGGGATGGGTTGAGACGATCGATCCCGTGATCGCCAGAACGCTGTTCTGGTGGTTCGGTCATCCGTTGGTGTATTTCTGGTTGTTACCGGCGTATGTGCTTTGGTACACCGTGATGCCGCGCATCGCCGGAGGACGACTGTTCAGCGACCGTCTGGCGCGCATGGTGTTTATCCTCTTTGTCGTGCTGTCGACGCCGGTCGGGTTCCACCATCAGTTCGCGGATCCCGGCATCAGTGCCAATTGGAAGTTCGTTCACACGATTACGACGTTCGCCATTCTGTTTCCGAGCTTCGTGACCGCGTTCACCGTGATTGCCTCGCTGGAGATCGCCGGCCGACTCAAAGGCGCGAAGGGGCTGTTCGACTGGATTCCAACACTGCCCTGGAAGGACCCGTTCTTTCTGGCCATGGCGCTCGCCATGCTGTCGTTCACATTTGGTGGTTTCGGCGGCGCGATCAACGCGGCGTATGGCATGAACTCGATGGTGCACAACACGGCGTGGATCATGGGGCACTTCCACGTCACGCTGGGCACCACATCCGCGCTGACGTTTATGGGGGCGACGTACTGGCTGTTGCCCCGGTTGTTGGGGCGTGACCTCAAGTTCAAGGGCCTCGCCGTCATTCAGCCGTGGTTGTGGTTCATCGGCATGGCCATTTTCAGCACCAGTTTCCACATTGCCGGCATCCGCGGATTGCCGCGTCGCGTCTTCAGTGCCTCTCTGGCCGGCGACCAGGGTGGGGCGTGGGCCGGGTTGGCGCAACTGGGCGCCATTGGCGGGGTCGTGCTGTTTCTGAGCGCCATCGCGTTCGTCGTAGTCGTGGTGGCGACGTGGACAGCCGGGCGGAAGATCGAGGCGCCCCCATTCGAGTTCGCCGTGCCGCTCGAACCCGTGACCAGCGCGGGCCTCTGGGATCGGTTCGGTCTCTGGACCATCGTGGCCGTGATCATGGTGGCGCTGGCGTACGGATATCCGCTCATCAGCCTCTTCCTGACGCCTCGCTTTGGCTCACCACCATTCCAGCCATTCTGATGGTCTTGACCGACCTCGGTGTTGCCTGTGACCCACTGCGGCCACTAGAAATGGGTGTCCGCCTTCGTGCAGGACACTGGTGCTAGACTGCGACGTATGCGGGCCCACCACAATGAACGCGAGTTGGCGGAGTTCATCCGGACCGGCGCTGAGCGTCGTCCCGACCAGGCCTTCGGCGAGTACTACACGGGCAAGAGCGCGTCCTGCGCCTTGGGCGCCGCCTACGAAGCGATGTATCGGCTTGCCTGCCGATCCAGGCAAGTCGCATCCGACGCGCGATCTTGACTGGTTCTTCGACTGCCTCGACCGCGTCAAGCCGTGCCGCTTCGATGGCTGCAAGAAGCGAATTTCTCTCGACGCACTCCTGGTGCATCTCAACGACGATCATCGGTGGTCGCGTGAAGAGATTGCCGTATGGCTCGAGTCTCAGACGGTTAGCGCGTAGCGCCCTGCGACCATCTGTCCGCCAAGAGTTCCCTGTCGGTTTTTCGGTGGCGCCTCTTCGTGGCACAAGCCCACAATGACGCCCATGGACGCCACTGAGTTTCCCCTGCTTGAAGGTCTTCCGCTGCCGCCCCGGAAAGAGATGGAGCGCGCATTCCTGCGCGGCGACGCCTCGTACGACGGGGTCTTCTACACCGGCGTCACGACGACGGGCATCTTCTGTCGGCCGTCGTGTTCCGCCAGAAAACCGAAGCGTGAGAATGTGGAGTTCTTCGGCACTGTCAAACAGGCCGTCTTCTCCGGGTATCGCGCCTGCCTGCGGTGCCGGCCCCTGGAGAGTCGCGACGACCATCCGCCGTGGCTGGCAGACTTGATGGCGCGACTCGAGACCGAACCAGGTGAGCGGATTCGTGAGTCTGACCTGGTCAAGATGCAGCTCGACCCGGCGAGGGTGCGCCGATACTTCGCCAGTCGATACGGGCTGACCTTTAATGCGTACTGCCGCGCCCGGCGACTGGCCGTGGCGCTCGATGCCATCAAACACGGTGCGCGAGTCGACGACGCGGTGTTCGATGCGGGGTATGAATCACACTCAGGCTTTCGTGAAGCGTTTGGAAAAGCCTTTGGTGCGACGCCCGGATCCACGACCCAGCCAGGCGTCATCCATCTGGGGTGGATCGATACGCCACTCGGGCCGATGATTGCCGGGGCCTGTGATGCCGGTGTCGTCTTGCTCGAGTTCACCGACCGACGCATGCTGGAGGTTCAGTTTGCGGCTGTCCGACGCCGGTTTTCTTCCGGGCTGGTGCCCGCTGATCATCAGCACCTCCGCGCGCTCAAGGCAGAACTGGCCGCGTACTTTGAGGGGACGTTGACAGAGTTCGCTGTGCCCGTTGTCGTGCCCGGCACGCCGTTTGAGGAGCGCGTGTGGGCCGAACTCCTCAAGATTCCCTACGGCGAGACGCGTTCCTACCAAGATGTGGCCGTCGCCCTCGGCAGCAAAGCTGCCGTACGAGCCGTCGGTCGTGCCAATGGCATGAATCGCATCGCCATCGTCGTGCCGTGTCACCGGGTGGTGAACAAGAGCGGCGAACTGGGCGGATACGGCGGCGGCCTCTGGCGCAAGCGACGTCTGCTGCATCTGGAAGTCTCGGCCCGACGCCGGAGCAGGTCGGCCAGTACCGCAACCGCGAGATAGGAACCGGGCTCAAATGCCGGCTTACGGCTCAGCCGTGATCGGGTCAATCGGGTCAAGAAACGTGAAGCGGTGGAAATCTGTGTCGCGGGTGCAGATGCGCCGGATGCCGTGCTCGCGCATCAGCACCGCCGTGTGCGTGTCGTGCAGGATGTTGCCGGACAGCCCGGGGACCTCCGCGATCACGTCGGCCAGCACGACGGCGTGCCGGTCCGTCGGCACCAGGATGCTGAAGCCAGGCGCGGCCTGCAGCGCCGCCAGGTAGCGCGCGCCGTCAGCCACCGTCCAGGGATGACGCATCACGCGGGGATGAGTCACCACCCGCAGGAACTCATAGCAGATCCCCCAGGTGACGTACCAGGCGCCGTTGCGGCGTCGCCATCCTTCCACGAGTGCGCGGCAGCGCGCGTGTTCCTGAGCGCTCTCATCGGCTGCGTAGACCAGCACGTTGGTGTCGACGACGAACATCAGCGCCCTTCCATGGCTTGATAGAGGGCCTCGCGATCCGCGATGTCCACGAGCGCGCCACCACTCGTGAACGATGGCAGCGGCGGCAGATCGACCGGATCGGGCTTTGTCTGGAGAAGCCGGCGCAGCGCAATTTCCACCAACTCTGACATCGTGCGGCCGGTCCGGGCAGACTCGCGCTTGAGGCGGGCCATGACGGTGTCATCGATGGTCAGCGTCGTCTTCATATGGATAAACATATCATCGATATGGTGATCCATATCAAGCTGATAGGATGAGGCCTTGTGGCTGGCCCATGCTTTCGGACGCACGCTGGTTGACGCGGCGCCGGCGCGTAGGTCGCGGCCGCTGGAGTCCGCCTCATTCTCCTCATCGGAATCCTGGCGCTACTTGTGGTCAGGGGCGGTCTGGACTTGTGGGCGAATCACCGAATCACTGTGGAGGTCGCGCGCCTCGAGGCACAGTACGGCAGCCTCGCCGAGAGCACGCCGGGTGTACCCCCGGTATCAGAGAGCGACAACCGCGCGCGGGCCGTCCGTGCGGCGGCCGCGCTGACCGCCTTCGCGCCGAGTCAGAAGCTGTCAGAGGTGCGCAGGGCGCTCGGCCTTCTCGTGAAATTGCCGGCGTCGACTCCAGTGCCGGACGATTTGCGGGCCTTCGTCGAGGCCAACCGGGACGCGATCTGCCTGGCGGTTTTCGCTTCGCTGCGTCAGGAACCCATCCTGATTGCTCAACTCATCAGAGCCGCGATCGGGATACAGCACTTCGAGGCGGTTCAGCGGTTGGTGACCCAGGCCGAGCCGTCGAAAGCCTCGCTCAAAGAGCTGGCCCGGCGCTTAGTCGAAAGCCGGACGCCGGAACTGGTGCACACGGGGCTCCTGGGCGAATTGAAGCGCTTCAACGCGGCCTTCCGGCTGTGCGCGCGACCAGGAACGAGCGTCTCCAGTTTGGCGGAGTCGGCTCTCGAGTGGAACGTGCCGAAGTAGCACCGCCGCATTCTTGTCGCCGGGCTTCTTTTCGTGTCCGGCGATAGAATCGGGACGTGGTTTCACGGATCTTCGTTATCGTGCTGGCGCTGGCGGCAGCCACCTACCGGTTTTCCACCGGAGCTGTACTCGAGGCCATCGGTCTGCTGGGGCTGGCTTCAGGCCTCGCGTTCCTGCGCGCGGCCGAGAGCCGACCTGCGCTTCGACGATACGCGTACCTGAGCTTCCTCACGACCGCCGTGATTGTCGCTTACGTGATGTATCGCAACTCGCGCTGACCTCCACCCCCAGCCCCCAGCACTCAGCACCGAGCACTCAGCCCCCAGTGCTAATCTATATATTGACATCCATGGATAATGGTTGTATTCTCCCTCTGCCTGCACGTGCTGCAGGCCTTTATCGCGAGTGGTTGAGGGATCAGGCCCTGTGACACCACAGCAACCAGGCGGCAATCGCCAAGGTGCTAATTCCTGCCCGAGACCGGGGTAGATAAAACGAGGCTGGGCGCATATCCGCGCACAGCGAACACCACTCGTTTCCACGTCGTCTTGTGTCAGTCGCGCTGAAGCAGTCGCCTGCTGTCGTTCTCCGTCGTTTTTGACGAGGCCGACGCGGGGTAGGGGGATGTGTGTCTGTAAGTGTGCCAACTGGCGAGTGCGTGAGAGAGATACGAATAGGTCTTCTAGGATTTGGCAGCGTTGGGCAGGCAGTGGCTCGGGCCATCTCATCGTCTGGTGGTCGACTCGCCGAAGCAGGCCTTCGCGCGATGTGTACCGCAGCGCTGGTGCGTGATGAGGCTGCCCCGCGTGCCAGCACTGGCGTGCCGGTCACGGCGGACCGAGACGTGTGGCGCCGGCAGTCGTATGACGTGGTCGTTGAGGTGCTTGGCGGCATCGAGCCCGCGCGGACGCTGGTGGCTGCCGCGCTCAGCGCCGGCATTCCCGTGGTCACGGCGAACAAGTCTCTGGTGGCTGCCCACGGCGTGGAACTGCAGCGCCTGGCCGCATCGCGGGGCACCGCGCTCTATTTCGAAGCCGCCGTGCTGGCAGGAGTCCCGTGCGTGAACACGCTGGCCCGGCGTCCACTGGCGTCTGGCAGTGGCGCCTGGGCGGGCATCGTCAACGGTACGTCGAACTTCATCCTGACCCAGATGTCTCGCGGTCAGACGCTTGAGGACGCGCTTGTTGACGCTGTCGCGCGTGGGTATGCCGAACCGACCAGCGGGGCTGACGTGAGTGGCCAGGACGCTGCGGAGAAGCTCACCATCTTGCTGCAACTCGCCGGTCATCTCGATGTGGCGACGAGCGACCTCACGTACCGCGGCATCGATGCCCTGGAGCCCTGGCACTTTGCCATGGCCCGTCGCCTGGGCGGCGTCATCAAGCCCGTGGCACTGGCCGACACCGGTGTCGGAGGCGGTGCGTGGGTGGGGCCAGCCTTCGTGCCCGCGTCGCATGCATTCGCACGGATCGACGGTGTGACCAACGTACTGGCAGTCGGCCGTGGCGACTCGATCGTGTGGTTCTCCGGGCCAGGCGCCGGTCCGGATGTCACGGCGGCCACGGTGCTCGACGACGTGGTGGAAGCGGCAGCGGGGCAAGGCCGAGGCGTCATGGCTCCGGTCGCGGCAACGCTGCCCGTAGCGGCACGCCTTCGATCGCCAAAGCCAGGCACCTGGTTTCTGGCGCTGGAGAATGTTTCTTCATCTGACGGCGAACTTGCCGAGTTTCTTGCCGGCCACCATCTGCCGGCCGTCATGCTCGTGAGCGAGGGCCACCGACGGGGGGTCATCGCAGCATCGGCGCCCATTGGCCCGCTGCTCGCGACGGTGGACGCCCTCGAGTCCACGGGCGTTCGCGCGGCCTGGTGGCCGGTACTGGAGGTGGCTCGTGTCTGACCTCGCTGTCTTGAAACTCGGTGGATCGATCCTTCGCGACCTGCAGGCGTATGGGCGCGTCGCAGCATTTGTGCGCGACGAGATCGTCCGCACGCACGCGCACATTGTCGTCGTGGTTTCCGCGGAGTGTGGACACACAGACCGTCTGTGGGCCGAGGTGCTGGCTGTCGCCGATGTGGTGGATGACGATGCCAGGGATTTGCTGTGGTCGACGGGAGAGCTGCGGTCCGTGGCGTTGTTGACGACGGCGCTGCGCGCGTGTGGTGTGTCGGCGACGGGCCTGAACGCACACGAGACCGGGTTGCGAGTGCAGTCGCGGTCGTCCGCCCACGTGGACGGCTTGGTCCTCAATCCAGTGCCCTTGCGCGCCGCGTTGGGCCGACACCAGGTGGTTGTCGTTCCCGGCTCTCTCGCCACCTGTCGACAGCAGATCGTGACGCTCGGCCGGGGTGGGTCTGACTGGTCGGCCGTGGCGCTGGCAGCCAGTCTCGATGCGACCCGGTGTGAACTCATCAAGGACGTCCCCGGTTACTTCACTGACGATCCCCATACCAATCCCGCCGCTGTGTTGATCGAAGCGATCGGATACGCCGCGGCCCTTGACATGGCCGACGCCGGCTGCCCCCTCGTGCAGCGACAGGCCATTGGACACGCCCTTCGTTTTCACCTGCCGCTCGTCGTCCGGAGCCTCGACAGCCTCGGCACACGCGTGGCCTAACCCTTGTAATCATCAGGAGACAGCAGATGGAATTTGGAACACGTACGATTCATGCAGGACAGCCTTCAGAACCCAACACCGGTGCCGTC
The DNA here is from genome assembly GCA_013203475.1 of Acidobacteriota bacterium. Taxonomy (GTDB): domain Bacteria; phylum Acidobacteriota; class Vicinamibacteria; order Vicinamibacterales; family SCN-69-37; genus SYFT01. Next base: position 31,734 of record JABMNV010000058.1, read on the forward strand.
GTGGCACCCATTTTTCAGACGACGACCTATCAGCAGATTGCGCCCGGCGAACATCACGGGTTCGATTACACGCGCACGTCGAACCCCACTCGGAAGCGACTGGAGACCGTGTTGGCCGATCTCGAAGGTGGCAGGCACTGTGCCGTATTTGGGTCGGGTCTTGCTGCAGAGAACGCGATCCTCCAGGCGTACCTCAAGCCGGGCGATGTGATCGTGGTGCCCGTGGACGTGTACGGCGGCACGTTCCGGTTGCTTCACAAGGTGTTCGAGCCCCTCGGAGCCGTAGTCCGTCGAGTGGACTTCAGCGACCTGTCGGCGCTCGAACAGGCGGTGGCCGAGAGGCCGAAGTTGGTCTGGTTGGAGTCGCCGACCAATCCCCGGCTGTTGGTCTATGACATCGAAGCCGTCACGCGCGTGGCCCACGCGGCTGGGGCCATTGTCGTGGTGGACAACACGTTCGCCACGCCGTACTTCCAGCAACCACTGGCTCTTGGGGCGGACCTTGTGGTCCAAAGTGTGACCAAGTATCTGGCCGGGCACCTGGACGTCATTCAGGGTGCCGTGATCGCCAACGACCGAGCCGTATTCGAGCCGGTCGGATTTCTGCAGAATGCGCTGGGTGGGGTCCCGAGTCCATTCGACTGCTGGCTGACGTTGCGGGGCGTCAAGACCTTGGAACTCCGGATGGAGCGGCACGCACAGAATGCGGCGGCGATTGCGGACGCACTGCAGCGGCACCCAAAGGTCAAGCGGGTGTACTACCCGGGGCTGCCCAGCCACCCAGGCCATGCTGTGGCCAAGCGCCAGATGACGGGGTTTGGTGGCATGGTGTCCTTCGAACTGGATGGCACGCCCGAGGAGGCCTCACAGTTCGTCTCGTCGCTGACTTACTTCGCGTTGGGCGAAAGCCTCGGCGGCGTGCGCTCGCTGGTCTGCCTGCCATGCAAGATGACCCATGCGGCGATTCCGGCAGAAACCCGTGCCGAGCTTGGCTTGTCAGACACCCTGATCCGACTCTCTCCAGGGATCGAACATCCACGAGACCTGGTCGGTGACCTGGAAGCGAGTCTCGACCGGGTGGGGGCTCGGGGCTGAGTGCTGGGGCTGGGTGCTGGGTGCTGGAGCCGACGCCGTGCTGGCGTCCAAAGCGGCAGAGCTTCGCAAGCTCCTGACGGGGAAGGTACAATAACGACCTATGTTGACTCCCGGCATGTATGCCAAGTTTGAAACCACCCTCGGCAATTTCACCGTCGAACTCTTCACCGAGAAGGTTCCCGAGACCGTCGCCGTCTTTGCCGGCCTGGTCCAGGGCAAGAAAACGTGGAAACACCCCAAGACGGGAGAGACCCACACCGACACGCCCTACTATGACGGCATCATCTTCCACCGCGTGATCGAAGGCTTCATGATCCAGGGTGGCGACCCGCTCGGTCTGGGCCACGGCGGCCCTGGCTTCCAGTTCGGAGATGAGTTTCATCCCGACCTGCGACATGACCAGGCGGGCATCCTCTCAATGGCCAACGCGGGGCCGAACACCAACGGAAGCCAGTTTTTCATCACACTCGCCGCCACGCCGCACCTCGACCGTCGTCACTCTGTGTTCGGCAAGGTGGTGGAGGGGCTCGACGTCATTCACGCGATCGGCCGCGTGGAGACCGACGGTCAAGACCGGCCCAAGACGCCGATCGTGATGACCAAGGTCACGGTTGATCGAGTCTAGGAGCGCGCTTTACGAGCTTCACCGGCTTCACAAGGGCGGACCCCAGGGTCCGCCCTCTTTTTTAGGCACATCTACGAAGTTTTTCTTTGACATCTACGAACAAGTTCGTATGATGTTTGTATGGTTCAAATCAAGGCCCGACCGACTGACGCCGAGCTGGCCATCCTGCAGGTGTTGTGGAACCGCGGCCCCTCTACCGTGCGCCACGTGTTCGAGGCGCTGGCTGACGAGCGGGAGACCGGCTACACCACCACGCTAAAACTGATGCAGATCATGGCCGACAAGGGCCTGGTCACGCGTGATGAGTCTGCCCGCACTCACATCTACACGGCCCACGCCTCGCGCGACCTGACGCAGCGGCGTCTGGTCACCGACTTGCTCAACCGAGCGTTTGGAGGCTCAGCCGCGGCGCTCGTCATGCAGGCGCTCAGCACTCACCCTTTGTCCGCCGAAGAACTTCGCGACATCGAACAGTTGATCGCCGACTACAAGAAGGAGCTCGAGGCGAGCACCGGGAGGCTGCAGTCATGAAGGACGCATTGGCGCTGGCCCTCGTGCATTTCCTTTGGCAAGGCGCCGTACTGACCCTGGTTGACATCGGGCTGATGCGCTTGGCGCGCACGTCGGCTACTGCGCGCTACGCCATCGGCGTGGGCACGCTGTGCGCCATGATCCTGGCACCGGTGGTGACGACCACGTAGCTGTACCAGTCCACGCCAGTGACCATCATCGTTGCGGCCGACGATGCCGATCTGTCGCGTGTGGTGCCGGTCGCTACAGCGTTGGAGAACGCCTTCGGACCGGAGGGAGCCAGCCTGTTCGCAGCGCCGACTGAAGAGGTCACGGCGTCGTTCCGGTACGCGGCGACGGTGCTGATGCTGTGGGCCGTCGGCGTCGTGTTGTTTGCCGCACGACTCGCGGGTGGCTGGCTCATCGCCCGTCGGCTGGCGACACGTGCCGTGACGCCCGTGGCCGCTGAGCTTGAGATCGTTGCCCGGCGTCTGGCCACACGTCTGCGCCTGTCGAGGCCCGTGCGCATTCTTCAGTCGTCAGCCGTCGCGGTGCCGGTGATGATCGGGTGGCTCAAGCCGGTCGTGCTGTTGCCGACTGCGGCGCTTTCGGGACTCGCGCCTGACCAGCTTGAGGCGCTATTGGCGCATGAACTCGCCCACGTCCGGCGGCATGACTACGTGGTCAATCTGCTGCAGTCGATGGTGGAGACGACGCTGTTTTATCACCCGGGCGTGTGGTGGGTATCGCACCGCGTGCGCGTCGAGCGCGAACACTGTTGCGACGACTTGGCCGTGCGCGTCACCGAGCGACTTACGTGACGGCCCTGTCGCACGTGGCGGCGTTAACCGCGCCCGGCGTCGCGCTGGCGGCGTCAGACGGGTCGCTGCGCGGCCGTGTGCGCCGGCTCCTGGGGCCCGAGCGCGAGCGTCGCTCCGGCGGCGTCTGGCTTGCATTGCTCCCGATCGTTGTCGTGGCCGCCGCAGCCGCGCCGATGGCCGGCGCGCCCCCAGTCGTGGTGGCGACGCCGTTGGGCCAGACAGCGTTGGCTTTGAACGTCAGCGTGCCGCCGCCGCAGTCGCTCCCGGGCGCTTCAACATCGATCTTCTTCGTTGGCCGAGGCGTGTCGTTGGCGCTGACACCAGCGCCTCCGATCGTGATCTCGCCGGGCCAGCGACGCCCCAGCCGAGCCAGGGGCGGGGTGGGTTCCCTGGCACCTACATCGTTCCGCCGATCAAACTGCCGACTAAATCGAAGACCGAGCCTGAACAAGAGCCCGCCTCTTCGACCCGTCGCTTTTACCGGATCGGGCCAGGCGACGTGCTGCGGGTTCGGTTTTCTGGCATCGCGGCTACGGACGAGCAAGGTCTGAATGGCGACTACGCAGTCAAGGCAAACGGTGCCATCGATGTGTTCTACGTCGGCGAAGTCAGAGTCGCCGGGCTTACTACTGACGAAGTGCAAGAGACGCTGGTGTCCCAGCTCGAGTATCAGGGCTTCTACAGCAAGGGTCGTATCACCGCGACCGCGGACGTCGCCACGTTCGCGAAGAAGGAAATTGTCGTCACTGGTGAAGTGCGATATCCGGGCATCATTCAAGTCACCAGTGATGGCACGGTGAGCCAGGCGATTGCGGCAACTGGTGGGTTCACGTCCGGCGCAGGACACCTGGTTGAGATCATCAGGTCTTCAGGCGCAGGAGTGCCCGATGAAGTCATCACGGTCACCAGGACCCAAGTCAAGGCGGGCCTCGACCTTCCGTTGCGCGGAGGCGACAGGGTTCGAGTGACGGTCCAGGGCGACTTCCCAAACGCGATACAGCAGACCTTCGTCGTTCTGGGCGAGGTAGCGGAGTCGGGCTCGCAGACATGGTCTGCCGGCATGACCGTCGAAAAGGCCCTTACTTTGGCGGGTGGGCAGACCGAAGATTTTTCGCTGGCGCGTTCTCAAATCAGACGCGGTGTGAAGGACGCCGAGGGGCGAATCATCAAGTACGTCGTGATCAAGAACCTGAAGCTTGATACCGTCATTCAGCCCGACGATGAGTTCACCGCTGGTCGGCGCTGGAAGTAACATTCGAAGCCATCCGAATGGCCCGTTCGTGCGTCTAATTGACTATGCTTGCGACACAGGTGGGCGCGACCAGAACTATTTTGCTTTGGGCAACAGTCGCCGTGGTTACCGTGACGGGTTCCCTGTCGGCCCAGGTATTTCCAGGCCAACAGGCACGCGATAGCCAGGTCACCTCAACAGACCCCAGCACCGCGCTCATCATGGGCACAGTCGTGGTGGCCGGAACCGGACTGCCCGCTGACGGTGTGCGTGTCACGCTCTCTGGCGGCGGGATTAGAGGGTCACGTTCGACACTCACAGATGATGATGGGCGGTTTGCGTTCCTGGCGCTGCCAGGCGGTACCTTCACACTCCGCGGGGCCAAGACGGGCTACGTCAGTGCGACCTATGGCCAGAAGGCGCCTGGGAGGCCTGGCACGCCCATCGTGCTGGTGGCAGGACAACAGCTCAAGGATGTCTCGCTCGACCTCCCCAAGGGCGGTGTGATCGCGGGCGTGATCTACGACGAGAAAAATCGACCGTCTGTGAGCATCCCTGTCCGAGTGCTGCGCTGGACGATGCAGACTGGCGAGCGTACGCTCCTCTCGTCGGGCACTGCCAACACCGATGACCGCGGAATGTATCGCGTGTTCGGCCTCTCGCCAGGCCAGTACGTGGTGTCAGCCGTGCCACGCAACACGTCAACGACTATTGTGACGACCGAGGACATGACGAGTCTCGGCGTGATGCAGGACCTGCTTCGAGCGGAAGCGTTACAGGTTGAACTCCTCGCGTCCTGACGAGCCGGACAACCCGGTGCGTTTGCGGTTGACCTGAGCGACCTCGCAGGCGCCAACACGCCCAAGGAACCTGTGTCCGGATACGCGCCGGTCTACTATCCAGGCACCGCGCAGCCGGACACTGCGCGCGAAATTACCCTGGGCGCCAGTGAAGAACAGTTAGGCCTCGACTTTCAGCTTCAACGAGTGGCTCTGTCACGTGTCGCCGGGCAGGTGATGACTCCTCCAGGTGTGACGACCTCCAGCGTTCGGCTTCGCTTGCTCAGTCGTGGCCAGGTCGCACCCGGAGTCCAGACCCTGAGCGCGACGGCCAAACGCGATGGCACGTTTGCGTTTGTCGCGGTGCCGCCTGGCCAGTACGACTTAATCGCCACCGCGTCGGTGGCTCGTCCCCGACCACAGTTGAACGTCGGCATGGCCCCGGCGGAGATGGAACGGGCCGGCCCCACGAAGTTGTGGGCCACAGCCGACGTGTTCGTGGGCGGCGGGTTCCAACCCGATCTCATCCTGACGATGCAGAGCGGGATGACCGTCTCGGGATCTCTGGCATTTGCCGGCGCCGCCGCGTTGCCCTCGAACCTCCAACGCGTGCGGGTCACACTGGGGCCCTATGGCAAGGAGATGAGCGCCGCCGGTATCGGGTCGACCAACGCGAACGCGGACGAGGATGAGCGCTTCACGTTCCAAGGCATCGTGCCCGGGCGATACCGGGTTCGCGCGTCCGGGGCTTCGGGCTGGTCGCTCAAGACCGTGATGGTCGAAGGTCAGGATGTGCTCGACTTCTGGCTTGAGGTGAAACCCGGCGAAGACGTCTCCAACGCGACGGTCGGGTTCGGCGACACCGTCACTGATCTGAAGGGCACACTCCAGAGCCAGCTCGGCGAACCGACCGCCGACTACACGGTGATCATCTTTCCATCAGATCGCAAGTATTGGGTCCCGCTCGCCCGGCGCATGCGCTCCACCCGCCCGTCGACGGACGGACGCTTCGGCTTCACCGGTCTCCCCCCGGGTGACTACCGGTTGGCGACCGTGACCGACGTGGAATCAGGTGCCTGGTTCGATCCCGCACTCCTCGAACAGCTGCAGGCGGCGTCTGTCGCCGTGCGCCTGATCGAGGGACAGCCCGTCGTGCAGGACCTCCGCGTCAATCGATAGCCCTTGCACCGGGCGGCTAGTACGCCATCGGCGGATGGCGATCCTTCCACTCGGTCGCCTGTTCATAGGCGTGGGCAATACGGCAGATCGTGCCTTCGTCATACAACCGTCCGGTCACCATCAACGGCTGCGGCAGGTCGTTGACGAAGCCGCACTTGAGCGCGATGGCTGGATGTCCCGTCAAATTGGTGGCGCCCAAGCCCGAGCCATTCGACGAAATGAACGCGTCGTATTTGTCCATGAACGTGTCCCATTCGCGCATCAGCAGCGTGCGAATACGTTGCGCGCGGATGTACTCGACCGCCGGCACAAACCTGGCAGACCGGAACGTGGCGCCCCACGTGCTGTTACTTGCGGTCATCAGGTCCGTCCCGCGAGACCTGGTCAATTCGTCGAACGCCGACGCGGCCTCAACACTCAGGACAAAGCTCAACGCGTTGGACGGGTAGTCCGGTAGTTCGACTGGCTCGAGGTTGGCGCCGAGTTTCTGCAGCACCTCCATGGAGTTCTGAAGGTTCGTCAGGCGCGCGCTGGCCGCTGCCTGCTGCTCGGCGGCATTGGCTCCACCTCGACCACCACGGCCACCACCACCACGGCCACCGCCCGCAGATGCCTCAAAGTCACTGCGGACGTAACCGATCTTGTAACCCGACAGCGGGGCGTCCGGGTTCCACGTAAACGCCGCATCGGCCACGCTCTCGTCGCGGCCGTCGGGGCCATAGATCGCGTTGAGCACAAGGACGCAGTCTTCCACGCTGCGGCACATGGGACCCACCTTGTCCATGGTCCACGACAACTCCATCGCGCCGAAGCGGCTCACACGACCGTACGTCGGCCGGAGTCCGACGATGCCGTTGACGGAGGTCGGCGAGATGATCGACCCGCGGGTCTCAGTGCCGATCGCGAAGCCGACGCATCCGGCGGCTGTGGCAGAGCCGGGACCGGCGGACGACCCACTTGAGCCCGACGCGGGATTCCACGGGTTACGCGTGCGGCCACCGAACCATTGGTCGCCCTGCGCCAGGGCACCCATCGTGAGTTTGGCCACGAGAACGGCACCCGCGTCACGCAGGCGTTCGATGATCGTGGCGTCGTAGTCGGGCACTTGATCCATGTAGGGTTCGGCGCCCCACGTGGTGGCAATGCCCTTGGTGGCAAATAAATCTTTGGCGCCCCAGGGAATCCCGTGCAGGGGCCCCTTGTACTTGCCCGAGGCGATCGCCTTGTCGGCGTCGGCCGCTTGTTGCAGCGCCAAGTCTTCTGTGAGTGTGACGAAGAAGTTCAACGTTGGCTGATAGCGCTTCAGGCGCGTCAGGTACATCTGCGTCAGTTCAGTTGACGTGACCAGCCGTCGTTCGACCAGAACTGCCAGTTTGGTGACCGGCCAGAACGCCACGTCTTCGAGGTTGGCCGGGCGCGCGATCGACGACGCGGCGGGCTTGCTGTAGCGAATCGCCCGACCGGGCGTGGCTGGCCCTTTCGGCTTCTCTCCCGGCAGGTACGGCCTGAAGTCCAGGGCGACCGAGGTGTCGTGTGGGATGTCGATTTCCCGGAGCTGCTGGTAGGTGGACAGATTGCCGTTCAGGCTCCGCGCGATGGCGTCCTCCTCGGCATCATGGAAGTCCAGTCCAGTGATGGTCTCCGCGCAGTCGACGGTGGCGGACGTGACGGGTCCGCCGCCACGCTGTTGGGCAAATGTGTTGGTGGCCACGGCACCGACCACGGCGACCGGGACGGCTTTCAGAAACGCGCGCCGACTCTTCTTGTTCTCGCTCATGCACACTCCTCCTACGACGACTTCTTCAACGTGAACCCTGCCGGAATGGGGACATCGGCACGGCATTACGGCTCGCGGCCGACAAACCTACCAGTACAATCGCAGCACAAGACATGGCTCGAGACACGACGGTCTTCCTGAGACGGCTATTCTATGGCAACTGAAGGCCGCTCCATGATCAACCTGGCGGTGCCCGTGGTGCTGGCTGAAATGGGCTGGTTCGCCATGAGCATCGTCGACACGATGATGGTGGGACCGCTGGGGCCCGCCGCCATTGGCGCCGTTGGCATGGGCGGCATCCTCTTCATGACGCTGATGGTGTTCGGTCTGGGCACCCTCCTGGCGCTCGATACCTTCGTGTCACAGAATTTCGGAGCTGGCCGAATCGACGAGTGTCACCGCTGGCTGTTTGCGGGGCTGCAGTTGGCCGCAGTGCTGTCAGTCGCGCTGATGGTCGTCGCCGTTGTCGGGGTCGCTCTTCTGCCATCGTTCGGTTTTCATCCGGAGATTCTCGCCGAATTGGTGCCGTATACGAAGCATCTGGTGTGGTCGGCTCCGCCCTTGATGGCCTATGTCGTCTTCCGTCGTTATTTGCAGGCCATGAACCTGGTGCGTCCAGTCATGTTTGCCCTGGTGGCGGCGAACGTCATCAATGCCCTCGTCAACTGGGTGCTGATCTTCGGTCATCTGGGTTTGCCCGCGTTCGGGGTTGTCGGCGCGGCGTACGCCACGGTGGCATCACGTCTGGTGCTGGCCGTGAGTCTGTTCGCGATCATCCTGTACAACGAGCGCGACCGTCCCTCGGGGCTGCATGATGTGCCATTTGATTGGGAGTGGGACCGCGTGTGGCGACTGTTCCGTTTGGGGTGGCCTGCGGCCCTGCAAATCACTCTCGAGGTGGGTGTGTTTGCGGCCGCCTCCGCGCTGGCCGGCCGCATCGGTCCCCTGGCGTCGGCGGCCAATCAGGTCGTGCTCAATATCGCCGGCTTCATTTTCATGATTCCGTTCGGGATCGGATCGGCTGCGGCCGTTCGGGTGGGGCAGGCGGTTGGACGTCAGGACGCAGTCGGTGTGCGACGAGCTGGATGGGCAGCACTTGGGTTGGCGTCTGGGGTGATGGTCCTGTCGGCGATCATGTTCTTCACCATCCCGGTCACTCTCATCCGTGTCTACACGTCGGACCCGAGCGTGATCGAGATGGGCATCGTGCTGCTCTTTATTTGTTCGGTGTTCCAGTTGTTTGATGGACTGCAGACGGTGGCGACGGGCGCCCTGCGCGGTCTGGGCGACACGCGTACGGCGATGGCGTTCAACCTTGTCGGCCACTGGATGATTGGTCTGCCCATCGGATACTGGCTGTGTTTCAGTGGTGGATGGGGGGTGGCTGGCCTCTGGACAGGACTGTCGATAGGCCTCATTCTTATTGGAGCGTCGCTGCTGGTGGTGTGGCATCTCAAGAGCCGCGTCTCAGTGTTTGTGGAGGCCTCATGAAGCGAAGATTCTGGATTCCCCTCGTCGTACTTGTGGCGTTCGCCGTTTCGACTGGCGCGTGCTCCGCGGTGCCGTCGTCGGACATCGAATACCCGGCCACGGCCGCCGGTGCCGACGCCTTTCTCAAGGACATGAACGAGACGATGCTCAAGGTGGGACTCACCGCCGGGCAGGCGGGCTGGGTGTATTCCACGTACATTACTGATGACACCGAGGCCATCAACGCCCGTGCCAATCAGGAGTACATCGAGACAATCGTCGAGTATGCCAAAGGCGCCGCCACATTCAATGGCGTTGATGTGTCGCCAGACGCACGGCGTCAACTTGAGATGTTGAAGCTGGCGCTGGTACTGGTCACGCCGGCCGATAGCGATGATGCGGCAGAGTTGACGTCCATCGTGGCTGGCCTGGAGGGCACCTATGGCAAAGGCAAGTGGTGCGCCGACCCTGCCAAGCCTGATCAGTGTCTGGACATTGAGCAAATCACCGAAATCATGGCCACGTCGCGCGATGAAGGCCGCCTGCGCGAGGTCTGGGAGGGGTGGCACACCATCTCTGTGCCGATGCGCGAAGACTACGCACGATTCGTCGAACTTGGAAACGTCGGTGCGCGTGAATTGGGATTTGCGGATACCGGTGCGCTGTGGCGACTGAAGTACGACATGCCGGCCGACGATTTTACGGCAGAGCTCGACCGTCTGTGGGAACAAGTGCGCCCTTTGTATGAATCGCTGCACGCCTACGTGCGAATGAAGCTGCACGACAAGTACGGCGACGTGGTGCCCGCCGACGGCCCGATTTCCGCGCACCTGCTTGGCAATATCTGGGCGCAGGATTGGTCCAACGTCTACCCACTGGTTTCACCTGGCCGCGCGGATGCCGGCTATTCACTGACCGACATTCTGGCCCACCGAAAGACGTCGGCCATCGACATGGTCAAGATGGGGGAGCGGTTCTACAGCTCGCTGGGACTGGCTCCACTGCCCGAGTCGTTTTGGCAGCGTTCCATGTTCACCAAACCGCGGGACCGCGACGTGGTCTGCCACGCCAGCGCCTGGAACCTGGACTACGAAGACGACGTGCGCATCAAGATGTGCATTGATGCCACCGCAGAAGATTTCTCGACCATTCATCACGAACTTGGGCACAACTACTACCAGCGCGCGTACAAAGCGCTGCCGACGATTTATCGTGACAGCGCCAACGATGGATTCCACGAAGCCATTGGCGACACCATTGCGCTGTCGGTCACGCCGGAGTACCTCGTGAAAATCGGACTACTGGACAAGGCTCCGGACGCGTCCAGGGATCTGGGCCTGTTGATGGAACGTGCGCTGGAAAAGGTTGCATTCTTGCCGTTCAGCCTGCTGGTGGATCAGTGGCGATGGCAGGTGTTCTCTGGCCAGATCACCCCGGCCGACTACAACAAGGCGTGGTGGGCGCTTCGACTGAAATATCAGGGTGTGGCCCCCTCGTCGGAACGCGGTGAGCAGTTCTTTGATCCGGGGGCGAAATACCACGTGCCTGGTAATACGCCATACACGCGATACTTCCTGGCAACCATTCTTCAGTTCCAGTTTCATCGCGAACTGTCAAAGATCGCCAACTGCGAGTCTCCGCTGCATCGGTGCTCGATCTACGGCAGCGCCGAGGCTGGTCAGCGTCTCAGTGCGATGTTGGACATGGGGGCATCCAGACCTTGGCCTGAGGCGCTAGATGCGCTGACCGGCTCGACCCAGATGGACGCCACAGCCATGGTCGACTACTTCGCGCCCCTCAAAATCTGGCTCGACGAACAGCTGAAGGATCAGCCCCGAGGCTGGTAAGAAAAGCGCTGGTAAGAAGACAACTGTCAAAGGAGTATGTGATGGATGACGCGCTGAGGTACCCCACCGGGAAGTGGGTCAAGGTTGACGGACTTGATGCGGCAGGTCGCGCCGGTCTGATCGAACATATTGCGGCAGTGCCGACGTGCCTCCGTGCCGCCATCGCCGGCCTGGATAACACCCAGTTGGACACGCCATACCGGTCAGGAGGCTGGACTCCTCGCCAGATCGTGCATCACCTGGCTGACAGTCACCTCAACGCGTTTGCGCGCGTCAAACTCGGCGTGACTGAGGATAACCCCACGATCAAGGCGTACGACGAAAAGGCCTGGGCAGAAACGCCGGACGCCCGTCTGGCACCAGCAGAGCTTTCGCTATCGATCCTAGATGGCGTACATGCCCGCTGGGCGCTGTTGCTGTCTGCGCTCGATGACGCGACCTTTGAGCGAACCGTGGAACACCCTGAACAAGGAACGATGACCTTGGGAGATGTGTTGCAACTGTACGCGTGGCATGGCCGCCACCACACCGTGCAGATCACGGCACTGCGTTCGCGAATGGGCTGGTAGGCTATTTCTTCATCGGTGATCCCTTTGCCGCCAGCGCCTTTCGGCGGGCCCAGTACTTCCTCATGCCCTCACTGATGGCCTTCTTGCCTCGGGCCGAAAAATTCCGCTTTTTCGTGTCGGCTCCGGCGGTCGTCCCCTTGGTCGAGACACGTGGGCCTTTGCGCAACTCCGGGAACGCGCGGTAAATTTCCGAAATTTCTCCCTGGATTTCGCGCAGACGGACCGACGCTCCCGCGAGCGCCCACTGTCGATGGAGATCCTTATTGGTAGCCACAGTCATTCTCCGTTCAAGAAAATATCCTAAAAGTGTAGCACGACTCGTCGTTCAGTCTCGCCCCGGACGCTGCAGGGCAGACACGCCAGCCGTGACCCATTCCGGAGCAGATTCGCCTCTCAGATAGTGTGCGAACCACGCGCGAATCCTGCGGTGATAGTCGATCTGGTTCTTCTCGACGCGCAGGCCGTGGTCTTCGTTGTTGTAGACCAGCATCACGACGTTCTTCTTGGCGCGACGGGCAATGTTGTACAGCTCGACCGATTGGTGCCAGTACACCGTGCCGTCGTTGTCTCCTGTCATCAGCAGCAGCGGCGTGGTCATCGTGGATACGCCGAAGACGGCCGAGTTGCGGATATACGCTGGCAGGTCCTCGTAGAGAGGTACGACCATGCGCTGTTGACCCGTTTCGATGTGGTCGGTCTCGGCGATGCCGGAGCTCCAGTGATGGTTGCCATAGTTGCTAATGAGATTTGAGATGCCGGCACCTGACACCGCCGCTGCAAACAGAGTCGAATGCGTGGCGAGGTACATGGCGTCAAATCCGCCCCACGAGTGCCCCATGACGCCCACTTTCGAGGCGTCCACGACTCCCAGTTCGATGACACGCTTGACCGCCGCGGTCACACACTCCACCACTGACACACCCGGTTCGCGTGGTTGAAAAACAATGTCTGGCTGGAAGAAGAAGTAGCCCTGCTGGGTCAGCGTCGTGCCGTTGTAGTAGTCGGTTTCGTCAGGTGGGGTAAACCGATGGAAGTCATCCGACAACTGTTCATAGAGGTAGACCACCATCGGATACTTGCGGCCCGGGTCGTAATTGGCTGGGTAGTACAGAGAACCCTGCAGCGTCATCTTGGGCTGGCCCTTGGGCTGCACGGTGTACTCCACCAGTTCGGAGCGTCCCCAGGCATAGTTGGCCAGGAATGGATTGGTGGCCGTGACTTGTGTCTCCGTCGTCAGTTGCGCGCCAGCCGTGAACAGGTCAGGTGAATCGTCCGCGCCCTGCACGGTGTACGCGAACACGTCCGTGTCTTCGGCCTTGAACAGACCGTTGACGCTCTTGTCGAGCCAGACCAGACGCGTCGCGCCCGTGGACGCCAATTGTCCGTACCCAGACTTCTTGCTCCGGTCGCCAAAGAGACTGACGTAGCCGTGATCCACATCCACCGGCGTCACGTCTGGATTGAGGTGCACGTACCGGTGCCGGACCTGCTCGGCGGCACCCTGCGTCAGACGTGTCGCCGCAGAGCCGTCTGGCGCGAGGCGCCAGAGGTCGTAGGCGTCGTACGCCACGACAGCGCGGTCTTCCGCCGTCCAGCCCGCGAGACCAAACATTGGCTTCTCTGGTGCCGTGCTGTCTGACTTCGTATCCACAAACGACGTGCGCACCTTGGCCGTGATGTTTGTCACCGCCTTGGTCGCCAGATTGATCGTCCAGTAGTGTCCATCCTGTCCGTAGATCACATGGGTTCCAGCCGGACTGACGGACGGACGGCCCGTGACCGCGGCTTTGAGAAGCGTCCGGTCACCCGTTGACAGATCGGCGAGCCAGAGGTCGGCGGCCGACCGTCCAATGGACCGATCCATCAGGTAGGGGGTGTACTCGGACACTAGGGCCATCGTCGTGTGCTCAATGGGAGAGACCTGTTCGTCGAAGGAACGCCCCACGACGACCAGTCGATTGTCGGTCAAATGCCAGACCGCTGGCTGATTGCGTCGGCGGTCGGCCTCGACCGTCTGCTTCTGGCGTGACATCACCACCGTGTCGGTCCAATGCCAGACGTCGACGTCCGCGGTCTCGGGCTCCGGTGTCGACGCCGGCGCCTCTTCATCCTCATCCTCATTCTTGGAGGGCGCCTCGGGCTTGGCCTCCCAGTCAGCGACGCCAAGCATGATCATCGAATCGCGTCCCGCGCCGACATCAAGCCATGTGGGACGACGGAACGTGACCAGGCGCTGAGTCGTCGCAAGCGCGCCCAGCGTGGCATCGAGGACGTGTGCCGCTTCTGTCGGTTGGCTCAACGACGTCCAGGCCAGCGCCACTTGTGTGGGCCCGCTGTGCGTGTCGCTGTTCTTGGATCGCAGCGCGGCCAGATCCGCCGAGTTTTTTCGCCAGGCAAGCGTGGCGTAGTCTGCTTCGGATGATGCCAGTACTCGGAGGACCGACGTGGCCGTGTCGAAGAGGTGAATGCCGTTACCGGCCTTGCCGTCCGCGCTGATCACCATCGCCAGCCGGCGGCCAACTGGGTCGTCCTGCCACGCATACTCGCTGACGTTGCCAAACGTCATGTCGAGCCCCGACGCGAGCGCACGCACGACAAGGGTTGTGCCGAGGCGACCGGCCTCCGGAGCACCCGCACCCCCGCCTCTTCCTCCACCCACGCCGCCACCAGCACGCCCAGCCGGTGCTGCTGCCGCAGCACCAGCGGCAACGGGCGCGTAGCGCTTCATCGCGAGAGACTGGCCGGTGGCATCAAATGCGAATGACTCCACATCGTCGATCCGAGTTTCTTTGAGTGTGGGCAGATGCAACAGCCCCAACGCACGGTGAATCGGTCGTCGCGCGCGCCGCAATCGATCCTGCTCGGCTTCAGACTGACCAATGGCGTAGGCCAGCCATTCCGACGTCTGGCTAAAGACCGCCTGCGTGCCGAACGGAACGACGTGCGGTTCTGGCGTTGCTGCGCCAGCCACAGGGACGCTGACGACGCGCAGTTCGTTGTTGCCCCCAACACGGGAGAGGCCGTACGCCAGCCACTGGCCGTTGGGAGACAGCCAGCTTCCCCGGGACAAACTCTCGAACTGACCATAGTCGGCCGGCGTGACCGTGGGCTTGAGCTGGGCTGATGGAGAGACCACCACGGTGAGCATCATCGCGGTAACCGAGATCGCAAAGATTGTGAATCGACGCATGGAGCTCCTCAAGACAAAGGGCGGCGAAAGGACGAAGAGAAAACGGCTCATCACGTGGTCGGATAGTGGTCAGCGACGTAGGCGTCGACTAACGCTTGGAACGCAGCGGCGAGCTCGTCGTAATTGCCGCGTAAGGTTGTGGTGTGTTGGCCGTCGACGTACACCGGACAGTTTGGCGACTCTCCCGTGCCTGGCAGGGAAATGCCAATGTTGGAGGCCTTAGATTCGCCCGGGCCATTGACCACGCAGCCCATTACCGCCACCGTCATGGATTCCACGCCCGGGTGACGGGTCTTCCAGACGGGCATCATCTCGCGGACGTAGCCCTGGATGCGCTCGGCCAGTTCCTGGAAAGTACTCGACGTCGTTCGGCCACAGCCCGGGCAGGCCGTGATCGCTGGCGAGAAGGCACGCAGACCGAGCGCCTGGAGGATTTCGCACGACGCGTACACCTCATCGCGCCGATCGCCGCCTGGACGTGGCGTCAGCGACACGCGAATGGTGTCGCCGATGCCCTCGGTCAAGAGGACGCCGAGGGCGGCGGCCGACCACGCAATGCCCTTGATACCCATGCCGGCCTCCGTCAGGCCCAGATGCAGCGGCTGGTGAGTCTTGCGCGCCAGATCGCGGTAGACCGTGATGAGGTCGCGCGGGCGCGAGACTTTGCACGAGATGATGATCTGGTCGGTACGCAAGCCGCAGTCCAGTGCCAACTCCGTCGACTGCAACGCCGAGAGCACCATACAGTCACTGAGGATCTCCTCCGAAGACTTGCCGAGATCGCGGTCCGTGTTCTCCTGCATCTTGGCCATCACGAGGTCCTGATTCAAGGACCCGCCGTTGACGCCGATGCGGACAGGTTTCTGATGATCGACGGCCACTTGGCAGATCGTGGAAAACTGCTCGTCGCGGCGCCGGCCTGTGCCCACGTTGCCGGGATTGATCCGATATTTGTCGAGCGCGGCCGCGGCCGCCGGGTGCCGTGTCAGCAGCAGGTGGCCGTTGTAATGAAAGTCGCCAATCAGGGGAACGGTGCAGCCGGCATCGGTCATGCGCTTCTTGATTTCGGGCACCGCGGCTGCGGCCTCGGTCGTATTGACCGTGATCCGGACCATTTCTGACCCGGCTTCTGCCAATTCCACACACTGGCGGGCCGTGGCCTCCACATCACTGGTGTCGGTCATCGTCATGCTCTGGACCACGACCGGAGCGCCGCCGCCCACCTGCACCTGGCCCACGCGCACACCGAACGTCTGATGAAGTCGTACCGGAACGGCCATATCCTGTGATCATACGACGGCCAGCGTGCCGAAATAGGAGTCACAATGATTGGCGGGGCCCGGACGTGTGGAGTGGACCGTTCGTGGTGCCGATAAACCGGCCGGGAGTGGTGTGTATGCGCAGTATGCGAATCGTGATGTGGGGCGTGTTGGTGGTGGCCATGTCGGCGTCGGCGTCGGCTCAGGTGGCCGTCACTGCGGCTGATTTAGGGCGCCTGGATGTGGACGCGGCGGCTGCGGGAGCCCAGGCCGCCAGGTTGAGGGCTTCAGACCCCACACTGGTAGCCGAGATCGAGCAGTCATTGACGTTGCTCAAGGAAGAGATCATCTATCTTCGTGTGCGCCTGCGCCGCGAAGGGGCCGTGCCGCGGGCTGACTATACGGACCTTCGAGACCGAATTGAGACCCTGCGTGTCAAGGCCGCCGGAGAAAAAGTCACGGCCCAGCCGTACATGACGGCCGAACCCACAAAGGACGAACTGATGAGGACGGATCGTGTCTGGATCCTCCCCGTGGGCACCGAGATGGACGTGCGTCTGCAGACGGCTCTGAACTCGGCGACGGCGAAGGTTGAGCAGCGCTTTGAGGCCACCACGATAGTCGACCTCAAAATGGGGGGGACGGAGGTCGTCTTGCCGGCCGGAACGGTCGTTCGCGGATTCGTTGGATCAGTGCGAGCAGCGGGTCGGGTGGACCGCAAGGGCAGCCTGACGCTTTCATTTGACGAGATCCTGCCCAAGAGCGGTCCCACGCGCCTG
Organism: Acidobacteriota bacterium; assembly: GCA_013203475.1. Taxonomy (GTDB): domain Bacteria; phylum Acidobacteriota; class Vicinamibacteria; order Vicinamibacterales; family SCN-69-37; genus SYFT01. The sequence continues at coordinate 48,865 of JABMNV010000058.1, forward strand.
CGCGCCTCAGTGACGAAGGCACTCGATGGAAGGATGTCTGAAGACGCAGGCCGTATCGGCACCGGCGCGGTGCTGGGTGCCATTGTTGGCGGCATCCTCGGCGGAGGCAAGGGCATGATGGTCGGCGTCCTCGTCGGCGGCGGAGGGACGATTGCGGCCACTGACGGCTCAGATGTTGACCTTCCCGCGGGCACGATTTTTCGCGTGCGCATCGATTCTCCGCTGGAGATTCGATAAGCTCCAATGATGACTGAACACACCACCCACGACCACCGCATCGTTGCAACCGTGGCCGCCTTTGAGGCGGCCATGGAACGATTCCTGGCCCGCATCGAGGCGGCGCCAGCTGCCGCGGTCGAGCACGCCCCGGTTGATGGCGGATGGTCGGCGGCCGGTGTCACGTGGCATGTGGCGGTCACCAACGAGGCCTTCGCCGGACTGGTGGACGGGTCGGTGCCACTGGCCACGGCACCTGAGCCTGATTTTGCGGAGGTGCCGTTCAGTGAGCTCGCGGCAATGGTGCCAGAACAACTTGAGGCGCCGGAAAAATTTCATCCGCCAGCCGGCCTGACTCAGCACGAGGCGCTTGGGCGGGCGAAGGCCTCCCAGAGTCGCCTCGTTGATGCGCTGCGGGCCATGCCGGAATCCAAAGGCCTGTGGAACGTCAAGTCCATCCTGGGCAACCTCAGCCTTTATCAGGTAGGCGAGTGGGCCGTGGCCCACGTGGCTCGGCACAACGCACAAGCAAAACGGGCCATCGGCTGACATCAGGTCATATCGGGGCTACAATCCCTTCACGTCGAAAGGGAGGCTCTCCCAATATGTCCGTACGCACAATCAGCACCAGCGCCGCGTTGGCGTTCGTCGCCGCCGCTCTCACTGCCACCGTGTCGCCCGTGGGAGCACAATCATCCACATCTGCGGCGCTACTGGCGCGCGCCCGTGGGATTCACGACCGTGTCATCACGCTCGACACCCACAACGACATCAGCCCCAGAAATTTCCGTGACGACTGCAACTACACCATGCGTTTGAGAACGCAGGTCAATTTGCCCAAGATGATAGAGGGTGGGTTGGACGTGTCGTTCATGATCGCCTACGTCGGACAAGGCGAGCTGACCGAGGATGGCTACGCCCGCGCCTACCAACAGGTGAGCGAAAAGTTCGATGCCGTGCATCGACTGACTGACCAGATTGCGCCAAACCAGATTGAGCTCGCGCTCACGCCGGCGGACGTGGTTCGCATCGCCAAGAGTGGCAAGAAGGTGGCCGTCATCGGCATCGAGAACGGCTATGGCGTCGGCACCGACCTCGAACGCGTGAAGGAGTTCTGGACGCGCGGCGGCCGGTACATGTCGCTGGCGCACAACGGCAACAGCCAACTGGCAGACTCCAACAGCACGGAGGAGACCGAGGTTGGTGGCATTCATGGTGGGCTCAGCCCGCTGGGCAAACAGGTGATCGCTGAGATGAACAAGTGGGGAATCATGGTCGATATTTCCCATCCGTCTAAGCAGGCCAACCTGCAGGCGATGGCCTTGTCACGCGCGCCCGTGATTGCCTCGCACTCGGGGGTGCGTGCGCTAGGGAACCACACGCGGAACCTCGACGATGAGATGCTGCTAGCGCTCAAGAAGAACGGCGGAGTCATACAGACTGTGGCATTCGCGTCCTACGTCACCGTGAATGATCCCGACGGCGCACGCGGGGATGCGATCGAGGCTCTGAATACGGAGTTCGGCATCGCGCCGCCCGCACGCGGCGGCGGTGCCGGCCGTGGTGGCGGTCGAGGTGCTGGTGCTCGCGCGGGAGGGGCCGGTCGCGGGCAAGGTGCGGCACCTGAACCTCCGCCATGCAATATTGAAGATCCCAACGCTGCTGCCGCCCCGGCCCGCGGCGGCGGTGGTGGTGGTGGTGGAGGACGTGGCGGCAATCAGGCCGCGCTTGACGGACTGTCAGCGGCACGCCGCGCGGAGTACGACGCGAAGCTGGAGGCTGTTCAGGTGGTGTATCCGGTGCCGGACCGCGCGACTGTGGCCGACTTTGTCAATCACATTGATTACGCGGTGAAACTGATTGGTATCGATCACGTCGGCATCTCGTCAGACTTCGATGGCGGCGGTGGCGTGGTTGGCTGGAACAGCGCGGCCGAGTCGTTCAACGTGACCCTGGAACTGGTCAAGCGCGGGTACACCGAAGAGCAGATTGGGAAGCTCTGGAGTGGAAACCTGCTGCGGGTCTGGGCCGAAGTCGAAAAGGTGGCCAAGCAGATTCAGGCTGACGGCAAGTAGGCACGTCGCACGCGAGACCGTGAGCGCGGGGCCGCAGGCTCCGCGCTCAGTTCAAGCCAAGTTTTTTTCTCTTGAGGAAGAGCCCCTTCCTCGAAATCCCCAACAGTTTTGCCGCATCGGAGACCCGCCCGCGGGTCTGTTCAAGCGCGCGCGCCACAAACGCCCGCTCCACGTCGTCGATCGCCTAGTCGAGCGGTTGGTCGAGTTCCACCTGTAAAGAGGGACCAGTTGGGCGATCTGGAAATGCCTGATGTTGCGCCATCCAACCCTTCGTGATTTCCGGAGACAGGTCCCGAGCCGACAACGTGGCGCCGTCCTCGGCCAACGCCACCACGCGTCTGACTTCGTTCGCCATCTGCCGAATGTTGCCGGGCCAGTCGTGCAACAACAGAGCGGCGATAAAGTCGTCGCCCACCCGCAGTCCGTGTCGCCCTGCTTCGACACACGCCTTGCGGACAAAGAGCGCCGCCAACGCTGGAATTTCATCCTTTCGCGATCGCAGAGGAGGCAGCGAAAGAGTGGCGATGCAGAGTCGATATAACAGGTCGCTTCGGAATCGCCCCTGGCTGACCAGGGACTCCAACTCTGCGTTGGTGGCCGCGACGACGCGGACGCGTGTCTGAATGGGCCGACTTTCTCCCACAGGATGAATCTCGCCAGACTCCAGAAAACGCAGGAACTTCGGCTGCACGGTGGGGTCGAGATCGCCGATCTCGTCGAGGAACAGTGTGCCCTGCTCGGCGGCACGGATGACACCACCCGAGGGGTCGGTCGCACCGGTGAACGCCCCACGGCGATGACCAAACATTTGACTTTCGACCAATTCGCGTTGAATGGCCGCCGCGTTGAATGGCACGAAGGGGCCACGAGCCCACTTGCTGTTGGCGTGGATGAGCCGGGCAATCACTTCTTTGCCCGTGCCTGTCTCGCCCGTGATCAGGATGGGAAGTTCTGTCGCCGCGAGCTTCATCGCGATCCGCAGAAACTCCTGCATGTGAGGCGACCAGAAGACTGCGTCGCTGCCGCTCGGCAGTGTCACTTGTGGCCACAGCACATCATCGTCCTGTCGGTGCGCGTCGCCGGAACGACTGACGGCGGCCTTGGCAATTTCGACCAGATGTCGCACCAGCGATACGTCCTCGAGCGAGTGGACCTCTCGCAGGCGAAGGCTAATGCGCCGGTCGGTATCTGCAAGCACGATGCGATGGACGCCGTCGCTGGATGTATTCCAGGTGACTGGCGGAAGCGACTCTGTGTCTGTGACGGGTTCGGTGGCGACGTCCAGTCGTGAGCGCAGGGACGTGGTGGCGACCACGGCGGCCAGGCGCTGTGCCATCACATCGATCGAGTGGCCAGCACCCAGAGTGGCCACCACGTCTGCGAGGATCAGGTTGGTTTCTTCCGTGTCGGCGTGGCGACGTTTGTCAACGTTGGCTGTGGGAGCGTTCAGTCCTGGAAGGCTTGCCCGTTCACGAGTGACGGCCCATTCCTGAAAGCGGTGTGAGATCGCTTCGCAGGCGCGGAGTGCACGATCGAAGTGGCGGTGGCCTCGGCCTGTGTCCCCGCGAAGCGCCAGGCACGTGCCCGTGGCCGCTTCCACCGTGATCAATGGGTCCACGGCACCGCGCGGACACCGGCGCAAAGCGGCGAGCAGTGCAGCGTCGGCCGCGTCGTGCTGGCTCAGTCGTGCGTGAGCTTTGGCTTTGGCACTCAACAAGGACACGTGCCACACACGAAGTTGCCGTCGCTCCAGCTCAGGATGGGCCGCATCGACAGTTGCGATGATCCCCTCCCAGTCCTCCAGATGGCTCAGATACAGACAGCGAGTAATTTGATGGGCGAGGTCGTACCATGAGCGCGCTGGCACACGCTGAGCGGCGATCAAAGACTGCGCCTGGTCGAGGTAGCGGCGACACTCGTCGAGTTGGCCTTCGTAGAGCGCAACGTTTGCCAGACTGTCGGCTAGTGCCAACTGAACAAACGACAGTTCACCGGCGGCCTTCTGCCCTTCCGTGAGATACCCGCGGGCGCGCACTGGGTCTCCTGCGCAGAGGGCCAGTAGACCCAAATTCGCCAAAGAACCCGCCAGAGGCATCCTAAGCTGAGAAGCGGTCGCAATGTCGAAGCTCCGCACGGCAGCTCGCGTGGCACCGGCAAGATTGCCAGCGTACATGTCCAGCGTTGCAGCAATCAAATCGACGGAGGACCTAGTTGACGCCGAGTCGCCACCGTCCGCCAGCCGTCTGGCAATGTCGACATGTGTCTGTGCATCGAGAAACGATCCGCGAAGCGCTTCGATTTTCGCGACTGCGAGGTGGAGGCCCGATAGCGAACACGAGTCTCCAATCGCTGTTGCTAGTTGCCGCAGTGATGCCAATTTTGATGCGTTCGCAGTCGCCGGCATATAGGCAGACTCGCGAGTAAAACGGATGAACTCAGATTCGAACCGGAGCTCGGAGGACATCGAGATTCGGAGTGCACACACTCTCACGAGCATGTCTAGGGCAGCGCAAACGTCCCCTCGCTCAAACAGTGCTACTGCGTGAACAAGTTGGACGGCGTCGTCTGATGAGCCAAGGTCCTCGAATACGGAGACGGCCTCCGACAGGCGTCCGTCCTGACACAGGGCCAAGCCTCGCTCGATTTCTGCCGCGACCTCGCCTCGACCTCGGTCATGGGCCATCGCGGCAACATAACAGATTACTGGATGCCTTGTATCGAAGATGCGCTCCTATCGGTATTTTTGTGTACCAGCCAACAATTGGCCTGCTGATCTGCCGAGGTTTAGCTCGGCGGCTTCGTCTCAGCTCCTGCTGACCGTCCTAGTGAATCTTCCGTTCGCGGCCAACCGAGTCGCTGTCGGTTCTCGCTGCGTGGATGTCCCAATAATTGTTGACATTTGAAGCGGCGGCTCCCGCTGCTCGTGCTACCACGAGTGGTGTCTAAGCCCGAGGCCGAGGCCCCACAGAAGGAGCCGCCATGAAACGCAAGTCTTGCACAGTCATTCCGCCGCGCC
>JABMNV010000007.1 GCA_013203475.1 Acidobacteriota bacterium
ACGTGGAGAAGCGAAAGGCGACACTGTTCCAGTTTGAGGTGCCAGGAGGTTCCTTTGAGCCCGGCCTGTATACCTGTCAAGTCAACGTCATCGACGAGGCCGCCGGCGAATTCGCTTTCCCGCGCCTGGTGTTCTACGTCAGATGAGTACGACACCGGTGACCTCCAGGCTCAGGCTCAGGCGCGGGTGCCGGTCTCGGACCCGGTGGAGGATTTGGCGGTGGTGCCATGCGGACCGCCAGGCAGTGGTTGTTTCGACCTGCCAGGTTCCAGGGACAAGCGGTGGCCTACGTGGTCGTCATCCAGATGGAGTTCCGGCTTCACTGACCGCGCCACGCGCCACAGTGAAGACGCGATCGAAACCGACGTCAAGAAATCGTTGATAGGCCAGGAGCGTGACGCGACCCTCGTGGCGTCGCTGACGCAGCACCTGCCGCAGTGCCATCTGCTGCGCTGAGGCGCCCGGTGCAACGACCTCATCGATATACAGAACCGACGGCCGAAAGATGGAGCCGAGGAGCAGTAACTGGAATCGCCACATTTCTGGATACGTCAGGTCGCGAGGATTGGTGTCGAGGCTCGGCAACGAAAAGGGTTCAAGGCTTCCGTCTGTTGGCGACTCCTGACCTGACTGTGCCACCGCCAGCGCGATCTCCTCAGAGAGGGTGGCTCGAAAAAACTGGAGGTAGCTGATCTGCGAGACGTAGATGGCCTTTCCGGCCCGCGCCCGCGACGGCGTCTTTGACAGCACAGTGCCGTCCACCGTGATCGTCCCAGACGATGGGCGTATCAGGCCTCCAATCAGTCGACCCAGGGTGCTCTTGCCAGAGCCGTTGTCGCCCAACACCAGGGCCGACTGCCCGGGTGGCATCTCCAGCGAGACGGCTGTCAAGACGGGCGTGTCCGGGCGGTAGTAATAATCAACCTCGTCCAGGCGCAGAACGCTCATGAGTCGTCCGCCTCGCTCACGGTCGTCCCATCGTCGTTGAGGACGGGGAGCGACGGGCGCAGCCGCCGCAGCAGCAGCGAGTCGTATTCACAAAAAACGGCGTCGCCGCCGTCGGCGGCGCGGTCCAGCAGGGTCTCCATTCGCGCGTCGCTCAAGTGGCTTGTCGTGTCCAGGAGCAGTCGTGCCGGCAGTGAGCGATTCATGAAGAGGGCGAGACCGAGGAACTTCCTCCAGCCGCCTGAAAGATCGAGGACGCGATAGTCCAGATGCGCGCGCAGGTTCCATGCTTCGACAAAGTCATCGAACGCGCGCTGGGGGGGCTCTTCGACCGGCTGATTTGCCAGCACCAGTTGGATTTCTTCGCGCACGGTTTCGCTGAAACCGCTGTGTTCCACGAACGTCAATGGCCGATAGAGATGCACTGGCGGACCCAGATAGACTTCGACGCGTGCCAGAAGCGAGGTGTGGCCAAAGTCGATGGTGCTGGCGTCTGAACTCAGGATGTAAACTGCCACAACAGCAGCACCCCCACTGCTCCAGTCAGGAGCGCGATGTCACCGACGCCAAGTGGCGATCGCGTCTTCATGAGTTTCGGTGGAAATGGCAACCCGAGCATCTGGCAGTAGGCGGATCGGTTTGCCGCTTCGGTGATCAAGGCTGCAAGCAGTGGGACCGTCCAGAGGTTCACCGTTCGAAATCTCGAAACGCCTGAGACCGAGTTGATGCCTCGCACGGCCAGATGGGTGTCGATTTCTCGAAGCCGATTCAAGACGGCCAGGCGAATCGAGCCAATCAGTTGCAGCACGGGGCCGGCGCCAGGCACCCGCAACCGTGCCACGTCGCGCGCGAGTTGATAGGGATCGACTACTGACGTAAAGAAAATCATCGGCACGATTAGGTACAGCAAGACACGCAGCGAAAATTGGGTGGTGTCGTTCAGCACGAACCGAAGCGCCTCGGACCACGGTTCAGGTCTCGCGATGCCCAGCACCAGTCCGTACATGCCAAAAATGATGACAAGCGTGATCAGATGCGGCCAGATACGGAACCAGGCGAAGAGCAGTCCGAAGGCGATGACACAGGTCAGCCACGGCGGCACGCCGAGCGCCGAGAGGTACACGCTCAGACTGAAATAGACCGCTATCAGGGCCACGGCGCGAATCCCGGTGAGACCTCCAGCCACAGTTCGTACGTCAGTCCGCGTGAGGCCTCAGGCCGTGCTGCTGGAGGAAGGATCGCGGGAGCGCCCGAATGACCGCAATCGACACCAACGTCACAATGAGTTTGTCCACAGGCTCGCTTGTGAACTGGGAGATCATGACGCTTTCCAGCAGCGTCTGCCCGGTGGCGCGGAAGAACGCGGTAATCAAGTCAGAACCGCTGGTGGTGACGCCTCCGAACACGAATGCGGCAACGGGAGCCGAGGCCAGGGCAGCGGCGCACGCAAGAATGAGCGCACTCACGACCGTCAGACCCGGCGTGCGATACATGTTTCGACGCCGGAGTTGATCGACCACGACTGCGATGATGACGGCCGTCACGGTGAAGAACGGCAGGTACGGATTCACGACGAAAAATCCAATAGCGCACGTCAGGACGGCACACGTGGCGCCCGCCCGCCACCCCAATAACAAGCTGGCCAGGACGATTCCGGTGGAATCGAGATAGATGGGTAGCTTCAACCACGCCACCAATCCACCGATAGTCAAGTTCAGCGCCGTAAAGGCGATCACCAGGGACGTTCGAACAGACACGCGTCGCAGTATACCTAGGATTGGGCGGCCCGAAAGGCTTCGATGACGACGCGGCGGCCTTCGGCGGCGCCCGCCTCCAGGATGGAGCGACGGCGTTCGAGTCTGTCGACCTCGGCGGTGCGCGGACGCAGTGCCAGTGCGTGCGCTCGGCCGGCGGGCCCGGTTCCTGCCCTGATGGTTCGGTTCAGCGCGGCGTAGGGTTGGCTGCGATTGGCATAGCGATCCGCGAGCGCCGGAGAAATACGGCGAAGGCGTGGGACCACGAGCAGGCGGTCGAACGCGCTGTTTCCCGGTCGCTCCTCCGTTGGCCGGGTCAGCAGCACCAGCAGGTGAGAGTAGCCGTCGGCCTCGGCCTGAGGCACCGGGACCGGCTCAGACAGCGAGGCATCAAGATAGCGACGTCCCCTGTGGGTAAACGGCCCCCCCGCCAGGACCGGCATGGTGGAGCTGGCGCGCAGCGCCGACAGCAGGTCGGCCGACGTCTCGAAGTCGGCGAGCGGCACCGGCGATGCGGTTTCGACATCCGTGGCCATGATTCGCAGGGGTGTCTCTGACTGCAAAACACGACGCGCGTCCAGTGGCTTCCGGCGCTGGGCCACCTCGTCAAAGAGAAACTCAAGGTTGAGGACGGGTCGGCCGAGAAGGATACGTCTAAAATCGATAAACTCGCGACGATTGATATCCTCGTAATAGACCGTCGTTCCCCGTGCGGCTTGCCCCGCAAGAAAATAGGCACCGCTAATGGCGCCAGCCGACGATCCATAGACCGCATCAAACATGTCGGCGTAACCCAGGTCGCTCAGAGCGCTCACCATCCCCGCCGACACGACTCCGCGCATGGCGCCGCCCTCAATGCAGAGCGCGACCCGGGCCTGGTCGGCGAACGGGCGGCGTCCCCCATTGGCAAGACGGGCGCGAAGCAGGTTGATGACAGACTCAGCAGACACGTGGACGGCTGATTGTAGCTGTGAAACGCCCAGGGGGCTGATAGCATCGCAGACAGAGCTGAGAGGACGAGAGCGATGACCGAGATCAAGAAAACCGATGACGAATGGCAGGCACAATTGTCTCCGGAGCAGTACCAGGTGCTTCGCGGCCATGAGACCGAGCGGGCAGGTTCGAGTCCGCTCAATGTGGAAAAGCGGGACGGGATGTTCTACTGCGCCGGCTGTGGCCAGCCCTTGTTTTCTTCCCAGACGAAGTACGAGAGTGGGTCAGGGTGGCCCAGTTTCTACGACTCGCTTGGCGATTCGGTGACCAGAATCGAGGACAAGAGTCACGGGATGGTTCGAACCGAAGTGCGCTGCGCCAAGTGTGACGGGCACCTCGGACATCTGTTTCCGGACGGGCCTCACCCAACCGGTCAGCGCTACTGCATGAATGGTGTGTCGTTGGCGTTCAAGCCGAAGGAGTCGGAGTGACCCACACAGTGCTCAAGACCCCGATGTCGGCCGCGCCCCCTTCCGGATGCGACGAGGTCGTGTTCGGGATGGGCTGCTTCTGGGGGGCGGAGCGCAAGTTCTGGACCATTCCCGGCGTGTACACGACGTCCGTTGGGTACGCCGGGGGCGACCGACCCGAGCCGACGTATCAACACGTGTGCTCCGGAGCGACCGGGCATGCCGAGGTGGTTCGAGTCGTGTTCGACTCGTCGGTCGTGTCGTTCGACGCTCTGCTGCGCGTGTTCTGGGAAAATCACGATCCTACGCAGGGCAACCGGCAGGGCAACGATGTGGGTAGCCAGTATCGATCCGTGATCTTCACGTATTCCGCCGAGCAGCGTGCCGCCGCAGACGCGTCAACAGTGGCCTACCAAGCCCAACTCGAGCAGCACGGGTACGGAAGGGTCACGACGCAGATTGCCGACGCGCCTCCGTATTACCTGGCCGAGGACTACCATCAGCAATACCTCGACAAGAATCCGAATGGCTATTGCGGCATCGGCGGTACGGGCGTGACTTGCCGGTAGTCCCTGCAGCACACAATCTCCGGGTGCGTCGCGGCATCGTGCGATCAGAACTCGATCAAGAATCCGGCCGACGGTACGCGTGGGATCAAGTGCTCGGTGTAGAACAACGCTTCAAGTGTTGACCGGGAAAAGCCGTCGGACTGCCCGAGATTACGCCGCCCTAAGACGTTCACGACTTCGACAAAAAACGTGACACGCCGTCGGGCGAACGTGAACGTGCGGTTGGCACGCAGATCAAGGCGGACATACCAGGGGAGTCTGACCTGATTGCGCAGGTCTGACAGGCGGAGCGCGTTGGTCGTGCCCGCGAAGTAGCCCACCAAGGGGACATTGCTGCCCAGCCGCAACTTGGCGTTGACCGCCGATCGATACGAGAGCCGACGCGAAAGGAAGACATTAATGGTGTGCCGCTGGTCGTAGTCGCCGTCAAAGTGCTCGCCGCTGACCGTATCGTCGTAGGCCGTATGCGCCCAGGTGTAGGAGACCCAACCGGTCAGCCCTCGCGGTGCCTGTCGCTGCAGGAGCACGTCGACGCCGCGGGTCTGCCCGTTGAGCCGACTTGCGTAGACGGGAAATCGTGACCCGAGGACCCGTTGGCCATCGACGGCTCGGTCCTCCAGAGTTGGTCGAAGCCCGTCTCGGTCTTTGCGAATGAACGGCGTGATCTGCAGGTGCGATGCCGCCCCCAGACGGAGGTCGAGGCTGACATCGGCCGAGCGAGCGGATTCGGTCCGCAGCGGGTCAAGCGAGGCCAGGGTCTGCTCAAGCGAGGGGCGCTGATGTGAGGCGCCGACGCTGGCTCGTACGGAAAGACGCCCGCCCGAGTATTCGCCAAGCAGCCACGGCGACACCCACCGATCACCACTGTGGCTGTCGTGTGAGACTCGGGCGCCGACGGCGATACCGGCCGTGGCGGTCCGACCCCCGACTTGGCCCCAGACACTCGACAGGGCCGTGTCCGCCTTGAAATCTCGCGCCGCCGTCACCCTCAATCCTCCTGCGGAGGTGGTCGTGTAGCGCCGCAGCGTCTGATTCTGAGCGTTGGCTTCGTAGCGGGCCCCGGTTTCCACGGTCCACGCGCGGCCCAGCGTGCGCAAGACGTCTGTCCGCCACGTGTACGATGAGGTGGTGCCGTCGCCGAGGTTCTGTCCGCGCAGGCCCGTATTCGCGAAGGTGCTGACGGACGCGGACAGGCGCTGTGACCACAGGACGGTCTCGCCTGCATATCGCCAACTGAGGCTCGCCAGCCCCCCCGTTGAGACGGCGCGTGAGAGCCCGTTCGCCACGCTGGTCTCCTGTTCGCGATACACGGCCTGTCCGCCAATCAGCATCAGACGCATCTGCTGCCGATCGGTCAAGTCGTAGCTGAGCACGCTCTGCGCGTCGGCGAATCCAATCGTGCTGCTGATGTCAGGATCGAGTTTTCGGATGAGCCAGTCAACGTAGCTCTTGCGCATTGAGACGAGCCAGGCCCCGCGTCGGCTCGGCGTGAGTGGTCCCTCGATGACGGTTGACGCGCTGGTGCCGCTCACCGCGCCGCGCAGTTGCACGCGGTCACGCGACCCCTCGCGCACGCCAAACTCCAGCGTCGCCCCGAGCCAGTCACCGTGGCGCTGTGGATGTGGACCGGCCAGCAATGACGCGCGTTCGAGCACGTCGCTGTTAATCATGGCGACCGATCCGGTGTCGTCCCGTCCCCGGACGGCGTGCAAAAGAAGCGGCGCCTGGACCCCGTCGATCACAATGCCGACGTGACGAAATGCGGAGCCTCGTACTGAAAATTCAGCCTGAAAATCGTCACCCGTTGCCACGCCTGGCAACGTTTGAATCGCCCGCATCGGGTCGTCGCTCGCGACTCCGCGCAGGTCCTGCAGCGCTGCAGACCCCAACTCCATCTGCGATGCGACGCCAATTTCTGACGTCCGCATCGCATTGGCCGTGACCGTGACCTCGTCCTGATACCTGCCGGTCCCTTCAGAGAGTGGCACGGTCAGCACCAGCGTCGCATCGGGTGTCAACGCCTCTTCGCGCCGCACGAAAATGTAGCCCACCGTAGACACGGTCAGTGTGTACGGGCCGGGAGGGAGTCCCGCAAATCGCGCCATGCCTTGGGTATCCGTGTGGGCGTCACTCCCGGCCGTCTCATTCGCCGCGCCCTCAGTTCCGCCGAGGCGCATTCGCACAAGGGCATCGGCCACGGGCGCGCCTGTGGCGGCATCAACAACGGTGATCACGGCCGAAGGCGCCGGAGTCTGGGGCGTCGTCTGCTGGAGCGCGACGGCCGGACCCGCCCAAAGGACCACGCAGAGCCAGCTCGTGATCATCCAGCTTCTACCGGGTCTTCCTGTTCTGCGTCTCGGCGCGTCCGCCGTTCGTTGTCTGTGGCGACCAACGCCGGCGGTGGTGTCGACAGGTCGCCTTCGTTGAGCAGTTCGTCGGTCACGTAGTCGAGTGCCGGGTCGTCTGTTCTGGATAGCAGGGACTCGAGAGGTGATCGGGGGGTCGCGTTGACTTCGCGCTGCTGCATGGATGGCCAGCTTCCGTCGGCGCGTCGCGGAACATACCGACACCAGAACCCCGCGTGCCAACGAAGAAAATCGCGCGCGCGCGTTCTTCCATGGTCATCGGCGCCCCAGTGTTCCAGCGCCAGCGACGTATAGCGCCGGTAGAGAGTCAGGCGCTCCTCTGCCGAGATGTCCCAGTACCCATCAGTCAGTTCGCGAAACAACCATGGCTTGATGAGGGCGCCTCGTGCGGTCATCACTGCGGCGCAACCCGTGGACGCGAGATGGTCGTGGACATCATGCGGGAACAAGACATCACCGTTGCCGATCACGGGCACCGGTACCGCCGCCGCCACCTCAGTGATCGCGGTCCAGTTGGCAGGATACCGATACCGCGCCTCACGCGTGCGACCGTGCACGAACACGCCGTCGGCACCGCCGTCGACCGCGGCCCGCGCTAGGTCGAGGTAGTTCAGCTGGTCCGCCTTCCACCCCAGACGAATCTTCACCGTGACCGGCACCTGCACCGCCGCCTTCATCGTTTCAACGATGCGGCGCACACGGCCAGGTTGGCGACCCAACGCGGCTCCCAGCCCCATGCGTGTGAAGTGGTCGATCGGGCAGCCGAGGTTAATGTCCACAAAGTCTGCGCCTCGCGCTTCAGCCAGCGCTGCGGCCCAGGCCATCTCTTCGGGTTTGTTTCCGGCGAGTTGCACGCCGAAGCACGGCTCTTCAGGCGCCTTGCGCAGCAGGGCGTACTCGCTGCGGCGCTTTTGTTTCAGCCTCCTGGCGACCACCATTTCACTGATCATCACCCGGGCACCCAGTTCGCGGCATAGCCGCCGGTAGGGCAAGTTGGAGCCCTTGGTCATGGGAGCCATCACCAAGGCTCCCGTGATCTGATCACGAAACAACATCCAGCGATTATGTGTCCAATCACGAATAATCACTGCGTGTCTCGTCCCGCTACGCTCGTTGAGTTGCCCGTCGATGGACACCTGGCCTCGATTCGTGAGGCCCTCAGGTGCCATCGCGCCGTAGTCGTCACGGCGTCGCCGGGCGCTGGCAAGACCACCCGTGTGCCTCCAGCTCTGCTGCCCGAGGGGGCCGTGTTTGTGTTGCAACCGCGGCGCGTGGCCGCACGGGCTATCGCGCGACGCATCGCGGACGAACGTGGATGGGCCGTCGGGCGTGAGGTGGGGTGGCACGTCCGCTTCGACCGACGTGTGTCGTCCGAGACGGTTTTGACCATCGCCACTGAAGGCATCCTGACTGCCCGACTCCAGCAGGACCCGTTGATGACCGGGGTGCGGACGATCGTGCTCGACGAGTTTCATGAACGCAGCATTTACGCTGACGTCGGGCTCGCGCTGGCGAAGCAGGCGTGGGTGGCGCGCGACGACCTCCAGTTGGTTGTGATGTCGGCCACACTGGACGCCACTGCTGTGTCGGCGTACTTGGGGGACTGTCCCGTCATCAGTGTTCCAGGGCGACAGTTCCCGCTCCGTGTGGAATACCAGCCTGGGGTCAGCGTTGATGCGGCGGTCCGGTCGGTCCTCCCCTCTGCCTCCGGTGCCATCCTGTGTTTTTTGCCTGGCGCGCGGGAGATCGAGCGTGCCGCTGAGGCGCTCAAACATCTCGGCGTGCCTGTCTTTGCGCTCCATGGGAGCCTGCCCGCCAATGCGCAAGACGACGCGTTGGCGCCGGGCGGCGGCGTGCGGGTCATCCTGGCGACCAACCTGGCGGAGACCACCCTGACTGTGCCCGATGTGACGGTCGTGATTGATACGGGGCAGCACAAGGTGGCGCGGTACGACGCGACCCGAGGCATTGACACTTTGCGTGTGGAGCGCGTGCCGCAGGATTCTGCCGACCAACGGGCCGGTCGAGCCGGTCGGGTGCAGGCTGGTCGTGTCGTGCGCTTGTGGGATGCCCGTGACCGATTGCGGCCGCACCGCGAGGCCGAAATTTTCAGAGTCGATCTGGCCGCTCCGCTCCTCGACGTGTTGGTCTGGGGGGGGAACCCGACTGAATTCGACTGGCTCGAAGCGCCTCCGGATCGGGCGGTTGATGCGGCACTGGGGCTGCTTCGACGCCTGGGCGCCCTCGATCGAGATGGGCATCTGACGCCGAGGGGGGTGCAGTTGCAGCGCCTGGCGCTCCACCCACGTCTCGGTCGCCTGTTGTTGGAGGCGGGGGGCACGGTGCGCGCCGCGCGCGTGTGCGCGGCGATTGCCGATGGCGCCGACGCCGCAATTCTTGATGCTGCCTGGGACGGACGGTCACTGCCCCCGCACATTGAACAAGCCGCGCGTCACCTGACACAGCGTGTCGCGCCTGCGCCTGCGGGGCACGACGACGACACCGCGTTGCGAAAGGCCGTGCTGGCGGCGTATCCCGACCGCGTCGCTCGGCGGCGCGCGAGAGGCAGTGACCGTTGTGTCCTCGCCAGCGGCGTCGGCGCGGTGATTGGACGCCGCGTGGCCCTTGACGATGAGTACTTTGTGGCGCTTGATGTCACCGCGGCTCCCGCTGCGGGGCTGGGCGACGCGCTGGTGCGCGCCGCCATCGGAATCGACCGGGCGTGGCTCCAGCCGACACGCACGGAAGTGCGTCATGTCCTCGATCCCAAGAGTGGTCGCGTGCACGCGTCTCGGATCGAGTGGTACGACGCGCTGATGCTTGCCGAACATCGCGTGCCAGTCGAACCGGAGGCGGCGGAAGGCATCCTCCTGGATGCCTGGCTTGCCGCCTGGCGGATTCGGGATCCATCCAACCCCTCTGATCGCGATGCCCAACTCCTCCGGCGCCTGGCGTTTGCCCGTGCGGATCCAGCCCTCGAGCCAGACGGTGAAGCACGCGTTGAGGCGCTCGTCCGCGAGGCCGTGCGTGGCGCGCGGCAACTGAGTGACATCCGCCTCTCGCGGGTCGCACCTGTCCACCTGCTGCGGGGCGCCCCCGAGTCGCTACAGGTGCCAAGCGGAAGGGCTATCCCCCTCAGCTACGAGGCCGATGGAGCTGTGGTGGCTGCCGTGAAGCTGCAGGAGGTGTTTGGTTTGACCGACACGCCTCGTCTGGGACCCCGCCGCGTTCCGGTGACGTTCGAATTGCTGGCGCCCAACGGGCGGCCGGTGCAGATCACACGGGACCTGCAGAGCTTCTGGACCCGCGGCTATCCGGAAGTCCGCAAGGAGCTCAGGGCCCGCTATCCGAAGCATCCGTGGCCTGATGACCCGCGGATCGCCCAGGCGACCCACAGGACGCGACGGCGGCGGAAGTGATAAGTTGACGCCGTGGCCAGTCGGAGAACCCACGGTCCCCTGCGCGAAGGGTTGCGCGCGTTTGTTGCTGAGCGTCACCCGTTCGGGTTGCCCGCAGTGTTGGGCGCCTTTGATTCGCTCAATTCCGTGCACGACCTGAGGCGTGTGCGGTCTCACTTGCGTCAGATGTTGCCGGATGCGATTCGCACTCACCTGACCAGCGGCGCGCATCCCCCGGTCGATACCACGCCTGGGGTCGGCAGCGATGTGCGTGTCTCGCTGGCCGCCACGGACCTGATCGAGGCCGTGGACGGCTTTCTGGCGCGGTCAGCGATTGCGCAGTCGTTTACCGATGACGAACGGTTGGAAATGTTGCGGGGCATGTTGTTGACGCGGGCCGTCGACAATCGCCTGAAGCAATTCTTCGCCGGCGGGGAAGTGAAATACGGTCGCGCGTCGTTTCAGGGCAAGGGATTTCGATCGCTCGGCCAAGAAGCCATCTATGCGGCTCCCCTTCGCTTGCGGCGTGGCGCCGATTGGCAGTCGGCCGACCTCGGCTGGACCGGTGATGTTGTGGCGCCGCTCATTCGCGACCTGGGCGCCGCACTGGCGATGCGCGGTGATGGCGGAGCCGTTCGCCAGGTCTTGAGTGCGCAGATGGGCAAGGCCGGCCCCCCGATGGATGGGCGTGACCTGCACCTGGGTGACTTCCAGTGGGGCGTGTTACCCGCGTCGGCCCCGCTGACCATCAGCACGCTGACGGCTGCCGGCCTCGGATGCGCGTTTGCCCAGCAGCGCAGCGGCCGCGTGGCTGTGTCGTTCATCGGCGAGGGTGGTTCTTCGCTTGGGGAATGGCACGAAGCGATTAATGTCTGCGCGGCGCGGAAATGGCCAGTGCTGTTCTGCCTGCAGAACAATCAGACCGCGTTGTCTACCCCGGTTGCTGAGCAGTCGGCTGTCCGCGTCTTCGCCGACAAGGCGGTTGGATACGGCGTTCAGGGCGTCACGATTGACGGAACCGACCCTGAAGCGATCGCGGCCACGTTTGCGTGGGCGGCCGATCTCGCACGCGCGGGTGGCGGTCCAACCCTCATTGAACTCGTGGCCATGCGCATGTGTGGGCACGCCCATCACGATGACATGTTGTATCTCGGCAAAGACCCGCATCCCGGATGGGGTTACCCCCCCCTGACCCCGCAGGGGTATGCCGATCCGACGCTGTACGCCTTCTGGAGCCAGCGGGATCCGCTGGTCACCTACGCGGATCGATTGATCGCACAGGGCCTGATAGACGCCGAGGGTGTGGCGATGCTCAAACTCGAGGTGGAGACACTGGTGGAGGCAGAAGCGCAGGCAGTGATTGCGGCGCCATGGCCAGACCCCGCCCGCGGGACTGAGGGGGTCTTTGCCGACGACCCGATCGACCGGCGTCGTGTTGAAGTGCTGGACCCCGCGATTCGACACGTTCGTGGTGCCAGGCCGACGGCCACGCTGCCGGTGGAGCCAGCGCCGCCGTTCGACAAGAATGGCGCGACGCTGCTCGAGGCGGTCATGCACGGCGTGGGCGATGCGCTGGCCGCTGACCCACGCGTGTTTGTCTTCGGCGAAGACGTTGGTGGTCAATATGGCAACGCCTTCCTGCTGCTGCGCCCACTGCTGAAACAGTACGGCGATCGCATCCTGAATTCGCCGCTGGCTGAGGGCGCCGTGCTCGGTACCTGTATCGGGGCTGCGCTGGCCGGACTGCGCCCGATCGGCGAAATGCAGTTCAACGATTTCGTGGCGACGGGCTTCAACCAGTTGGTGAACAATGCGGCGAAGATTCGGTTCCGTTGGGGCGGCAGTGTCCCCATGGTCGTGCGAATGCCCTGGGGAGGCCTACGGCATGCCGGACCGTATCATTCGCAGAATACCGAGCCGTGGTTCTATCGGACGCCGGGACTCAAGATCGTCGTACCGTCAACGCCCCATGATGCACGCGCGCTGATGGCTGCGGCGGTGGCTGACCCTGATCCGGTCCTCTATTACGAACACATCGGACTCTATCGGGATCCTCGGGTCAAGCAACTCATGGACGAGAAGCCGCCCGCGCCAATTCCTCTCGGCAAAGCCGCGCTACGGCGTGCCGGGACGGACCTCGTGATCATCTCTTATGGGGCGTACGTCCACGTGGCCCTGCGCGTCGCAGAACGGCTCCAGGCGTCGCACATCGAGGCCGCCGTGCTCGATCTGCGATCGCTCGCCCCGCTCGATCGTGAGGCCGTCCTCGATCTGTCGCGCGCCACAGGAAAGGTGCTGATCGTTCACGAGGATTCGCGTTCCGGAGGAATTGGCGAGTCCTTGGCAGCCATGATCCAGGAGGAGGCGTTTGAGTGGCTCGACGCGCCGGTCCGCATCCTGGGAGCGCTTGATACGCCGGTGCCTTATTCGCCGCCGCTGGAAGACGCGTTTCTGCCGAGCGAAGCCGATGTGGAGCGCGCTGCCCGATTGCTTGTGGATTACTGATCGCGGCCATCTGATTGCCGATGCCCCGTAGTTGGCCACTCTGGATCGCCGCCCTGGTCAGTCTTGTCACTGGCGTGGGACTCGCGATGCGCCCCGGTCGCCTCGATGATTGTTTTCTTGTTGTCAGTTGGGTGGAGTCACTGCGCGCAGGCGTGACACCGTTCACGCCCGACGTCGGAGCCGACTACCCCCCATGGGCCCTGGTCACGCTCGCGCCGCTCGCCTGGCTGTCAGACGTGCTTCCACCCGATTTCGTCGCCCTGGTGTGGATCGGCCTGAATCTCGCGCTTTCCGGACTGGTCGTGTCACTCTCGTCGTTGTATCCGATCATCCGCTCGACGATTGATGTGGTCATCTGGCTGGCCGCTGCCTGGCTGTGCGGCGTCTCGCTGGCGCAGGCCAATTTCATCGGCGCGACGGTTGTGTTCGCTGCCGGGGCGGTGGCAATGGCCGGATTCGGATTTGTCTCGGCGGCATTCGCGGTCGTCTTTAAGCGCGGCGATCCCGTCTTGTGGTTATTCGGCGCCATGAGCTTCCTGCTCGGCGGTGTGTTGTATCCCACCGACATCCTGCCGCCGGTACTGGCCGCGTTGTCGCAGGCGTTGCCTGCGACGCATGCGCTCAACGCGATGCGTGCCGTCCTCCTCGACGGCGCGTCGCTCCGGGAGGTGGCGCCGCAACTGGCGAGTCTGGTGGCATTTGGCGTGATCGGCGGAGCCATTCAGATGGCTCGAGAGAGAGGGAGTCTCGGGCATGGCTGAGCGGGCGCCTGAAGGGTGGCACGGCTGGGATACCTACGCACCCTTTTACGACTGGGAGAACGCACGCACGCTGGGCCGCCGCGATGTGGCGTTCTGGGTTGAGACCTTGCGCGACACCCAGGGCCATGTGCTGGAGTTGGGTTGCGGCACCGGCCGACTGCTGGCCCCGATTGCCAGGAGTTGGATCACGGTCGGCGCCGAGTCCCCGCGGCGGTTGATGGGGATCGATCGATCCGCGCCGATGCTCGCACGCGCGCGTCGACGCGTGTCCCGTGTGCCGCGGGCGGCCAGGCCCCTGCTCATGCGCGGTGACGTCCGGGCGCTGCCCGTGCGACCTCGGACCCTGGGAGGCGTTGTGGCGGCCTACGGGTTGCTCCAATCCCTGTTGAGTGATCGGGATCTCGACGCCACACTGCTCGCTGCGGCCACCGCCCTGGGGAGTGGAGGAATGCTGGGCATCGATTTGGTCCCCGATTTGTCTGTATGGGAGGAGTACACTCAGCGCGTGCCCCTTCGCGGGCGTCTGTCGGCAGGCACGACGCTGACTTTGGTGGAGTCGGTGAGGCAAGAACGCCGAAAAGGCCTCACCATCTTTGACGAGGAGTATGTGGAGCGTCGAGGGCGGCACGTGCGCCGGCATGCGTTCCAACTGACGTTCCGCACCCTGCCGATGGCTCAGATCCTGGCTCGACTCGAACGGGTTGGCTTCCGAATCGACGCCGTCTACGGCAGCTACAACGGAGACCCGTGGCATTCCGAGGCTGGCGTCTGGTTGGTGGTGGCCCGGCGTCGATAGTCGCGTGCTACGATGCAGGCTCCATTTTTCCGCCCGGAAGGGCGCATCGCAAGGCGGGAGATCCAAGCATGTCAGGCCATTCCAAGTGGCACACAATCAAGCACAAAAAGGGCGCGGCCGACGCAAAGCGCGGCAAGATCTTTACGCGCATCATTAAGGAACTGACTGTAGCGGCCAGAAATGGCGGCGGCGACCCGGACATGAATCCCCGGCTGCGAACGGTCATTGCAGATGCCAAGCAGGTCAACATGCCTGCCGACAATATCAAGCGGGCCATTCGCCGAGGCACCGGTGAAGAGGAGGGCGTTTCCTACGACGAAGTCATGTACGAGGGGTACGGGCCAGGCGGCGTGGCGGTGTTGGTCGATACCCTGACCGATAACCGTAACCGCACAGTGAGCGAGGTTCGCTTCATTTTCGGGAAGTACGGCGGCAACCTGGGCGAGGCCAACAGTGTCGGATGGATGTTCGACAAGAAGGGCCTGATCGTTGTCGACAAATCGACGACCCAGGAAGATGTCCTCATGGACACCGCGCTCGAGGCGGGTGCCGACGACATGAAAGACGACGGGGAGACGTGGGAAGTGACGTGCAGTCCCGACGCGCACCAGGCGGTTGTTGATGCGATCAAGGCGTCAGGCGTCGAACCCACGCGGTCGGAGGTCGCGATGTTGCCGCAGAACTACGTCACAATTGAGGGAAAAGCGTTGCGGCAGATGATGAAGCTCATGGAAGCCCTCGACGATAACGACGACACGCGCAACGTCTGGTCAAATGCCGACTTTGACGAGACGGATATCGAGGCCTCGCTGGCGTGAAAATTTTCGGCATCGATCCCGGCTCGACCCGCACTGGCTATGGGTGTGTTGAGACCGACGGCACGCGGCACCGGTTGGTGACGTGCGGGGCGATCGCGCCACCGGCCGGCGCGACCTTTCCCGAGAAGCTTCATGTGATCCACGACGCACTCTCGCGCCTGATTCGCGAGGCGGCACCCGAGTGTGTGGTGGTGGAGAGTCTCTTCCACGCCAGGAATGCCCGGTCGGCGTTGCAGTTGGCGCACGCCCGAGGGGTGGCGCTGCTGGCAGCCGTGCAGGTGGGGCTGCCGATCGTGGAATACACGCCGGCCGAAATCAAGCTGGCGGTCGTGGGCTACGGTCGGGCAGACAAGGCGCAGGTGCAGCAGATGGTCAAGTTGCTGTTGGGGTTGGACACCGTGCCGACGCCTTCCGACGCAGCTGATGCGTTAGCCGCAGCCTTGTGCCACAGCCATTCCGGCACCTCAGCTCTGGAGCGGCGCGCGACACGCTCGTTACCTCGCCATCTGACGAACTGGCGAGATTTTCGGCCGGTCCCGACCGGGCGCCGGGCCGTATAGCGGCACACGGTGATCGCACAACTGACCGGACAATTGCTCGAGAAGGACGCCCACCGTGTGCAGCGGTTGGTGATCGATGTCCACGGCGTTGGCTACGAGGTGCTGGCGCCGCTCTCGACGGTCTACACACTCGGCGATCCGGGCGCGGTGGTCTCGCTGAGGATTCACACGCATGTTCGCGAGGATGCCATCCAGTTGTTCGGGTTTGCCACGGCCCTGGAGTTGACCTTGTTTGAGCGCCTGATCGCCGTCAGTGGCGTTGGGCCGAGGCTGGCGCTGGCCATTTTGTCAGGCGTGGAACCGGCCGATCTGGTTCGGGCGATTCGCGGCAATGACTTGGGCCGACTGACCGCCATCCCTGGTGTCGGTCGAAAGACAGCCGAACGGTTGGTTGTGGAGTTGCGCGATCGCCTCGCGAAGGATCTCGGTGAGACGGAGTCGGCTTCCGTGAGCGTTGGTGGCGTGGTCCGCGACGACCTGCTGTCCGCGCTCGCGAATCTTGGCTATCAACGCGCCGCCGCTGAAAAAGCCGTTGAGCGCGTCCTGGGCAGAGGAGCCGACACCGCGGGCTTTGAACCTGCACTGCGCGAGGTCCTGAAGGAGTTGGCGCGGTGACCGACGACCATCTTGTTGATGCCGCGCCACAGGATGACGACGCTCAGTACGATGCAGGACTGCGCCCGCGAACCCTTGACGAATACATCGGCCAGGATCGCGTCCGCGAGAATCTCGAGGTTTCGATTGCGGCGGCCCGACAGCGGGCGGAGGCGCTCGACCACGTACTGCTGTTTGGCCCCCCGGGCCTGGGCAAGACGACCCTGGCATACGTCATCGGTAATGAACTCGGCGTGCCCGTGCGCGCGACGTCGGGGCCAGTGCTCGAAAAGCCCGGCGACCTGGCTGCGATGTTGACCGCGCTGCAGCCGCGTGAGGTCTTGTTTATCGACGAGATTCATCGGATGAGTCCGGTCATCGAAGAAATTCTCTATCCGGCACTGGAGGACTTTGAACTTGATATCTTGATTGGACAGGGTCCCAGTGCTCGTTCTGTGAAGGTGCCGCTGCAACCGTTCACGTTGATCGGGGCGACGACTCGCGCGGGCCTTCTTACGTCACCGTTGCGTGCCCGGTTTGGCATCACGCATCGGTTGGATTTCTATCAGGATTTGGATCTGACCGAGATTGTGACGCGGTCGGCGCGCATTCTCGGTGTCGAGACCGAGCCTGGCGCGACTGAAGAAATTGCGCGGCGCTCTCGGGGGACACCGCGTATCGCCAATCGCCTGCTGCGACGGATCCGTGATTTTGCCGAGGTGCGGGCGGACGGCGTGATCACGTCCGACGTGTGTCACCGTGCCTTGGAGTTGCTCGAGGTCGACGCGCACGGGTTCGACGAAGCAGATCGACGACTGCTCAGGACGATCATTGACAAGTTTGGCGGTGGCCCCGTGGGCCTGAACAGCCTCGCAGCCGCCATCGGCGAGGAAAAAGACGCGATCGAAGATATTTACGAGCCCTACCTGATTCAAATCGGGTTTCTCGATCGCACACCGCGGGGCCGTGTGGCGACCGCGCGCGCGTACGACTACTTTGGGTTGATGGCGCCAGGAAAGGACCGTTTGTGGTGACGATGAGATCAGTGAAGATTGCGGGGTTGTCGACGTTCGTGCCGCCCCACGTACTGACGAATGACGACCTCGAGAAAATGGTTGAGACGTCGAACGAGTGGATCCTGAAGCGCACGGGCATCCGCGAACGCCACATCGTGGATCCCGGCATGGCCACGTCAGATATCGCGGCGCCTGCGGCCCTGGCAGCGATCGCTGAGGCCGGACTCACACCGGCAGACATCGGCTTCATCGTGGTTGGCACGACGACGCCCGACACGGTGTTTCCCAGCACCGCGTGCGTACTCCAGGCCAAAATCGGCGCGAACAGCGCCTGGGGTTTTGACCTGGGCGCGGCGTGTTCCGGGTTCACCTACTCGTTGACGGTTGGCTGGAAGATGGTCGCGTCCGGGGCGGTCGACCATGCGCTGGTCGTCGGTGCGGACGTGATGTCGTCGATCATTGACTACACGGATCGGTCCACCTGTGTGTTGTTCGGGGATGGGGCGGGTGCTGCCGTCTTATCAGTTGCCGATCAGGGCGAGCCTTGCCTGATCGATTTTCTTCACGAAATCGACGGACGCGGAGGCGAGGCCTTGTGCATGCCGGCGGGAGGCAGCCGACGACCGGCCTCACACGAGACCGTTGACCAGCGACAACACTTCGTCAAGCAGGACGGCGCGGCCGTGTTCAAGTTCGCCGTCAGGAAGAGCGGAGAAGTTGCCCAGCGGCTACTGGAGCGCCACGCACTCACTGGGGCAGACCTCGACCTCTTTGTGTCGCATCAAGCCAACCGTCGCATCATCGAGGCCACCGCCGAGCGACTCGGTCTCGCGCCAGAGAAGGTGGTCATCAATTTGGAGCGATACGGCAATACCACGGCGGGAACCATTCCTCTGGCGCTGGCGGACGCGCGCGCTGATGGCCGACTCAAGAAGGGCGACCTGGTGCTCCTGACATCGGTGGGTGCGGGGTTCACCGTGGGAGCGATTCTGTTGCGCTGGAGCTTGTAAGAATCGCTGTCCGGGGCCAGCCGTCAGGCCGGGCCCGACTGTGAAACGATACGACGTGCGCGTGAACGATTTCGACTTTGATCTGCCGGACGAGCTAATCGCGCAGCACCCACGGCCCCGCGGGGAGTCGCGCCTCCTTGTCGTTGACCGGGCGACCCGAACCTGGCAGGAATCGCGTGTCGCAGACCTCTCGACCTGGCTCCGTTCGGGCGACCTGATGGTAGCCAATGACTCCCGAGTGTTCCCCGCGCGGCTCCTTGGACACCGCCGACCCGGAGGCGGGCGTGCTGAGTGTTTGCTGATGGGACCGGCTGTGCCACAGCCCGATGCCCGGCCCCGCGCGTGGGCCATGGTCAATCCGGGCCGGCGTCTCCCCGCCGGCGCCGTGATGGATTTCACCGACCGGGCGCGTGCGCCAGGCGTGACGCTCTGCGGTGAGGTCCTCACCCTTGATGACACTGGTCGTCGCCTGGTGGCATTCGAGGCGACCGGCGCCAGCGTCGATGAGGCCATGGAGCGACTGGGCCATGTGCCCCTCCCTCCCTACATCAGACGTCCGGACACCGAGGACGACCGTGCTCGGTATCAAACCATGTTTGCCAAAAGGTCGGGGTCGATCGCCGCGCCGACGGCGGGGCTTCATTTTGATGAAGCGCTGGTCTCCGCTCTGGAGCGTGCCGGCATCGCGAGGACCACGGTGACGTTGCACGTCGGGTACGGCACGTTCAAGCCGGTGAACGTCAGCGACATTTCTGACCATCGCGTGGACGCCGAGATGTGGGACATCACGCCGGACGCGGCCAGTCAGGTCGTCCGGGCCAGGGCCGCCGGAGGGCGAGTGGTCGCGGTCGGCACCACGACGACTCGGACACTCGAGTCTGCGGCACGCGCGACCGGCCTTGTCACTTCAGGATCTGGCGCGACCGATCTGTGCATCACTCCTGGGTACACGTTCAAGGCGGTGGACATCCTGATGACCAACTTCCATCTTCCGCGGTCATCGCTGCTCCTGCTGGTGGCGGCATTCGCCGGCCATGATCTGATTCTCGACGCGTATCGCGATGCGGTCGCTCGTCGGTTTGCGTTCTACAGTTACGGCGATGCGATGTTGATACTATGATTGCCGTATGGGGCGACCGAGCGGCGAGCGAGTGGAAGCGGGTTTTGAGCACGTCCTTGCCGTGCGACGCATCCATCGACACTGGGCCGACGACTGCCGACTACCAGCTGTTTGAAGGCCTGGGGCCGCTCGTGGCGCCCATCCTGCTCCACTGGGTGATCGAGTCTTTTGGCGTTCCGCACTTGATGGCCGACCTTGACTGGACGTTGGTGGGCACAACCTGAGGTATGATCGACGGTCTTTGCCGGTGTAGCTCAGTTGGTTAGAGCATGCGGCTCATATCCGCAGGGTCCGGGGTTCAAGTCCCTGCACCGGCACCATTTTTCATCTCCGGATGTGAATGCTCCCCCTTCCCCGCGCGTCGCTTGAGACGGTGTCCGGGCATCGGGTTGGTGTCGCCCTTTCAGGCGGTGCCGATTCGGTCGCGCTGGCGTTGTGGCTACACGCGTGTACCCCACTGGCTGGCCTGATCCACGTCAATCATCGCCTCCGCGGCGTCGAGTCGGACCGCGACGAGGCTTTCTGCCGTGCGCTGGCGGCACGTCTCGGCTTGCCCATCGAAGTGAGCGTGGCGCCGGTCGCCGTGCCGCCCGGACGATCACCCGAAGCTGTGGCTCGTGCCGTCCGGTACCGGGCGTTCGCCGCGGCGGCCCTGTCGCTGCAGGCGACCCGTGTGGTAACCGCACACACCGCTGACGACCAGGCAGAAACCGTCCTGCTTCGACTGCTTCGAGGCGCGACCAATCGTGGCGTGTCCGGAATCCGTGCGGTGCGCGGCCTCTACGCCAGGCCGTTCTTGGCGTGTCGGCGAGACGACCTTCGACAGTGGTTGGTGTCCCAGGGCGAAGCATGGTGTGAGGATTCGACCAACGCCGACAGGTCGCTCGCGCGCAACCGGATTCGACACGATTTGTTGCCGCTGCTCGCATCGATTGCGCCCGGCGGAGTCTTGGCGCTGGCTCGTGCCGCCCGCCTCGCCGATGACGATGAGCGCGTGCTTGAAGCGTTGGCCATCGAAAAGGCCTCGGCCGTCGTCCTAAGGAATGACGCCGGCGCGACTGATCTGGATCGTGGGGCATTTCAGGCGCTGGAACCCGCACTGGCGCGCCGCGTGTTGCGTCGGGTGTGTGAGCAACTCGTACCGCTGGGGGCCTGGCGTGCAGAGCACTTTGACGCCGTGCGGCGTTTGGCCGGTCGTGGCGCGGGGGGCGGGTCGGTCGACTTGCCGGGGATGCGCGTGGAACGGGTGTCCAACGTGTTGAGAGTCCGGTCGGGGGCTCGGGCGGCGTCGGCGCCCTTCGCCTACGTGTTGCCGGTGCCCGGCACACTCGTGGTGCCGGAAGCCGGCGTCGAAATTTCGGCGTCCTATACCGCTGGGCGCGGCGATGGAGCGTGGAGCGACGGTGCATCGAATGAGCTGGCGGGAACGTATCTAGTGCAAGTGCCAGCCGGAATGGCGTTGCCGTTCACGGTGAGGAACCGACGGCCGGGAGATCGCGTCGCACTGAGTGGTGGGACACGGAAGGTTCAGGATCTGATGGTGGACGCGAAGATCCCACGTTGGGAGAGGGATCGGGCGCCCTTGGTCGTGGCTGCGGACGGTCAAATTGCGTGGGTTGGTGCTGGCTACAGCCGTGTCGGGAGAGCCTCCGGCTGGGTGCGCGCGAGCGACCGGGATGGTGTGGGTGACATGGTAGTCTTTAGAATCAGAAAGCTGGAACACAAATGAATTCGACGATGAGAGGGTTTCTCTTCTGGGCAAGCATGTTCATGCTCGCCGTGCTGGTGTGGCAGGTCACCGCCAACTTTGGGCAGGGCGATACCTCCATTAGCACGACGGAGTTCATGGATCGTGTCAATAAGAACCAGTTCGGCAAGGTCGAACTGATCGGCAGCGACCTGCGCGGCTATCCTCTGAGCGATGATCAGGCCGGCACGGTGGCTCGGTCGTACCTGCCCCCTGACTTCCCGAATTTCTATGAGGACGTCAAGAAGGCGAACATCGAACTGGTGGCGCGCAAAGAGGCGTCCAATACGTGGGGCAACTTCCTGTTCCTGTGGGCCCCGGTGTTACTGATGATCGGCTTCTGGGTGTTCATGACTCGCCAGATGCAGAACGGCGGCAACAAAGCCATGTCGTTTGGCAAGAGCCGCGCGAAACTCTCGTCATCGACCCAGAAGAAGGTGACATTCAAGGAAGTGGCCGGGGCGGACGAGGCGAAAGAGGAGTTGCAGGAGATCATCGAATTTCTGCGCGAACCCCAGAAGTTCCAGAAACTTGGCGGCCGAATTCCCAAGGGCGTTTTGTTGATGGGGTCGCCCGGTACGGGCAAGACACTGATGGCCCGAGCGGGGGCTGGCGAAGCCAATGTGCCGTTCTTCTCGATCAGCGGCTCCGATTTTGTGGAGATGTTTGTCGGCGTGGGCGCGTCGCGCGTGAGGGATCTGTTTGAACAGGGGAAGAAGAACGCTCCCTGCATCGTCTTCATTGACGAAATTGACGCGGTTGGGCGCCATCGTGGCGCTGGCTTGGGTGGCGGTCACGACGAGCGCGAGCAGACGCTCAATCAGTTGTTAGTCGAGATGGATGGGTTTGAGTCGAACGAAGGCGTCATTCTCATTGCCGCGACCAATCGGCCCGACGTACTCGATCCTGCGCTGCTGCGCCCAGGCCGTTTTGATCGCCGGATCGTCGTGAATCGCCCGGACGTGCGAGGCCGTGAGGGCATCCTCATGGTCCACACGAAGAAGGTTCCGCTGTCTGACGATGTCGACGTGAACGTGATCGCGCGCGGCACTGCCGGGTTTTGCGGCGCGGATTTGGCCAACCTGGTGAACGAGGCCGCGCTCAACGCCGCTCGGTACAACCAGAAGGTTGTCCGGATGGCCGACTTCGAGCACGCCAAAGACAAAGTCATGATGGGCACGGAACGTCGGTCGATGATGATCACGGAAGACGAAAAGCGCATCACAGCGATTCACGAGGCTGGTCACGCCCTGCTCGCCGTCTTGCTGCCCCACGCCGATCCTATTCACAAGGTGACGATTATCCCCCGTGGCATGGCCCTGGGGTTGACGATGCAGTTGCCGACCGAAGAGAAGCACAACTATTCGCGTGACTATCTGATGGACCAGTTGGCGATGCTGCTCGGAGGACGGATCGCTGAAGAAATCACCAGCGGCAGCATCACCACCGGGGCGGGCAATGACCTTGAGCGTGTGACCGCGCTGTCACGCCGCATGGTGTGCGAGTGGGGCATGAGCGAGGAGATGGGACCGCTGACCTTCGGCAAACACGAGGAGCAGGTGTTTCTGGGTCGGGATATCTCCAGACCACAGGAGTACAGCCAGGACACTGCTGTGCGGATTGACTCGGAGGTGAAGCGTTTTGTGCTCACCAACTACGACCGCGCGCACACGTTGCTGACCGAACACAAGCCCGCGATGCTCAAGATCGCCGACGAGCTGCTGGCGCGTGAGGTGCTTGATGCCGACCAGGTGGAGCGGTTGGCCAAGGGGCTCGATATCAGTGATCCGACGCCGGCGCCATCGACCCAGGAAACGGAGCGACCGGAACCGGCGGAACGGCCGGCGATCGTGCCGCCGATTTCCAAGCCGATTACGCAGGCGTAACGACATCGCTGTGGGAGGGAGTGCCCGCCGGGCCGCCTTCGACGTGCCCCTGCCGACTGGGCAGATGCTGAGGCTGGGCGAGCGGACGCTCGTCATGGCGATTGTCAACGTCACCCCAGATTCGTTCTCGGACGGTGGACAACACCTGGACCCGGCTGTGGCGATTGCGAACGCCCTGCAGATGGTGGCTGACGGCGCGGACGTTCTCGATATCGGCGGCGAGTCGACGCGGCCCGGAGCCCAGGCGCTTGACGTCGAGGAAGAATGGCGGCGGGTGGGACCCGTGATCGAAGGCCTGGCGGGTCGTGTCACCGTGCCGCTGTCCATCGATACCTACAAGACCGAGATCGCCCGCCGGGCGTTGGCCGCCGGCGCGGTCATCGTCAACGACATCAGCGCCTTTGCCTACGAGCCGACGATCGCGGGCGTAGTGGCGGCCGCTGGAGCTGTGGCGATCCTGATGCACAATCGAGGGCGGTCGGTCGCCATGTACGATCAGGCGACGTATGCAGATGTCGTGGCCCAGACCCGTGATGAACTGGCCGCCCGGGTGGTTGTGGCTGAGCGCGCTGGCGTCTCCAGAGAACGGATTCTGATCGACCCCGGTCTGGGGTTTGCCAAGCGGCCCGAGCAGACGATGGCCATGTTGGCGGGGCTGCCGGAGTTGGCGGCCTTAGGGTTGCCAATCGTCTCTGGCCCGTCGCGTAAGTCGTTCCTGCAGGCGGTGATAGGCACACAACCACCGGCCGGGCGAGTGTGGGGGACGGCGGGCGCCGTCGCTGCGTCCATCTGGCTCGGCGCCCACATCGTCCGCGTCCACGACGTGCCGGCGATGGTGGATGTGGTGCGCGTCACCGACGCTGTCCGTCGGTTGAGCGTGGGCACCGTCTGATACTCTCTTGCGAGGTATGGATCAGCTCACCGCCCTCCTGCAACGGCCTCCGGTGAATTGGTGGGATGTCGTCGACATCCTGATTGTTTCGATTCTGCTGTATGAAGCTCTAAAACTGATTCGCGGAACACGCGCCGCGCAGATGGCCATTGGGTCTGCGTTTGTCCTGCTGCTGTTCTACATCTCACGCCGCTTCCCGCTCCAGACCGTGAACTGGCTGATTCGCAACTTGTTTGTGTATGCGGGCTTTGCGGCCATCGTGCTGTTTCAATCTGACATCAGGCGCGCGTTGTCTCACCTGGGTCGGGCGCCCTTCTTTCGATACCTTGCCGGATCAAAACAGGCCGACGAAACCATTGAAGAGGTACTGACCGCAGCCAGCATGCTGGCCAAGGAGCGGATCGGAGCCTTGGTGGTGATCGAGCGTGAAATCGGACTGCGCAACTACGTCGAGAGCGGCATTCCGCTGGATGCGTCAGTGAGCTATGACTTGATTACCACGGTCTTCCAGCCCGGCGCTCCGATGCACGATGGTGCCCTGATCATTCTGGAGGACCGCATTGCTGCGGCGGGTTGCTTCCTGCCGTTGACGGTGAGTTCCACGTTCGACAAAGACCTGGGAACACGTCACCGGGCCGCGATCGGCGTGACGGAAGAGTCGGATGCCATTGCGGTGGTGGTGTCTGAAGAGCGGGGCGAAATTTCTCTCGCGTATGACGGACGAATCGAACGGGCCCTGTCGCCGGAGCGTCTCCGTGTGCGCCTCCATGAACTGGTGTTGCATCGCCGTGGCGTTGACGGAACCGACCCCGCGACTCGTCTGCAACCAGGCAGCGGCGCCGGAGAGGGCCGGGTGGCATAGTGGCTTGGCACCCGTTTCGAAATCTCGGTCTGAAGTTTGTGGCGCTCGGGCTCGGTACGTTGATCTGGCTGACCGTGGGGAGCGATGACTTCATTGAACGCAGCGTCCGTGTGCCACTGGTCTTTCGAAATGTCCCTGCGTCCCTGAAGATTGCCCCGGATGCGCCTGACTCAGTCGAGGTGTACCTGCGTGGCCGCGCGAGCCAGTTGGCGGGTGATCAGGGCAACGTGACGGTCTTTATCGACCTGGCGGATGGCCGGGCAGGCTCTCGCCTGTTTCACCTGCGCACAGACCAGGTGACGACGCCGTTTGGCGTGGAAGTCACGCAGGTCTTTCCCTCCACGGTCATGCTCACGCTTGAGAAGATGGGCTCGGTGCTGGTGTCCGTCGTACCGACCATCGAGGGTGACCCAGCCGAGGGATTTGAGGTTGATTCGGTGACCGTCGAGCCGGCTGAGGTGGACGTGGTCGGACCTGAGAGTCAGTTGAAGTTGCTCCGGAGCGCCATTACCGAGACTGTGATGATCGACGGGGTCACAACGACCGTGTCCCAAATGGTCAGTGTGGGAGTGGCGAATTCATCGCTTCGGCTCAAGGACCCGAGAGCAGCTCGGGTGACGGTCGTCATCGTCAAGAAAAAGGACTGACATGGAGACGGCTCGGCTATTTGGCACCGACGGCATTCGGGGTTCTGCGGGGGCGTGGCCGCTGGACCCTCCGACGGTGGCGAGGATTGGTGGCGCCGTCGTGCGGGCGCTTGCGTACCCGGCGGAGCGCCCGGTACGCCTGCTCGTGGGGCGCGATACGCGCGAGTCCGGCGAGTGGATCGAGCGTGAGTTGGCCCGCGGTGCCGTGTCCCAGGGCGCGGTCGTCGAGTCGGTCGGCGTGATGCCGACCCCTGGCGTGGCGTACCTCACCCGGTCACGTGACGTTGATTTGGGTGTCGTGATCTCGGCGTCGCACAACCCCTTTCACGACAACGGCATCAAGGTCTTTTCTGGGCGGGGCGAGAAATTTAGCGAGGGCGTCGAGCGTACGGTCGAGGCGCTGGTTGCGGATACGTCGTGGAGTGTGCCGGTTGCGGGAGAGGCGCGTATCGAGCGCGTCGATCTGTCCGAGGACTACCTGGCACACACCGCCCTCCTGGGGCCGGCCGGCGACGGGCTCAAGGGGATGCGAGTTGCCCTGGACCTTTCCAATGGCGCGACGACCACAACGGCGCGCCGGCTGTTTGAGTCGCTCGGCTGCACGCTGGTGCTGCTGGGTGATGCCCCGACGGGCCAGAACATCAACCTGGCGTGTGGGTCGACACACCCGGCAAGCCTCGCGGCGGCCGTCGTAGCGCAGGGATGTCAGCTGGGCGTGGCGTTTGACGGCGACGGCGATCGGGCCATCTTGATCGATCATCGAGGCCGTGTGGTCGACGGCGACTCTGTGCTTCTTCTGCTGGGGCTGCACTACCAGCGGCAGGGTCGCCTGACGGGCAACACTGTGGTGGCGACCGTGATGAGCAACATCGGGCTTGAGATCGCATTGCGTGACTGGGGTATCGCGATGATTCGCACCGCCGTGGGCGACAAGTACGTCATGGAGACGATGCTCAAACATGGCTTCGTCGTCGGTGGCGAACAGTCGGGCCACGTGATTCTTGCCGAACATCTGTTCACCGGCGACGGGATGGCGACCGCGCTGGCCGTGATGCGGGTGATGGTGGAGTCGGGTCAGAGTCTGGCGGAGCTGGCGAGTGCCTTGATCGCCTATCCCCAGACGCTTGTCAATGTGCGCGTCCGCGAGCGGGTGGACGTTGACTTGGTGCCCGCTGTGGCGGCGGCGATGGCTCGTGTGCGCGAGGCCTTGGGGAGCAGCGGTCGGCTGCTCGTCCGGTATTCGGGCACCGAGCCGCTGCTGCGCATCATGATTGAAGGGGAAGACCAGGTCTCCATACGCGCCTGGGCAGAAGAGATCGCCGACGCGGTCAGGACGACACTGGCATGATCCGGCTGAGCGTGAACGTGAATAAGGTGGCGACGTTGCGCAACGCGCGCGCCGGAGCGCTGCCGGACGTGTCTGAGGCGGTGGCCGTCTGTCTGGATGCCGGCGCGCCAGGTATTACCGTGCACCCGCGTGCCGACGAACGACACATCACGCGGCGTGACGTGACTGCCATTGCAGACCAACTTGGGACGCCGAGGCGTCGCCCGGCGCTTCCTGCTTCGGCGGGCGAAGACATTGAGTTCAATATTGAGGGGGATCCGAGGGCCGATTTTGTGGACCTCGTCGTGGCCGCCCGGCCCCATCAGTGCACGTTGGTGCCTGTCCTGCCTGGCGAGGTGACGAGCCAGGCCGGGTGGCCGGCCTCCACTTCGCCCGAACGTCTCACCGCCGTGATCGCCAGGTTGCACGCCGAGGGCATTCGGGTGAGTCTATTTGTGGATCCGGAAGAGGCGCCGATCCGGTGGGCGAAACGCCTGGGCGCCGATCGGATTGAGCTCTACACCGAACCGTTTGCGACAGCGTGTGCCTCTGGGCGCGACGCTGGACGGGCCAGTTTCGACACCTACGCCGCGGCGGCCTCGCTGGCCCACGCGCTGGGCATGGGCATCAACGCCGGACATGACCTGGATCTGGAGAATCTGCTGATCTTCCGTGAGCTGCCTCACCTTGACGAGGTCTCCATTGGGCATGCGCTCATCAGCCATGCCCTGTTCGTGGGCTTGGACCGGGCCGTGCGCGACTACCTCTCGGTCGTCACGGGTCGGTAGAATCAGCTATCATCGCCACAGAGGACGATATGAATCGCGAGTCTGTAGTTTTCGCAATTTCTGGAATGATGTTCGGTTTGTTGGTCGGCTGGATTCTCGGTACGCAGCAGGGGACCGTCGTGATGCCGGTGTCCGCATCAGCAACCCAGTCGGCCCAGTCGCCTGCCACGCCTGCGGCCCCGCCGCTCGACGTGCAGCGCGCGGCCGACCTTGAACGGCAGGCCAATCAGGAGCCAGCCAACGCGTCGGTGCGAGTGGACCTCGGGAACCTCTACTTTGATGCGGAGCGATACGATCTGGCGACCTCTTGGTACGAGGCGGCGCTCCAAATTGATCCCAAGGATGTCAACGCCAGTACTGATTTGGCGGTGAGTTATTACTCGCAGAATCAGATCGATCGCGCGTTGGAGCAGTTCGACCGATCCCTGGCCATCGATCCCACCCATACCAAGACGTTGCTCAATCAGGGGATTGTCCGTGCGTTCGGCAAGCAAGACTTGGTGGGCGCCACCGAATCGTGGGAACACCTGGTGGCCATTGCGCCCAACAGCCCTGAAGCCGCTCGTGCCAAGGAGGCTTTGGCGGCAGTCCAGGCGAATCACGCCGCGACCGCTCCGGCAGGCGGAGGCGGCGGCGCGGATCGCTAATGACCAGGACGGGCTACTAGATGGCTTTCATCGGTTGGATCGTCCGGATCCTGGCGGTCCTGATTCTGGTTCGAATGGTGCTGCGGCTGTTTTCGGGCGGCGGCACACGCCGGGCGACCGCTCGGTCAACTCGGGCGCCAGCCACGCGCGAAGGTGGGCGCTTGGTGCGTGATCCGCACTGCGGCACGTACGTGCCGGTCACAAAGGCTCTGCGGTCCGGCAATGGCGACTCGGCGGTCTACTTCTGCTCTGACGCGTGTCGAACAGCCTGGGCTACCCGCAAGGCTGGGTAGTGCTGCCGATGCCAGACACAGAAACCCAGCTCCGGCTCGATATTGTTGAAGTGGGGCGACGCCTGTGGACACGGGGATTCGTCGCCTCCAACGATGGGAATATCAGCGTTCGGCTCCCGGGTGATCGATTGCTGATGACGCCGACAAGTGTCTCAAAGGGATTCATGGACCCTGAGATGATGGTGGTGACTGACATGGACGGCCAACTGCTGTCCGGCGCGCCGGGGAGAAAGGCCTCCTCAGAAATCCTGATGCACCTGGTCGCGTACCGGCACAGGCCTGATGTGCACGCGGTGGTACACGCGCACCCGCCGCTGTCCACCGGCTTTGCGGTGGCAGGCATTCCGTTGGACCGCGCCGTACTCGCCGAGGTGGTGACCACTCTGGGGAGCATTCCTATTGCGGAGTACGGCACGCCCTCAACGCCGGAACTGGCCAAGGCCGTCGAACCGTATGTGAAAGTGCACGACGGCCTGCTGCTGGCCAACCACGGGGCGCTGGCGCTCGGCAAAGACCTGTTCGCGGCGTACTACAAGATGGAAACCATTGAGCACTTTGCCCGAATCAGTCTGGTGGCGCGCCTGCTGGGGCGCGAACACGTGCTGTCGCGGGACGAGGTGGGCCGGTTGCAGGAGTTGCGCGGCACGTACGGCATCGCCTCGCCGGCACCCGTGTGCGTCGATCCAGAGCCCGAACGCGCCGCCACATGCCAGGTCGTGGT
This sequence comes from Acidobacteriota bacterium, assembly GCA_013203475.1. Taxonomy (GTDB): domain Bacteria; phylum Acidobacteriota; class Vicinamibacteria; order Vicinamibacterales; family SCN-69-37; genus SYFT01. The sequence goes on from JABMNV010000007.1 coordinate 29,426, forward strand.
GGCGCCCGCCTCGGCCGGGAACCGGCTCGTTCTGGACAGGGTCGAGGGGGGGCGGAGCGCCCCAATAGGTATCAGTGGCGAGATTCAGTTAACATACGGCGAGTTGACGGCTTTGATTGACGGAGCTGTCAAACACCTCACGGCCCGTACCACGGCGTGAGTGGACGAACCGCAGGACGGGAGGAATCCATGGGCGAAGCGCTCGGAATGGTCGAGACGAAGGGGCTGGTTGCCATGATTGAGGCAGCCGACGCGATGGTCAAGGCCGCAAAGGTAACGTTGGTCGGCTGGGAAAAGATCGGCGCCGGGTACGTGACGGCGATCGTGCGCGGGGACGTAGCGGCCGTGAAAGCGGCCACCGATGCCGGTGCCGCGGCCGCTCGTCGGGTGGGCGAATTGGTGTCGGTGCATGTGATCCCGCGCCCCCACGTTGACCTCGAGGGCGTGCTGCCCATCGGCAAAGCGTCGAAGTAGGCGGGCGAGATGATTCTCGCCAAGGTCGTCGGCACCGTCGTCGCGACCCGCAAAGATGAGCGGCTCGTTGCCAGCAAGTTGTTGGTGGCGCGGCCGCTCGATCCGTCTGGAATCCCCGGCGGCAACTACCTGGTCGCCGTCGACACGATGGATGCTGGCGTGGGCGACACCGTGCTGATTGTCTCCGGCAGTTCGGCCCGAATGGCCCAGGGGTACAAAGACTGCCCGATCGATGCTGCCATCATCGGGATCGTCGATCAGGTTGACACGCCTGGAGACACGCCCGGCGCATCGCCGGGAGCCGGGAGTTAGACGTGGTACTCGCTCGCGTCATCGGCACCGTCGTGGCGACGATGAAGGATGTTAATCTTCACGGGCGCAAGTTGCTCCTGTTGCAACCGATTGCGACTGATCGGTCAGCGACTGGGCGCGCCGTTGTGGCCCTTGACGCCGTCGGCGCCGGGGTGGGCGAGCATGTGTTTTTTGTGCGAGGTCGAGAGGCTTCGTTTCCATTCCTCCCGGATGAGCCACCCACAGACTGCTGCGTCGTGGGCATCGTCGACCGGTGGGATCTCGAGTAAGCCGGTGCAAATCGCTCACGTGATCGGCACCGTCGTCTCCACCCAGAAGCATCAGAACATCGAAGGGGCGAAGCTGTTGCTGGTGCAACCGCTGACGCTTGACGGTGCCAGCAAGGGCGTCGCGGTGCTGGCGATCGATTCGGTCGGGGCGGGGATCGGCGAGACTGTGCTGGTCGTCATCGAGGGCAAGGCCGCCGGCGATGCGCTGCGGCGAAAAGCCGCTCCGGTGGATGCCGCCATTATCGGAATCATTGACGCGATAACGGTGGACTCGACGCGAGAACAATGACGTGGAATCAGTAAACGACCAGGAACTGCGCCTGCTCGTCCGGGCGGCCGTGGCGCGACATCTGGGTATTGATGTGCCCGCTCCGCCTGCGAATGATGCAGGTCAGATGCTCTATACAGGTCTCGTGAACGTTACCGACGCCTGTGTCATCGAGCCCGCCGTCCCCTGTGATCACTGCGGCTATTGCAAGAGCCACGGGTATTGACGATTGCCCGGGTCTTCCAACATTGTTCCCGTCCTGAAGGCCGTGGGAAGGTCCATTCGGTCGATGGAAGAGCCGGCGGTGGAAAAGATTTCCGAGGCGACCCAGGACGATCCGTTTCAGGTGCTGATTGCCACGCTGTTGTCGGCGCAGACGAAAGATGCCGTCACCGCGGCGGCGTCTGAGCGGTTATTCAAGGTCGCGCGCACGCCAAAGACGCTGGCGGCGGTGACGGTGGGGCGGATCGAGCGGCTGATTTATCCCGTCAGTTTCTATCGGAACAAGGCACGTCATGTGAAACAGGCGTGCCGCCAGATTCTCGATGACTTTGGTGGCAACGTGCCGGACACCATGGAAGAGTTGTTGACGCTGGCAGGAGTAGGGCGCAAGACGGCCAACCTCGTCCTGATCCTGTCGCATGCGAGTCGGGACAATATCTGTGTGGATACACACGTGCACCGGATCTCGAATCGACTTGGCTGGGTGCGGACCAAGACACCCGAGCAAACTGAGCGCGCGTTGTACGAAGTGGTGCCACGCAAGTGGTGGCCTGATGTGAACTTGTATCTGGTGACGTGGGGACAGAACGTCTGCAAACCGGTGTACCCGAGGTGTCGCGCGTGCGTCGTGTCGTCGTTGTGTCCTCGTCTCGGTGTAACCAAGGAGGGACGGGCATGAAGCAGCATAGTGAGTGGTTGAGGGTGGTGGTCGTGTTTGTCGTGGCTGGTGCGCTGTTGTGGCCCAGTGCCAGACGACAGGTGCAGGCAACTGAGGTCGCCAATCCGACGCTGGTGCTTGAGACGGTACAAGGGACGATCGAAATCGAACTGCTTCGGGGAGAGGCGCCCGAGACGGTCGAGTACGTCGTGAATCTGGTCGAGAAGAACTTCTACCGAGGCCTGCGGTTTCATCGTATTGAAACGGGGTTGGTGCAGATTGGCGATCCCAACTCCAGGAATGTGACTCGACAGGCCTCCTGGGGAACGACGGGCGCGCGGCCGACGATCGGGATCGCAGAGTTTTCGCCGGCCATGAGACACGTGCGTGGGGCGGTCGGTTTGGCGCATGCCGGCGATCCGAAGGGGGCCAGCAGTCAGTTCTACATCATGAAACAGGGGAGTCCGTCCCTCAATGGCAAGCACACGATTTTCGGTCAGGTGCGCAAGGGGTTTGTCGCGTTGGACAAGCTGCGCGTTGCCGATGTGTTGAAGTTGGCCACCATCAAAGAGGCAGGCCAGACGTCGTAACCACTCCGGTCAGGTCAGGGTAGCGGTCAACCATGCTGCGTTCGTAGTCGCCAGGCACGGATTGTCCGAGCTGCGACTTGAGAATCGCTGCGTTCGCCACGGCCTTGGCCGAGAAGTGATTGTTCATGAACGCCATCACGGGGCGACCGGCCTGCGAGGCCTCGCGGGCCGCCGCCGAGAAGGGCATCAGCTCGGTGGGCGAATATAGATAGTTGTATCGATCTTCGGCCGCCGCGTGGTTCCACCATGCCGCCGCGTTTCTTCCATGGAGACGAAGGTAGAGGGCAGCGGACGTGTGGTCCACAGGAACGGTCGAAAGCACACCCGTCCCCGGATCGTCCGCCACCACCAGGGAGGCGTGGCCAGCGGCGAGTCGGGCTCCCGTTTCACTACCTGTCGCAAACCAGCTCTTGTGGCGCAGTTCCACGGCCAACCGATAGCCTGCCAGAGACGTGAGCATCCAGGTCAGGTAGTCGCGCATCGCTTCGTCAGCGTGAAAACTCGGCGGAAACTGCACCAGCACGGCCGCCAGTTTTCCCGCGCCTGCCAATGGGGCCAGGCCACGTTTGAACGCGTCGATATCCGCCAGCGACAGATTCCAGTCCGTCACTCCGGCGCGCGCCAGGTACATATCCGGGTGAGTGAATTTCTGGAACAGCTTGATGGTGAACTGAAAGTCACGTGGAGTCCGCGTCACCCACGTGGCCACCTGCCCGGCGTCAGGCATTCGGTAGAACGTGGAGTTGACCTCGACGATGTCGAAGCGTTCGGCGTAGTAGCTCAGCTCATCGAACCCGCGCGGTCGCCGCGCCGGGTAGAAGGCGCCATTCCACGTCCCCTTCCCAGTGGGATAGTGCCAGCCGGATGTGCCGATCAGGATTGAAGCAGGGCCGCGGTACATGGTTCCGTACGGATATCATCAGATCCGTGTTGTTGGTTCACGAAATTTATCTGTCCGTCCAGGGCGAGTCTACTCATGTGGGCCGGCCGTGTGTGTTTGTGCGTCTGAGCGCGTGTGATCTGCGCTGCACGTGGTGTGACACGCCCTATGCGTTTACGGGTGGCCGGAAGATGTCGATTGATGAGGTCTTGGCGCAGGTGGACGCGTTGGGGTGCACGCTCGTGGAACTGACCGGTGGAGAGCCCCTGCTGCAACCGGACGCCATTCCGCTGATGCAGCGGTTGCTCGCCGTCGGCTGTGACGTGCTGGTGGAAACAGGTGGACATCTGCCGATCGCGGGCCTGCCGCCGGGCGTCCACGCGATCATGGACGTCAAGTGTCCGGGCAGTGGCGAGGCCGACAAGATGCACTGGCCAAATGTTGACGCGCTGTCGAGGGATCACGAAGTCAAGTTTGTCATCGCCGACCGCGCAGACTACGAGTACGCCCGTTCGGTCATCACTGATCACGATCTGGCCGCGCGTGCGGGCGCGGTGCTGCTGTCGCCCGTGCATGGGGTGCAGCGGGCGGATGAGCTGGCGACGTGGATGCTGGCTGATCACGTGCCGGCTCGCCTCCAGATTCAGGCCCACAAGTACATCTGGCCCCCGGAGACGCGCGGCGTATGACCCGCGCCGTCGTGTTGCTCTCAGGAGGGCTTGACTCTACGACTGCCGCGGCGATGGCGCGCCGCGAAGGCTGGGAGCTCTACGCCCTGACGATGAAGTACGGCCAGGTGCACAGGGCTGAACTGGAGGCGGCCCGCCGAGTGGCCGCGTCGCTGGGGGTCTCGCGCCACCTCGAACTGGATGTCAACCTGGCGGCATTCGGTGGGTCGTCACTGACCGGGGAGGGCGCCATTCCGAAGGACGAACTCGATGCGCCGGGTATTCCATCCACCTACGTGCCGGCTCGCAATACCGTGTTCCTGTCGTTGGCGATGGCGTGGGCCGAAGTCCTCGGCGCCGAGCGCATCGTGATTGGTGTGAACGCGCTGGACTATTCCGGCTATCCCGATTGTCGTCCGGAGTTCATCGCGGCTTTTGAATATCTGGCGAGCCTCGCAACCAAGGCGGGTGTGGAGGGGCGGTCCCTGCGGGTGTATGCGCCACTGCAGCACTTGACCAAAGCGGGCATTATTCGGCTGGGGGGGGAACTCGGGGTCGACTACAGCCTGACCCACAGTTGTTATGACCCCGCGCCGGATGGTCGTGCGTGCCGACACTGCGACAGTTGTCTGCTGCGCTCGCGGGGGTTTGCCGAGGCCGGCGTGCCAGACCCGGCGGTCCGGTAGAATCGCGGCGTGACTCCCACTGATCGCCTCTATTACACCGACGCCCTTCGCACCACATTCGACGCCATCGTCGTGTCAGCCGTCGTCGTGGACGGTCAGCCGCACGTGACACTCGACGCCACGGCCTTCTATCCCAGCTCAGGTGGGCAACCGTTCGACACTGGCACCCTGGGCGGGCGCCAGGTGGTGGACGTGCGTGATGGCGCTGATGGCCTGGTTGCCCATGTGCTTGATGGCCCGCTGGACGTCGGTCAGGCGGTCAGCGGCGTCATCGACTGGCCCCGTCGTTTTGATCACATGCAGCAGCACACGGGGCAGCACATCCTGTCGGCGGCGTTTGAGCACACGTGCGGTGCACGTACCGAGAGTGTTCACCTGGGGACCACGTCCTGTACGATCGATCTGGCCCGTGAAGTGAGCGCGAGAGAGATCGCCGCAGCCGAAGATCGTGCCGCCGCGGTCGTGTTCGAAGACCGGCCGGTGCGTGTCCGGTTCGTGAGTGAGCAAGAGGCGGCCACGTTGCCGTTGCGAAAGGACCCGTCGAGAGCCGGCACGATACGGCTGGTTGAGGTGGATGACTTCGACCTCTCGGCCTGCGGCGGTACCCATGTGCCGTCCACGGGCCGAGTCGGGATGATTGCAGTGACGGGGTGGGAGCGTTTCAAGGGCGGCTCCCGGGTGGCCTTTGCCTGCGGTCACAGAGCCCTCGCTGAGCACGGGCGCCTGCGCGATCTGGTGACTGAACTGGTACGGCAGATGACCGTGGCCCCAGCTGATCTGGGTTCAACGGTGGAACGACTGCAATCAGAGGCGCGGCGACACGTGAAGACGATCCGGCTCCTGCGCGAAGAGGCCGCAGGGCACGAGGCCGTGGCGCTGGTGGCGGCCGCCGAACGTGTTGGCACCTTTCGACGGGTGATTACCAGTCGTCCGGGGTGGGAGATGGGCGCGCTCAAGACACTAGCCTCTGCGATCGTCGCCCATTCTGGGTGTGTCGCCGTGATTGCCGGCCATGACACTCCGGTGTCCGAGGGTACCCCAGTATCCCTGGTGGTCGCCCGATCGGCAGACGTGTCGTTCGACTCTGGCGCGTGGGTCAAGCGAGTGACGACCGAACTTGGAGGCCGGGGTGGCGGGCGTTCGGAAAGTGCACAGGGCGTGGTGAGCGTGCCGCTTGACAAAGTGCTGACATTCGCCCGGGCCACGGTCCAATAGATCGGGATACAATCCGGGTTCCGTGTTCGAATCGGTTTATCAATTTCTGTTCAAGTACCCGTCGCTGGTCTTTGAGCAGGGAGACTTCGTTTGGGGTAGCTCCCGCTGGATGGCTGGCTTTGTGCTGGTGGCCGCTGGAGCAGCGGTGTACGCCCTCCTGACCTATCGACGCGTTCAAGGTCAGTCGCCACGCGATCGCGCGGTGCTCATCGGGTTGCGTGTCGCCGCGTTGGGCGTGCTGGCCATCTGTTTGTTCCGGCCGATGTTGGTCCTCAAGGTGGCTGTCCCGCAGCAGAACTTCGTCGGCGTGCTGCTCGATGATTCGCGCAGCATGCAGGTGGCGGATGTGGAGGGCGCGCCTCGCAGCAGCTATATCACCGAAAATTTCGCCACGCCTGACGCTCCGCTGTTGACGAAGTTGTCTGACAAATTCGTGGTGCGGACGTATCGGTTTTCTTCGTCGACTGAGCGACTCAACAGTTCTGACGATCTCTCGTTTGGCGGGACCGGTACCCGGTTGAGCGATGCGCTCGGGCGCGCACGTGATGAACTGGCAGGGCTGCCACTCTCTGGCCTGATCGTCCTCTCCGACGGCGCGGATACCTCAGAGGTCACACTCGACACCTCGATTGCGATGCTCAAGGCTGAGTCGATTCCCGTGTTCACGATTGGGATCGGCGAAGAGAAGATGGCGCGCGATATTCAGGTGAGCCGAGTCGAGACGCCGCGGCAAGCGCTCAAGGGATCGTTCCTCGTGGTGGACGTGGTCATCACGCAAACGGGTTTTGAAGGTCAGACGTTACCGCTCATTATCGAGAGCGAAGGACGGGTCGTCGATACGCAGGACGTGGCGATGCCTGACGACGGCGAGGCTGTGACCGTGCGCGTGCGTTTTAAGGTGGATGAAGAAGGCCTGCGGCGGTTCAAGTTCCGAATTCCCGAGCAGGCGGGCGAGCAGGTGCCGCAGAACAATGCCCGCGAGAACGTGATCGAAGTCCTCGATCGCAGAATCAAGCTGCTGTATCTCGAGGGTGAGCCGCGCTTCGAGGCGAAGTTCATCAAGCAAGCGCTCGAATCCGACCCGAACATACAGGTCGTGCTGCTGCAGCGGACGGCTGCCGCCACTCCCTCAGCGCCGACGAAATTTCTCAGGATCGGGATTGATACGCCCGATGAACTCATCGAAGGGTTTCCGCTCAAGGAAGAAGACCTGTTTGAATACTCAGGACTGATTCTCGGCAGCGTGGAAGCCAGCGCGTTTACGGTTGAACAGTTGCGCATGATTGCCGACTTCGTCAGTAAACGGGGCGGCGGCCTGTTGGCCCTTGGTGGGCGCCGGGCGTTTGCCGAAGGCGGCTGGGGCGGCACGCCTGTCGCAGAGGCGTTACCCATCGCGCTTGACGCTGGGGGGGATGTCCGCGCCGGACCGTATTTTTCTCACGTCGTGGTAGAACCCGCACGCGCCGGGCTGACACATCCGGTGGCGCAACTGGCTGACACCGAGCAGGCGTCGGTTGAGGCCTGGGGCACGTTGCCGTCGCTCACCACAGTGAATCGCATCGATGCGGTCAAACCCGGAGCCACCGTGTTGCTCCAGGGCGAGGATGAGCTGGGGCGGGATCAGATTGTCCTGTCGGCCCAGCGATATGGGCGCGGCAAGGCCGTCGCTTTTGCCGTGCAGGATTCCTGGCTCTGGCGCATGCACGCCACGATGGCGGTCACCGACGAGACGCATCACCACTTCTGGCAGCGGTTGCTTCGGTGGATTGTCGACGGCGTGCCAGGCCACGTGGAAGTGACGGCATCGCCCGAGCGGGTTGAGCCCCGAGAGCCGGTGACACTGACCGCGCAGGTCGCCGACAAGAAATATGACGACGTGAATGATGCCCGGGTGGTGGCCGTGGTCCGGTCGCCCACGGGAGCCGTGACCGACGTGCCACTATCGTGGACGGTCAAGCGCGATGGCGAATTCCAGGCGTCCTTCGTCCCGACAGAAGAGGGCACCTATGATGTGCGCATCACGGCGACCAAGGACGGCGAGACCCTGGGCACGTCTGCGTCACACGTGCGCACGGCGCCCAGTGACAGAGAATATTTTGACCCGGCGATGCGTGGGGCACTCCTGCGCCGATTGGCGGAGGAGACCGACGGAGCGTTTTTCCGGGCCGCCGACACCTCTGGCCTGAGTGATGCCCTGACGCTGAGCGGACGAGGCGTGACCGTCGTAGAAGAGAAAGACCTGTGGGACATGCCGGTGTTGTTCCTGCTCCTAGTGACCTCGACCGGGAGCGAGTGGCTGTATCGCCGGGCGAGAGGGTTGGCATGAGTGCGACAAGACATCGAGCGGCGTGGGCCCTGATCGTCGGCGCGGTCATCGTGTCACTGGGGTTCACGTTGGACGCGCAGCGTCGTGGCCGCCAGCGGGGTGGTGGCGGCTTTGAGCGCTTTCAGCAGGGCGGTCAGATTCACGGCAACATTCCCTATGATGGGCGCTTCACATTTGTGCGTCTCAGCTATCGCAATTTTGGCCGGGGGGGAGATGGCTGGGTGCACGACTACCCCCGTGGCGATGAACACTTCATGAAGATCATCAACGCGGTGACGCTGGTGAATCCTCATGGCGATGGCGAGACAAATATTCTGGGTTTGGACGACCCGGAGTTGTTCAACTATCCGATCGCCTACATGTCCGAGCCCGGGTACTGGACGATGTCCGAAGCAGAACTCGCTGGGTTGACGGCGTACATCGCCAAAGGCGGATTCCTGATCTTTGACGACTTCCGGCAGGAGCACTGGTACAACTTCGAACTGCAGATGAACCGGGTGTTTCCCAAGGCGATCTGGCACCAACTGACTGCGGACCACCCGATTTTTCATTCGTTCTACGACATCGGGTCGCTCGATCTGATTCCGCAGTACTTCAACTACGGAACCCCGAAGTTCTATGGCCTGTTCGAGGATAACGATCCGACGAAACGAATGATCGCGATTGCGAATTACGACACCGACTTGTCAGAATTTTGGGAATTTTCGGATAGTGGCGCACGCGCGATTGAAGAAACAAACGAAGCGTTTAAGTTGGGCGTGAACTACATCATTTACGGAATGACGCACTGAAGGGGACCCTCGTGAACACTCTGACGCAAGAGACCGTGAAAATGGATTCGCCGGACGACATCGCGCTCGCCGACAAGATGAACGCGGCGCGCGGCCAGATCATCGCTGAGCTCAAAAAGCTCATCATTGGTCAGGACGAGACCGTGGAGTTGATTCTGCTGTCACTGTTCGTCGGTGGCAATAGTCTCATCGTGGGTGTCCCCGGCCTGGCCAAGACGCTTCTCATCAGGACGTTGGCGCAGGTGCTGGAGCTCAAGTTCAATCGCATCCAGTTCACGCCTGACCTGATGCCATCCGACATTACGGGCACGGACATCATTCAGGAGGATGCCGAGACCGGGCGCCGCCAGATGGCGTTCGCCCCGGGGCCGATCTTCGCCAACATCGTGCTGGCTGACGAAATCAACCGCACCCCGCCCAAGACCCAGGCCGCGCTGCTGGAAGCGATGCAGGAGCATCGCGTCACGATTCAGGGACGCACCTACGAGCTCGAAGAGCCTTTTTTTGTGTTTGCCACGCAGAACCCCATCGAACTCGAGGGCACCTATCCGCTGCCCGAGGCCCAGCTCGACCGGTTCATGTTCCACATCGTGATCGAACATCCACCCGAGCATGAGGAGTTCGAGGTCGTGCGTACGACCACGGCGATTCTGGACCCGCAGTTCAATCGTCCCGTGACGGGAACGGAACTGGTGGCCTTCCAGCGGTTGGTGCGACGTGTGCCGGTGTCTGAGCCCGTGATGCGGTACGCGCTACGGCTGGTGCGTGCCAGCCGACCCAAGTCGCCGGATGCGCCTGAGTCGGTGAACAAGTACGCGGCGTTTGGCGCCAGTGTGCGTGCGGCCCAGTATTTGGTTCTTGGCGCGAAGGCCCGAGCGTTGACCAGCGGTCGCTATCATGTGAGTTTTGATGACATCAAATACTTGGCACACCCGGTGTTGCGCCACCGTGTGTTGACCAATTTCCGGGCCGAATCGGAGGGGATCACCAGCGACGTGCTCATCGACGACTTGCTCAAGGCCGTGCCGCTACCGAAGTCGGGCATGTAGGCCGGGAATTTGCAAATGCAGGACAGCCGCGAAACCTCTGGAGCGATGCCGGGGGCGAGGTTTGTCGACCCCACGGTCCTGTCGCGTATTGGCAACCTCGACTTGCTGGCGCGCAGTGTCGTGGACGGGTTCATCAACGGGTTGCATCGCGCGCCACATTTTGGTGCCTCAATCGACTTCGCGGAGCACCGGGGCTACGTGCCGGGTGACGACATCCGGCGTGTTGACTGGCGACTCTACGCCCGCACGGACAAGTACTACGTCAAGCAATACGACGCTGATACCAATACCAATTTCGCGGTGCTGCTCGATATTTCCAAGTCGATGGCGTTTGGAAGTCAGGGCGGTGTCACGAAGATTGACTACGCGCGATATCTGGCCGCGTGCCTCGGGTACATGGCGCACCGGCAGCGAGACCGCGTCGGCATCGTGACGTTTGATGAAGACGTCGTGTCGTATGTGCCGTCCTCGGCGAAACACTTCGACGTCATGCTTCATACGCTGGATCAGGCCAGACCGGTGCGGGCCGGAGGCCTGCGGGCGCCGCTTGAGAAAATCGCCGAGCACTTCAAGCGCCGCAGTGTCGTGGCGCTGATTTCAGATCTGTACGAAGAACCGGACGAGATTTTTGAAGCCATCAAACCCTATCGCTACCTGGGGAACGATTTGATGGTCTTTCACGTGCTCGACCCTGCGGAAATTGACTTTCCCTACCGCGAGTCCTCGCGTTTTCAGGATCTCGAGACCGGCGAAGAGATTCCGATCGTTCCGGAATCGCTCCTGAAGGAATACCGGAGACTGATCACGGCGCATATCGATGCGTTGCGGACGAAGTTCTCGGAGATTCGAGTCGACTACACCCTGGTGAACACGGCGCGCCCACTCGATGACGCGTTGTTCAGTTACCTCGCCAACCGCGAGCGCACGATGCGGGTGAGGTGAAGCGATGTCGTTTCTAGCGCCACTGTTTTTCCTCGGCCTCGGCGCGCTGGCGGTGCCGATTCTTGTGCATCTGATTCAGCGCGAGCGGAAGACCCCGGTGGAATTTCCGTCGCTCATGTTCTTGCGACGCGTGCCCTATCAAAGTGTGAAGCGTCGCCGGATCAGCAACTGGGTGCTGTTCCTGCTGCGATCGGCGGCACTGTTGCTGATGGTGCTGGCATTCGCACGGCCATTCCTGACGCAGACGCCCATCCAGGCATCGGTGGCCAACGCGGGGGCCAGGGACGTGGTGATCCTGCTCGACCGCTCGGCCAGCATGGGCTACGGCGACCATTGGCAGCGCGCGAAGGATGAAGCCACGCAGGTGATCGACAGCCTCGGCAATGGAGATCAGGCGACCTTGGTCTTGTTCGATCGCAGTGCCGAGGAGAACGTGCGGTCGACCGGTGACCAGACACGTTTGCGGGCGGCCGTGGACGCGGCCGAGTTGTCCGCGACGGCCTCGCGCTACGGCCCGGCGCTGCGCCTGGCCCAGAGTCTGTTGTCGCGGTCCACATTGGGTCGCAAGGAAGCCGTTGTTGTCAGTGACATGCAGCGCACGGGCTGGGAGCGCCCCGAGGAGATCCAGTTTCCGGAAGGGACCGCGTTTACCCCCGTGTCAGTGGCGGCCACCGACACGGCGAATGTCTCGGTCACATCTGTGACGTTCAGCCGCGCCAGGTTCGCGAGCGAGGAGCGTGTGGCGGTGACGGCCGCGATCGCCAACCGGGGCACGGCGCCCGTGGTGAACGTGCCCGTCGTGCTCGAGATTGACGGGTTGGATGTCGCGACGTCCCGCACGACCCTGACGCCTGGCGTGACGAATGCTGTGACGTTCCCGGCGTTCACCTTGGCACAGTCATTTGTGCGGGGCCGTGTGAAGGCAGGCACGGATGCGCTGGCGTCTGACAATGAGTTTCTGTTTGTATTGTCGCCTGCCCGACCGGCACCCGTGATGGTGATGGTCCGGGATGGCGCGCCGGAGGCCGAGAGTGTGTATCTGACGTCGGCGCTTGCGGTGGGAGTTCCCCAGCAGTTTGACGCACAGGTGATGCCCGTCTCTAAAGTGGACGCCGCAGCACTGTCGCGTGTGAGTGTAGTCATCATCAGTGACGCCACCATTCCAAGTACGCTGGGACCTTCACTCAAGACGTTTGTCGAACGGGGTGGCGGCCTCTTTTCTGTGATGGGTTCGCGCAGTGGCGCACTGGACAGTGCCGGCACGTTGTTCCCAGGGACCGCACTCGAACCGCTGGACTCACCGGCGGGTCGGGCGATGACACTGGGCGTGCTCAATTTCAGCCACGTCGTCTTCGAGTTGTTCAAGGCACCCAAGAGCGGTGAT
>JABMNV010000059.1 GCA_013203475.1 Acidobacteriota bacterium
CAGACTCCCTGCGGGCTGACGGTCTGAAGGGGGCCCGCATCGGCGTGCTTCGACAAGCGTACGAGCGTGGAGAACCAAATCCAGAAGTGCTCGCCGTCTTTGATGCGGCGCTGGACGCGCTCCGGCGTGCGGGCGCCACGATTGTCGACCCTGCGGCCATCGATCTGTCGGCCGTGCGCCGTGATCGCAGCGCCGGCGGCTGCGGAGGATTTGCGTACGACATCGGGCAGTGGTTTGCCGGCCACGCTGGCAAGACGCCGGTGTCGTCGCTGGCCGAGGTCATGCGGTCGCGCCGCTATCACCCGTCCGTGGAGACGCGCCTGCAAAACGCCCTGGACAGCACGCCCACGGCGCCAGACTCGGCAGGCTGTGCCGCAGACGCCGCCTACCGAGCCGCCTACGGTGAGGCCATCACGCAGCGCATGAACGCCCTCACACTTGACGCCTACGTCTACCCCACCTGGAGTTTTCCACCGCGCCTGATTGGGGATCTCAATACCCCACATGGCGACAACTCTCAAGCGTTTTCACCCACCTCGGGGTTCCCCGCCATTAACGTTCCGATGGGGTACACGCGAGACAATCGGCTTCCCGCAGGCCTGACCTTCTTCGGCCGGGCCTGGGATGAAGCCACGCTGGTCCGCCTGGCCTTCGCCTACGAACAAGCGACACACCACCGCCGCCCACCGTTCTAGCTATTGGCTAGAACGCGATCAGCAAGTTCAGCGCGAACGTTCGATTCGTCGTCCTGGTCGCGGTCAAGCCGCTCAGGCGTACTTGCTCCATGTGCGCGAGGACCGCAGCCGTGGCACCGTCCTGTCGAGGGAACCAGTAGGCCGCACCGGCAAGCAATCGGCTGCGCTTACCCACGAGATCACTGTCGCTATCCGGGTCGAACGAGTCGAACCGCACAAGCCCTTCGACGCCCTGCCCCTTCTTGTCAAAGAAGGGATTGATAAAGAACGAGTACCCCGTCCCAGTGACTTCGACCGCTGTCGGCGTCGGTTGGTCGACACGCCGAATCACGTCCACGCCCGCGTTGAACCGGACCTGCTCGAACATCACGCTGCCGGCCACCCGCTTGCGCGGCGCGCCCTGCACGTAGTGATCGGTATGGTAGTAGCCGATCACACGCAACCCCTTGCCAAGTGCGTGGCTCGGCAGTGGTCGGACGGTCGCGCGAATCATCAGGGCCTTCTGGTCGTTCGTCTCGGGCTTTTTGTACCCCTCGCCGTTGTAGAACCCGACCGTCACATCGCCATACCCGTCGGGCAGCGTCGTGTTCACCGACACGCCAGCGTCCGCAGACGCCAGACCGCCTTCGCGCTCAACAAACGATGTCCCTTGAAAACGGTAACGATATACGTCTTCCTGGGCACTAATCATGGGGGTCTGGTGAAGCCCAAACTTGACCGTGGTACGACTCCCGACGCGCATCTGCCCGTAGGCGTATTTGAGTCGGAACACCAGACTGCCCGAAACGTTGCTGCCAGCGTCGGAGACCCGAGTGATGTCCGGGGTGATGCGGTAGCTGAAGCGGGGCGTGACCGACCCGCTGAAGTTGATATACGTCCGGGTCACATTAAATGCGCTCCCCGTCACCGGCGCTCCGGTCGCGTCAGTGACCTTGGGCGTTTCCTGCACCGTATAGTCGGCAAATATCGTGGCTCCGAGGCGGAGCGTGGGGGCAGTGGAGGCAGGGGTCTGCGCCGACGCAGCCACCGGCACCAGTATCGCGATCATTCCACCAAGTAGTCGTCGTCTCACAAGTCAACCCTCCATCGTTACTGCATCGTCATGTTGCAGTGACCGTCTTGTGAACGATGTCTCTTTGATGTTTCAGACCGGATGCAGGCATGTTAATTCCGGGAAAACTCGCGATGACTCAACACCGCACGTTCGCCAAGTCGGAGACAGTCAGCGTAGCATTCGGTGACCGTGCGGCTCCTCCTCCTCGTCACACTGACCCTGGGCGGCTTCGCGGCCAACTCCCTGCTGACACGCGCCGCGCTCAGCCAGGGACACCTTGACGCCTGGACGTTCATGGTGGTCCGCATGCTGACCGGCGTCCTGATGCTGTCGATGGTCGTCTGGCTGCGGCGCTCCGGGTCACAGAGCCGAGGGTCATGGCCGATGGCAGTCTGGCTCGGGGGCTATGCCGTCCTCTTTACCCTCGCGTACGAACATCTTGGCGCCGGCCCGGGGGCCCTGCTGCTGTTTGGCAGCGTTCAGCTCACGATGTTTGGAGCGGCGCTGGTGAGCAAGGAACGGCTGTCGGGCCTGCACTGGAGTGGCGTGGCGCTGGCGGCGACGGGATTCCTGGTCTTGACGGTGCCCGGAACCACCGCGCCGCATCCGCTTGGTGCCGCGTTCATGATGGGAGCCGGTGCCTGTTGGGGGGCCTATTCGCTGGCGGGACGCCGCGCGGCCGACCCGCTGCGCGTCACGGCCGATAACTTTATCCGGGCAACAGGTCTGGTACTGGTCGCCGCGCTACTGCACAGCATCAACGGAACCATGACCATCACGCCCCGCGGTCTCGGGCTCGCCAGTCTGTCCGGTGCCATCGCGTCCGGGCTGGCGTACGCGGCGTGGTACGCGGTCCTGCCCCACCTGCCGTCATGGCGGGCGGCCACTGTTCAGCTGTCGGTACCGGTGCTGACGGCTCTGGCCGCGACCGCCACGCTCGGCGAAGCACTGACACCCCGACTCATTTTCGCGATGGCGTTGGTGTTGGCAGGCATCTGGCTGACGACCAGGCCGCGGGCTACGGCCTGACGGCTCGCCAATCAGCCGCCCAGGTCTGTCCTCCGGCCACCCGTAGCACGTCCATCGCTGCGGCCACCGGCGCCAATGCGGTCAACTCGATCACGGTCGGGTCCGGACTGGTGTGTCCCTTGCGATTAAACCAGACCGGCACCACTCCAGCCGCGCGCGCCCCTTCCACATCAGCCCCCCAGGCGTCACCCAGCATGACCGCCTCGGCTGCCGTCGCGTTCACCCGCGCCAGCGCCTGCTCAAAAATCATGGGCGTGGGTTTACTGACCCCTGCCTCCTCAGACGTCACCATGGCATCCACCCACGGCTCAAAGCCGCAACGAGCCAACTTCAGCTGCTGCTCAGCCACGCCGTTGTTGGTGACGATCACGACGCGATGTCCCGCGCCTCGTACGGCCTGCAACAACTCCAAGGCTCCGCTGACCGGGTACCACTGACCGGCGTAGGCATCGCGATAATCCTCAGCCAGATGCTCCGCGCTGGAACTCTCGCCCGGCTCTCCCTGTTCCAGCAGGCGAGCGAAGCGCTCTCGGCGAGCGTTATCAATGGTCAGGCGGCCCGCGAGCACGTCAACATGGAGGGTTTCCAGCAGCACGCGATGCCGCACATCGAGCTCGTCAAGCGACCACCGAGCCAGCACTCGATGGCGCTCCCGCAGCCGACCGAGCGCCTCGCGCGTGGCCCGATCGTGGTCAAAGAGTGTGTCGTCGAGATCGCAAAGAAGGACAGGCACCGTATAATCGATGCTATCAGGAGTGTCCAAGTGCCTTATCCAGAATATCTCGTTGCCCCCATGCGCCAGGAACTGACCGACCTGGGCGCCCGTGAATGCCGCACTGCGGCTGATGTTGATGCCGTGGTCGCATCGCCAGGTGTCGTGATGATGGTGGTGAATTCTGTCTGCGGTTGCGCCGCCGGCAAAGCGCGCCCGGGCATCGGCATGGCCCTTAACCACGCCAACAAACCCGACACTCTGGCGACCGTGTTCGCCGGTGCCGACGTTGAGGCCACCGACCGTGCGCGCCAGTACTTCACCGGCATCGCGCCGTCGTCGCCATCGATTGCGTTGATGCAGGACGGCAAGTTGCTGTACATGATCGAACGTCGCGACATCGAATCGCGGACGGCGGAAGCGATCGCCGACCAGCTCACGATGGCGTTTGACCGGTTCTGTGTGGCGCCTACCGTCGTCTGACCGATCATGGCGACTCAGACATGAGGTTTCCGCGCTTCGGCGCCACTCAAGCTGACCCGTCATCGGAAGGACGACGGGTCGTTGGGCCGATTCCCCCAAACGCCACTGTCGTTCTTCTGGTTGAAGACGAGCCCGCGGTGCGGGGGCTGTTTGGTCTTGCCCTCCAGCGCGAGGGCTACCACGTGCTTGAGGCAGGCCATGGTGCAGAGGCCTTGGAGATCGTTGCTCAGATCGGACAGGTGGACCTGGTCGTGACCGATGTCATGATGCCTGTGATGAAGGGCCCTGAGCTTGCGGCCAGGATGCGGGAACAATACCCCGACATCCCGTTCGTTTTCGTGTCAGGTTACCTCGTCAGTGACGAATTGGGCCCGAACGCACACGTGCTCGCCAAGCCCTTCCTCAGGGGCGACCTTGTCACGCTGGTCCAGGACATCATCGGCCCAGCTCGACCTACGACTTGAACCAGTTCGCCGCCACCGAATCATCGCGAACGATGGTGTGATCCCGCTCAGACCCGGTGGATACCACCGCCGCAGGCACGCCGCTCACTTCTTCGAGGCGGCGAATGTAGCTTCTGGCTTCGTTTGGCAAGTCTGCGTACCGGGTGACTCCTCGCGTCGGCTGGCTCCAGCCGGGCAACGTCTCGTAGATGGGCTCACACACCGCCAGTTGGGCCGTATCGCCGGGCATCTCGGTCAAGACGTCTCCGCCGCACCGGTACGCGGTACACACCTGCAGAGACTCCATCCCGTCCAGCACATCGAGTTTGGTCAAGGCCATGGCGTCAAGGCCGTTGATTCTTACCGCGTAGCGGACGGCAACCGCGTCATACCAGCCGCAGCGCCTGGGCCGTCCAGTCGAGGCTCCGTATTCCTGACCACTCTCACGCAGGCGCTCGCCCATCTCGCCATGCAGTTCTGTGGGAAGCGGCCCTTCGCCGACTCGCGTGGTATAGGCCTTGGCGACCCCAAGGACGGCTCCAATCGCGCGGGGTCCAATCCCGAGG
>JABMNV010000060.1 GCA_013203475.1 Acidobacteriota bacterium
GAGCACGGGCCGGCGCCGCGTCACCCTGCCGAAGTGCAGCGAAGGCATTGGTGAAGCTGTACGTCCAGGCACCCTTCGTCGCCTGACCGCTTCCGTTCGACGAGGGCGTCCACGTCCAGCGAGTGGCGGCCGCCCAATCCTCGGAGTCAAGAATCTGTCGCGCGCGCATAGAAACGAAGTAGGACGTTTCGGAATCCGTTGGACTCTCAGACATCCGCGTGTGACACGCGTCCATCAAA
Source organism: Acidobacteriota bacterium (assembly GCA_013203475.1). Lineage (GTDB taxonomy): Bacteria > Acidobacteriota > Vicinamibacteria > Vicinamibacterales > SCN-69-37 > SYFT01. The sequence goes on from JABMNV010000060.1 coordinate 240, forward strand.
CTGGCAGCCGTGGCCGTATCACCGGTCATCAGATAGCCGTACTGCAGCCACGAGGAATAGTGGCCGCACACGTTGGCCGGTCGACCGCGCTCGGCGTTGTCGGCATTCTGCGTCTCGCTCGCGCGAATATTCGCCGCGATCACGTCCTGCCACATGCCGGTGGCGACGAAGATGTGACTGGTCATGTGCTGCGCGTGTGCGGCGCCCGGAGCGATGGCCGCGTACTTGCGTGCGGCAGGCAGCCCGAGGGGCGCGTGGATGGGATCGTCAAACGCATGAATCAGATAGTGGGCCGCACCCGGATGGTCAGGGTTCGCATCAAACACGGGTTGAGCGGTCGCCGCGGCCCGCATATACGTCGCAAAATCGCGCTCGCCGTCACGACTCCCGAGAATGGCGAGGGCGTGGAACGCACGGGCCTCCAGATCATCCGGGTAGGCGTCCTGCAGGCGGGCCATTGCTGTCATATACGCCACGTCACGTTCGCTCTTTGTACCGTCGCCGTACAACACCTCGACGGCCTCCAGATACTGACGCTCACGTTCGGTCGAGGCTCGGGCGGCCCGCTCGGTGGCTGTGGCACCCAATCGGTTCAGCGCGCCCAGGGCAGCATTGCGATCCTGTTGGCTCCACAAGGGGTGGTTGTAGGTCATCGCCTCGCCCCAGTACGCCAGGGCAAATGTGGAGTCAGCATCCTGGGCTTCGCGGAAGGCCTCAGCCGCCGGCTCGAATTCAAAGCTGTGGAGAAGCAATACGCCCCGAAGAAACGCGGGTTGTGCCGCGTCGCTGCCCGAATTGGGAAAGCTCAGGCTCCCCAGCCCGGAAATCTGTGTCAGCGACCGGCCGGCGTCCGCACCGGCACAGGCAGAACACAGGGTAACGACCAGCGCAGCCGCGACTGCGTGAACTGTTCGGGAATTGGACATGCGGGCATCTTATCGCCATTGCCTGCCTCGGCAAGGATCCCGCGTGTCACCCTTTCCCCAGACGTGCATCCTTGAAGGTATATGGCTCGACACATCACCACCGCTGTTGTCCTTCTTGGTGCAGTCGTCTTCCTCCAATGGAGCGGAAGAGTCGAGGCCACTGGCCCGCCAGCAACTGGAGCGCAGTTGAGCAGTGAGGCGCTCGAGCAGGAGGCGCACGTGCTTGACGCCATGTTGATCGCACCGTGCTGCTTCAGCCAACAAGTGTCCGTGCATAAGTCCCCGGCCGCCGATGAGGCCAAGGCCGACATTCGCGCGCGGCTCGCCGTCGGAGAGACCCGCCAACAGATTCTGGACGCGTACGTCGCACTGTACGGCAAGCATGTGCTGGCCGTGCCGCCGGCGGTCGGCTTCGACCGGACGCTGTACGTGCTGCCCTTCGTCATGCTACTGGTCAGCCTGGGACTCATCTCGCTCACCGTCTATCGGTTCACGGGTCCGTCATTGACGGCGCCGGTGCGTCCGCGTGGCCAGTCCACCACGGAGCCCCGTTCTGAAAGACTTGAAACCCGGCTCGACGACGACCTCTGCGACCTGGACTAGTGGTCTGAGTGTTGAGAAGGGACACCACTCTCCGCGGACAGATCAATCGCGGAGTCGGCGGCCGTCAGCCTCATAACCTGACATGATCGAACCGTGGCGCGCCTGATTCTGGTTTCAAACCGACTCCCGGTGAGCGTCGACGCAGCCGGAAAAGTCACACGCACGACAGGTGGACTGGCGTCAGCGCTTCATGGTGCGAAGCTGTCTTCGGATGCCCTCTGGGTGGGGTGGCCCGGCCTGGCCACCGAGGAAATCGAAGACCGTCAGGCATTACTCACATCCATGCGTGACATCGGCGTGTCGCCGGTCATGCTCTCGCACGCCGAGCTCGATGGCTTCTACGAGGGGTACTCAAACGCGACACTCTGGCCCGTCTTGCACTACAAGGTCGGCCAGGCACGCTTCAACGGCTCACACTGGTTCCCCTTCTATCAAGAAGTCAACCGTCGCTTCGCTGAAGCCGTACTGGCTGTGGCCGAGGATGGGGACACCGTCTGGGTGCACGACTACCATTTGTTCCTGGTCCCCGAGTTATTGCGTCGCTCAAAGAAGACGCTCAGTATCGGCTTCTTCCTCCACACACCGTTCCCAAGTAGTGAGACCTTCCGTGTTCTGCCCGAACGTGCCCAGATTCTGACTGGCCTGCTCGGCTCCGACTTGGTCGGTTTTCATACCTTCAACTATCTGCGTCACTTCCGTTCCGCGGTTCTGCGCGTGCTTGGTGTGGAATCGGAGGTCGACACCGTGTGGCATCGCGGCCGTGCCCTTCGGCTGGACGTCTATCCAGTCGGCCACGATCGGGCGGGCTTCGCCAAAGCCCGCCGCAGCGCCGCCTTTCGGCGCGCGCTGGAAGCGTACGGCGCGGATATTGGAGACCGGGCGCTCGTCCTGAGTGTGGAACGCCTCGACTACACCAAGGGGGTTCCGGAGAAGCTGGCTGCGATTCGTGAGTTCCTGTTCCGCCATCCGGAGCGTCGCCACACGGTCGTCTTCCTCATTGTGGCCGTGCCGTCGCGACAAGGCGTCGAGGCCTACGACGCGTTGACGGAGCGCGTGCAGCGCGAAGTCGGCGCGCTCAATGGCGAGTACGGCTCCGTCTCGGGGGCAAGACAGGCGGAGAACGAGCCGTGATCCTGTATACCTCTGACCACAGCCAGATCCTCACAGAGGCGTGGGGAGACTCGCTCATGCAGGACATCATCTGGGGCCAGGTCGCGGTGCCGCTGTGGATGCTCGGGACTGCCCGCCCGGCACTCGACTCGGGCTACAACGCGAGCCATGCCAACATCATGGCCACACTGCTGGATCTGATGGAGGTGCCCATGGCGGCCCGACCTTTCGCCTACCCGCGATCGCTGCTGACCGCAGCCGCGTCGGACCGCGATGTGCGACAGGTCTTTACCGGATCGTTCTTCGGTGTCGGGGCGTTTGCCATCAGAGATTTCGATGAGTTGCCGGGCGGCCCAAAGAACGGCCCACGATGACGCGCTCAGTGCACGCGCGACGTCACGTCGTAATAGGTCGCGATTTTGCTCGCGCGATAATCTCGAACCAGCGCGGCAATCGGATCGAGCACGTTGGCGCGCCCATCGGGCCCCTGGGGAATGCCAAGATACCCATCGCGTGGTGACACCGAACGAATGATGACGCTCTCGTCATCAACAGGCAAGGTGGCCAGATTGTCGTAGAAAGCCCGCCACACATCGTTGCGGAACAAATACTGCTCGACGTTTGAGGCATAGAACGCCGTGACCGTCGCGCCGTGCTCTCGCACATAGCGCCCGACCTCGCGCAGGGCCTTGTCTCCGGCAAAGTCGCCCACCACGGGCACAATGAGGTTGCGTTCCTCCAGTGCTTTCAACGCCTGATACTGCGCATCGCTCGCGAGGTAACTGCGCTGCACGCCCTGACCATCTTCCTGGCGCATCAGGTCGGCGTAGCTCGGAAAGTTACTGAATCCACGGCCGCGGCGTCCTCCGAGTCTCCCAAAGCCACCGCCCGGACGCGACGAGTACGTCAGCGAGGGGCCGAACCGCACAAACTGCTCATAGATGGCTTCGATGCCCAACTGGTCCTCTTCCGCCAGCCGAAACCCTCGAGTCACGGTGAGGTGCGTCAGCATCTCCTCCAGCGTCACGGCCTGCAATTCGGGATCAGACCGCTGGAGCGCCACCCCGACGAACAGGTCGTCAACCGAAACCGACGCTGACACGTTGGCGGGCCTCGGGCGCGCAAACAACCTCGACACAAACTCGACGCGGTCGGCTGACAACTCGATGAGCGCCTTGTACATCAACTGTGTCTGCAAGTTGCCGCGCCGGATGTCGACGATAAACGCCATCTGCGGCTTGAGCGCCAACAAATAGGTAAAGTTCTGGTCGGGGGCCACGCCCAGATACACGCGACTAGGACCACCTGGGCCCGTAGACTCGCGCTGAGCTTTGGCCTCAAGCGCCGGCACGACGTACTGATAGGTGTGCTCGTTCGAAACCAGGTTCTCCGACTGAAAATAGCCGCTTGGTTCTGAGAACGATTCCACCAAATCCCAGAACTCGGCATTGCTCAGTTCGTCTGGCAGCGGACCGGCATCTGTTCGGAGGAGCGACCGACCCGCCAGGGCCACCACCGCCAGGGCCACCACCAGGGCGCCGACCGACCATCCCCGCTGCCAACGCGTCCGCATCATCGAGAATGCGCGAGGACGTCGTAGTACGACCGGATGTGCCCCGCTTTGATGTCTTTCAACAGTGCCGCAACGGGATCGAGTAACTGCGTTGACCGTGAGCCGGGAATGGACTGACACGTTCTGAAACACGACCGCACAAATGTGCTGCGCTCGTCAATTGGCAACGTCGCGACGTTGGCGTAATACGCTGGCCAGGTGCCGTATTGAAACAGGTACTGCTCGACGTTTGACGTGTAGATCGTCCCGACCACGGCCTGATGGGCCTTGAGGTACTCTCCAACACGCCGCAACGCTCCCGGCGCTCCCCCAACCGCGTTCGCAGAAAAATCGCCGACCACGGGCACCACCAGGTTCTTCAACTGGAGCGACCGCACGCGTCCATACAACGCCTCGTTGGCCAGGTAACTCCGCTGCTGGCCCGCACGATCACGGGCCTGCATCAGGTCCTGGTACGACGGATAACGCCCCACTCGCCCCGTGTTGGCGTACGTCAGACCAGGGCCAGCGAACCGAAACGTCGACAACACGTACTCAATCGTCGCCTTGTCATCGGCGGTAAGGGCAAATCCATGCTGCTCAGTGAGATGTCTCCACACGGCCGCAAGGGTTTCGGCAAACAGCGCGTCTGACGATTTCGTCCGTTCGAACGCTGCGAACATCACTTCGGGCGTGGCCCCACCGGCCAGGTCAGCGGGACGCGGTCGCGCCAGCAATCGAGAGAGAAATTCTGCCCGCGTTGGTGACAGCTCAATGAGCGCCTTGTACATCAACTGCAGCCGCAAATTATCGGGGCGGATGTCGACAATGAACGCGATGCTGGGTTGAAGTGCTGCCAGGTAGGTGAAATTTTGCTCGGGCCCAACGCCGAGATACGCTCGCCCGTCCGTCCATCGTTCCTGCAGCCTCGGGATGACCCACTGAAAGGTCAACTCGTTGGACACGAGGTTGTCGGATGAGAAATACCCGCCAGGCTCAGAGGTCTCTGAGACCAGCCGCCAGAATGCCTGATCCGACAGCCGGGGGGGAATCGAATGGGCAGGTGTCGACGCATGGGGCGCGACTGCGAGCCACGCCACGCACACCACGACCAAGCCAGCCACGGCCTGGCGGTGCCGCTGGGGCAGCCCTGGCGCTAGCGGATCAGTGAGTCGGCACCACCAGCGTCGCACGTGTTCGCCCGGTCCTTCTTCGGTTTGAGTGCCGCAATGTACGTGACGTTCTGTTCCGGCCCAACCCCCAGATACACGCGCGTCTACCGTCCCATCTCGCGCGCGATGGTGGCCCGCAGAGCGTCAAGCGTCTCCGCCGTCCCCGTGAAGAGGCCCTCTGGGTACGTGCTCTGGGCCGACATGTTTCGGAAGATCAGGGCGTTGTCGTAGGTGTTCAGTCCGAGCCCTGCCAGATACTGAAGGCGGAGGTTGCGGTCAGTATTAATCTGCGCGCCCGCCAGCCAGCCCCCCATGTCTTCTTTCCGGCCGCCGTAGGTGCCGAACAAATCCACGGCCGAAAAAATACCGATCTCCGACAGCGACTGCCGAATCGCCGCGTTCTTGGGGTCGTCAAGTCGCGCTTGAACCCGGTCCACATCAATCGGCTTGGGATCCAACTGACCGACAAGCACGAGGTCGTACCCCTGCCCGTTGATATTGTTGGCGAACACCACGCCGCCAGGGAACGCTTCCAGGAACGTGGCCACTTCGCTCTTGACCGCTTCCTCACTGGCCTCGTAGAGCTGCACGAAGAGCGTGACGACTCCCCCAGGATTGAGGCGTGATTTTACGATGTCGAAGAATTCGCGCGTATACAACGTCGCGGCCCCCTTGACCCACGGATCGAGCGGGTCAGACGTAATCGCGTCGAACTTCTCTTTCGTGGTCATCAGGAAATGCCGGGCATCGTCAAGATGCACACGCACCTTCGGGTTGCGGATGACATCAAAGTTGTGTTCGGCAAAATACGTCGAAACCACACGGGGCACCAACGGTTCGATTTCCGCGATGATCACCTGCGTCAAATCCGGATCGATCGAGACCGCGCCTGCCGTCACGCCCGCACCGCACCCGATCACGACCACGGTCTTCGCGTCGGTGGGAATCAGCGTGGTCATGTGCCCGAGCATCCGCTGGAGCCGCATGTCCTGCGGTTCGCTTGACGCCTGCACCTTGCCAGCGTTGTGATAGTTGAGCACGCCGTTTGGTGTGCGAGACACGGCCACTGACGCGGTCATGCCTTCTCCCGAATAGATGATCTCGTTCTGCCCCACCCAGGTCGCCGCGTAGCGGCCATAGGCCACAAGCAGGCCCGGCATCGGGGGCACCGAGCGCGCGAGCAGGCCGGCGCCAGCAGTCACACCAATCAGCATGACCATGTTGGCCAGTTGTGACTGTCCCTTGGGCGCCTCATCTGCGGCCGACGCCAGCAGCATCAAGCCAGAGATAGCCGCGATGCCAATCAGCACCATCTGTGTGTGCTGCGACCCAATCCAGGCAATCGCCACCAGGCTGGCGACGAGAGCGCCCACGATGGCCCCCACCGTGTTGGCGGCATAGACGCCGCCCACCAGACGGGCCGGATCCTGGCCCTTTTCGGCCACCGACGCCAACGCCAGCGGGAAGCTGATGCCCCACAAAATAGCGCCCGGCAGGACGACAAACGCCGCGCGCATCAGGTCGAGCTGAAAATTGAACATCACGTCGCTCGACAGGCCGGGGTTGATGGGCCAGAACGGCATCGACGCGGTTGACATGTACGCCGCGTAGGCCAACGCCACACACAAGGCCATCTGCGTCCACCCGAGCGCGACTCGGGGATTCTTCAGGTTGTGCGCCATCGACGACCCGATGCTGCTTCCGATGCCCAACCCGACAAGAAACACCGCCAGAATCAACGAAAACGTATAGACCGTGGCCCCAAACAGAAGCGCCAGCACCCGCGCCCACACGACCTGTAAGGCCAACGCCGTCAGGCCAGACAACGCGATCGCGATGTAGACGACTCTTGCGCCAGGCGCCATCATCGGGGCCTTGGCGCTAGTTTCAGCTGGCGTGTACGGCGCCGACTTGGCCATCAGCAGGCCCAGCGCACCCACCAGGGCGTTGATCGCGACGGCGACAAACGTGGCAATCATCATGTCGTAGACGCGCAAGAGGTAGAACCCAGCCAGCAACGTGCCGACCACGGCACCGGCGATGTTGCCGCCGTAGAAAAACCCCATCCAGGACACGCCCTTGGGAGTGGTTTCCACATACCTGGCAATCGCCGGAAGCGTGGCTCCCATCATCAAGGTCGGCGGCAACAACACCACGGCGGCGACCAGACCACGCAGGAACACGCTGAATTGGCCGGTCCCGGCGACGGCCGTGTACACGCCTCCCAGCAGCGGCACCACCAGGAGCACGAGCAGGCCGCAGAGGCCGATGCCCAGCTCAAGGTAGGCATACACGCGCAGGGGATGCAGCTTGGCATCCACGCGCTTGGGAAACAGCCAGCTTCCAAGGCACATGCCGCCCATGAACACGCCGAGGAGCACGCCCATCGACACGGCCGACGACCCCAGCGATAACTGGAGCATCTGAAACCAGACGACCTCGTAGATCAGGGCGGCGCAGCCGCTCCCGACGAACAACGCCAACATGAGCGGCAAACGACTTTCGGCAGCGGAGGATCCTGTAGCGCGTTCGGACATAGTGAGCGGCATACTACCAGAGGCGGAAGGGTGTTTACCGGGGGGCCTCAGGCCCGCCTATTTCTTGACCGGAATCACCACGGTCCGAACAATCGTGCCGTCCGTGCCGGTCACCACCACCTTGAGTTGGGTTGCCGTGGCATCCACCCGGGCGACCTGATCCTGGCCGACGACGAGGAGGTGAGAGGTGTGCGCCACCTCCGGGCCTGGTGGTGTGTAGGAGTGGTTATCGAGAGAACAATAGTGAGGCCGAGGCAGGTAGCACGCAGCATGGCGGCAGGGCTCAACGTCGCCGGGCTCGATCCGGGCTGGACAGCCTGGCGCCGCGAAGCATCAGATCGAAACTGACATCTGAACTACTGGTGCTGCCCTGATGCACTTCCACCGCCACCAGCATTCCCTCAAGTCCGGTGAACGCCGCAGGGTCGGTGACCGTGAAGGACGTGCGGAAGTAGGTGGTGATGTCGTTGGCGGTGGAGTCGGGTCCAGACGCGACCGTGGTGGCCTCATCCCCGTCGCCATACCCCAACTCCCCCTTGCCTTGGGCCCAGGTCGAATCATCGAAAGCGGGGTCGCGCCACGCTACTCTGCCTTCCGTGACGGCGTCACCCACGGCAGGCGAGGTGATGACGACTGTGGGGGGGGGGGAGGAGCTGAAAACGGCGACCAATTCGAGGTTAAATCCCAGGACACGTGACGGAAGTACGTGGTGGGAAACTTGGCCGCTGCGTCCGCACCAACTACTTGAGGACGGGACAGTCTTCACCGGCCGCGACCAGCACGAATATCTGGCCCGTTCCCCGTGGCATCCATCGATCGTACGGGTACAGCTGACATCGACGGTACTCGTCAAGATCGCCGAGCGTCACGACGATTCTCGGCGCTGCAGGAAACTGGATCTGACGGGTGGCCGAGCGCACGTAGGCCAGGCCACCGTCGACCTCGGCCGGCGCGTAACGTCCGGTGGCCGCGATCCGATCAAGGGTGCGCCAATGCGCCCGGCCCCAGGAAAAATAGTCGTATGTGCCGAGGACACCGAAGGCCGCGTATCCCGAAAGCACAACCACGCCAAGCACCCTCGCCAGCCGCCATGGCGGCGACTGACACCGCCACGCCGCCGGCAAACATCACCGCGATCCCAACGTGCAGCCGGTTCATCTGCCGTCGCGACATGCAGGCGTCGTACGCGAACCGCGCCAGACGCGTCAGCATCAGGGCCGCCGAGGCGGCTGCCGCCGCAGTGAAGACCCGAAACATCCACACGGGTGCCATCGGCAGCGACATCGACGACGGGTCCCATCCACGGACGTCCTGGTGGCCCAAGCCTAGGTTGTACAGGTGTGTCACGCTCCAAGGCCCCACGCGACCGCTCAGCCACATACTTCCGATAAACACGAAGACGATGCCCATCAACCAGATCCGTCCTCGTGACGTTGTCGGTCGCCTGGTGGGCCAGAGAGCCACCGGCAACATGGCCCAACTGATATGAAACGCGACGTTCAAGAACCGAGCCACGATGGGCCACACGGCGTCACGAAAAGGCAGTTTGCGGGTATCGTCAATCGCGGAGAGAAAGAGTGCAAAATTGGCGCCGCGTCGGCCGGTCAGGTCGATCCACACGCTGAAGCCGCCGCAGAGCATGGACGAACGCCAGCGCGCCGAACACGGACTACGCAGCGAATGGCACGTCGGTCATGAAGGAATTGGTCAGCAGGAACACGACCGGGTTGAGCGCGACCGCCGCCGTCACGAAGACCGCAGTCGCGCGCGGCAAGCCGCACTGGAGCGCCAGTCTCCACAGCCCGACAAGTCCGATGGCCGTCAGGATGATGGTGGACATCCGGAGGACGTTGAACGAAAAGCCGGCGACCGCGACAAAGGGGCTCGCCCACACGACCTGAGTCACCAGCGTCATGGCCGAGAACCAAGCGGTCACGAACCGCCCGTGGTCGATGACCAGCGTCTTGACCGGCTCAGCCGTGGAAAAGTCGTCATCAATCGGAAAATTTCCGACCGGTCCCGCCACTATCAAGGCCGCCACCCACAGCGCGAGCACGACGACAATCGGCCACCAATAGGGTTTGGCGAAGCGGAATCAACTGTGGCAGACGAATCAGCGGGAATTTCATGCCTGGACCTCTGGCGTCGAAATCGAAGCGAGAGTCGAATCGTATCCCACTATCCCCTCAGACAAGTCTTGGTGGACGGGCAAAAAGTCGACTAGGATGCGATGACCGCGCACCGCTTGGCGCGGCGGAGACATCACGCGCATGCCAATCAGAGTTCGTATCCTTGTGCTCACAGCCCTGACGGTCGCGGCCGCCGTTCCCAACGCCCAGGACGCGCGCCATCCCATGACGGTCGACGATGCGCTGAACATGGTGAATGTCAGCGGCGCGCTCATGTCGCCAGACGGTCGATGGGTCTTCTATTCGCAGTCGGAACTTGACTGGAAAGGCAACAAGCGCCAGAGCAAGCACTTCATGGTCTCGGCCGAGGGCGGCAAACCGTTCGAGTTCATCGGCAAGGAGGGCGGCAGCAACTTCCAGTTTTCGCCCGACGGAAAGTACCTGACGTTCATGCGCACGGTCGAAGACAAGACCCAGCTGTTCTGGATGCGGACGGCAGGCGGTGAGGCCACGCCGCTCACCACGCACCAGACGGCGGTCAGTCAGTACGTCTGGTCGACAGACTCGACGGCGATCTTCTTCAGAGCCACAGACAAGCGCTCTGAGGCCGACCAGAAGGCCCTCGACGCAAAAGAGGACGCCATCCTTGTGGACGAGGGGCCGAACGGCCAAGACGCGTCGTCCTGGAGCAATCTCTGGGTCTTCGACATCGCCTCCAAGGTCGAGACACAAATCACGGCGGAGCCATTCATCGTGAGCAGCTTCGACCCCTCGCCGGACGGCACGCGGGTCGCCTTTGTTGCCCGCCATACGAACCGCCGCAACGACGCCAACAAGAACGAGATCTACATCGTGACGGTGGCCGACACACTGATCACCCGACTCACCGACAACGGTGCGCCCGAAGGCGGTGTGTCATGGGCCCCCGATGGCAGCGTGTTCGCGTTCACGGCCGCCGACGACCGCGAATGGATGAACCGGAACCCCAAAATCTATCTCATGGATCCCAACACGCGAACCCACCACCTGCTCTCGGACGAATATGAAGGCGGCATCAGCAACCCTGTGTGGACTCCGGATAGCCGCCACATCCTCTTTTCCGGCCAACAGGGCACCGACACCCATTTGTTCCGAATGGACGCCCAGACCGGTAACTTCGAGCAGCTCACGCGCGTACCCGGGACGTTCGACGCGTCGTCGTTCTCGAAAGATCGGACGCGGGTCGTCTATGACTTCAGTGACTTCGACACACCCGGCGACCTCTGGGCCTCGTCTGTCGAGACGTGGAATCCTGTTCGCCTGACAACGGCGAACCCGAACCTTGAGCAGACGATCGCGTTCGCGTCGATGAAGGTGGTCACCTGGAAGAGCGCCGATGGCACGGACATCGAAGGGCTGCTGCACTTGCCCGTGGGGTACGTCGAAGGGACGCGCGTCCCCTTGATGCTGAACATTCATGGTGGACCGGCCGGATCGTTTCGGAACAGCTTTCGATCGAGTGACCACATCTACGCGGGGTTGGGATACGCGTCCCTGTCACCAAACGTTCGCGGCAGCAGCGGATACACCGATCGCCTGCGCGAGGGCAACACGATCGGCAGGGGCGACGGCATCGGCCTGGGCGACTACCAGGATCTGATGACAGGCGTGGACGCACTGGTGGCACAGGGCATTGCGGATCCCGATCGCCTCGCGCTGCGAGGCTGGAGCTACGGCGGCATTCTGGGGGGCTGGACCATCACACAGACACACCGCTTCAAGGCGGCATCGATTGGTGCCGGCGTCTACGACTGGACATCCGAGTACGGTCCTGGCTTCAACAACGATGTGCGTCTATGGCACATCGGCGGAACGCCGTGGGACAACCCCGACGGCTTTCGCCAGCAGTCCGCACTCACCCACGTCGCGAACGTGACGACACCGACGCTCCTGCTGCACGGCATGTCGGACACCACCGACACGGAGCAGCAGAGCATGATGTTCTTTACGGCGATCAAGGACATCGGCAAGGCGCCGGTACGCTACATCCGGTTTCCCCGCGAGCCGCACGGCTTTCGCGAGCCGCGTCATCAGCGCACCCGCGACATCGAGGAAATTCGTTGGATGCAACTGCACGTGCTCGGCCAGACCTGGACGCCGTGGCAACGGGCCGAGGCACCAACCAAGAAATAGCAGAGGTCAGTTCACGACGAAGCTGTAGATCTTCCAGCGTCCACCTGATTCCACCATTGAGCCGAAGAGGCGAAGGGTCGCGGCGCCGCCTGGGCCACGCAGGTCGAGGGTCGTCTCGCGGTGGACGAGGAATGCCCCGTAGTCGGAGGTATCCCCGGCGAAGCTGGCGGCCACCAATTGGTAGTGGCGACCGCCATGTTCGTCGAGCAAGCGGGCCAGGTACCCGGCGTTCTTCTGCGCGGTGTCTTTCCACACGTAGTCAAGAGGCATCCCGACCTCGGGCGCGCTGGCCGGCAGCGACGGCCAGATGTGCTTCTTGAATTCGGCCTCGCCCACCACCATCGTCTTGAGGGCAGCCCCGTCTCGGGCAGCCAGTGCCGTGAGAAAAACCTCGATGGCCGAGTCCTTGCTCGAAAATGACAGGTCGAAGGGAACGACCTTCGGCGGCCCGCCGCAGGCGGAAACCGCGAGGGCGGCCATGGGTAGCGCTAACTCGACGATCAGGCGCCTGAATGAGAAACCCGGGCCGGTCACCAGACCGGCCCGGGCGTGTGAGCCGTGCATCAACCTGCCCTAGCGCCCGTAGTAGGTCCAGCCCTTGGTCCAGTCGGTGGCAGCATCCGGGCCAAGCGCGCCGCGGTAGAGGGCCACCTCAAAGAACCCGTCGTTGGGCGGAATGGCCGGTGCCTGAGTCAAGGCGGGAGACCCGGGCATTGGGCGCCAGTCAGGCGCAGTGCGGTTGTACGGCGCCACCAGCATGGGGTCAACGCCGGTCAGGATCGTGGATCCCGCTGCGGTCCTGAGCAATCCAGATTCACCCCGGCTGCCCCAGAACGAGGTGCCACTCGGGCCCACATTGAACATGATGCCGTTGGTGACCTGAAGCGCGCCGCTGGTGACCTGTTGACCCGTGGAGGCGTCACGGACGTCGATGCCCTTGGCTTTGAACCCCATGACGATCCAGTTTCGGATGATCCCGGCCGTTCCAACACGCAGGCGCATGCCATCGGTGCTCTCGGGGCCGAACTCGGTTGTCGGGTCCCCAATGAGCGTGATGTTGTAGATCGTTGGTGCCGAGCGTGGCAACAGGTTCTGCTGTGAGCTGTGGTTGTCGGCCTCGATACCGTTGTCCGTGTCATCACCGCGCTGCTGCACGACGGCGAACTGCAGCTTTCCGGTCCAGCCCCAGGTCCAGTCGATGTTGTCGTCGCCATTGTTGGTCAACACAGCGTGCTTGATCTGTACCGTCCCACCGAACATCTCGATGCCATCATCCTTGTTGAAGTGAATCTGGATGTGGTCAACGATGGTGCCGCTGCCGACGCCCTGGAAGGCGATGCCATTCAGTTCGTTGTCCGGACTGAATTCGATGCCGGCGAATTCCACTCGCACGTAGCGAAGGATGCCGGAGTTGTCGGCCGGGTTGGTCCCACCATACACCCCGGTCGAACCCTCGCCGATCCCGACACCGCCTGGCAGATTAATCGGCGCCCGGCCGTTGATGATGAGACCGCCCCAGTCGCCCCGAGAGCGAGTGCCAACAGCCTGGTCGGACGTCATGACAATGGGTGCGGCCGCCGTGCCGTCGGCGATGATTTGCGCGCCGACATCGATAATCAGCGTGCCGCGTGTCGCCGTCTCTCCGACGATGCGCGTCCCGGGCTGAATCGTCAGCCGAGCCGGCTCGACAATAAACACGGCACCACGCAACACCCAGTAGGTGTCGTTGGTGAGCGTGACATCGCTTGAAAATCGACCACGGATGACCCGTACCGGCTTGTCAATGCCCGGCACCGTCACGGCGCTGCCGATCTGGCCAGCCTGCTGCGTCTGCACCTTGGCCGGCATCAACGTGATTGCCAGGGCCACCGCGCCGACCATCGGCAAAAGTGTCTTTAAGAAGTTCTTCATTTGAATTGTCTCCAGTTACACACGAGCGTTAGAAAGCCGAAGCCCCGAACTGCACCGCAAAGGTGCGGCCCAGCTTGAAGAGGCGGTGCACGTTGTTCGCGCCCTGCAGAAACCGCACATCGGTGTCGGTCAGGTTGTCCACCGACAGGCGAATCCGGAGTTTACTGATGGTGCCTGACACTGCGAGGTCCAGCGTTCTGCGCCCCTCTTCGAAGATGTCTGGCAACCCGAAGGAGCCCAGATCCGAGATGCGATCGCTGAAGCTGTTGAACAGCAACCGCGCCGTCAGCCGCGAGGACCGTGCCTCGAGGATGCCGTTGAAGTTGTGCCTCGAGGTGCCGACGAGCGCACGCTCCGCATTGGTCAGCGTTGAGGTCTGCGTCATGTTCAAGGTGATCTGGGAATCCACAAACGTGTAGTTGCCGCCGACCATGAAGTGATCGGACAGCCGCTTGCGCGCTTCGAGTTCGACGCCGGTGTTGCGTGCTGAATCCGCATTCGCGAAGGTCGTACGTAACTGGGCCGTGGCCTCGACAATCGGCACGATGGGCTGGTCGAAGCGCTTGAAGAACAGGCTCGCCGACAGCACTTCCTCGGAGGAGCCGAACCATTCCCATCGAAGGTCGAAGTTCTGAATCAGCGACCGTTCCAGATCGGGGTTACCCACGACGGCGCGACCGCCGACGATATCTGTGAACTCGAACGGGGCCAGTTCCCGGAACTCGGGACGATTGACCGTCTGGCTGAACCCCACGCGGACGTTTGAGCTTGGCGTGGCCGAAATCACAAGATTGGCCGCCGGAAAAATATCCGTCTGCTTGATTTCCCCTCGGATGATGTCCTGCGAACCGAAGAGGTCCGTCCCGAACAGGTCGAAGGTATCCACCGTCTGCCGGAAGTTCTCCACGCGCGCGCCGGCCACAAGACGAGCCCTGGCACTCAGTGAAATATCGAGCATCCCGTAGCCGGACGTGACCTGCTGCTCAGCATCGTAAGAGTCAGTCGTGCGGGTTTCCTCGCGCAGTTCGAACCGCGTGCCGATATTGTCGGTCGAGAACAGCTGCTCCGGAGTCTGCGTCAAGTCGAAACGCACCAGATTGAGGGGCACGAATCGGAACCGGCGAGAATCGAAGTTCCGGGTCCGTTTGGTGTAGCCCGGCCCGAACTTGACCATCGCCGGCAACCCTTTGACGCCGTTGAACGCGACCGACCAGTTCGCGGCCAGGTCAAGGCCGTTTTCCTTGAGCGTATTGAACATGCGCAGGCCGCTCTGCGACTCGTCGGCCAGCGTGTAGACACCGGAGCCGGTCGTCAGTTCCTCATACAACGTCTCGCGGATGTCCGGTTCGTTGCGATTCGATCGCGAGACGGTCACGCGCCAGTCGAGACGACTGTTTGACGCCGTGGGGAACAGATGGTCACCGGTGGCCGAGGCCGTGCGGAGTTCCTCTTCCCGCCACAGCAAGCGGGCGTTCCGCAGGTTGTGGGAGGCATCGTCGTTATACCCTTCAAAGGTCCGCGATTCGCGCGAGCCCTTGTTCGTGGAGAAGCCTTGCAGCGCGATGCGGTTGTTCGAGTTGAGCTGGTAGGCCAAATTGGCCATGCCTGACAGCGCCCCCTGGACCGCAGTCGAGTTGTAGTCGTAGGTGGAAAACGGCGTCAGCGTGGTCCCGGTGCCGCTGAAGTAGGTTTGGGCTTCTTCGGTGTGGCTGGTCCTGTACGACTGGTTCACGCTCGCCGACACGCCAAGTTTGCCGAACCGGTTGCCCGCCGAGATGCTGAAGCCCTGATTCGCCTTGCCGTCAGCGACCGTAGGGGTCCAGAGATTGGGCAGGGCCTCGCCATACCGTTCCAGGTCCGAAGCCAATTCACCGACCTCAGGTGTGTAGATGCCGCCGCGAATCAGTCGCGTGTTCGGGAAGATCGAAGGAAGGCCGCGGTCGGAGTTCTTGAGTCCAAGCCAGTCACGGTCGCCCGACGGATGGCCCAGCACACGCTTGCCGCGCACCAGGCTGTTCGATCCCAGCGTGTACGACACGTCGAAGGTGGCGCGGCTGGGCAGCTTCGACAAGTTGATTTCCACCAGCCCGCCGGCGAACTCCGCTGAGTGGTCGGGCGTGAAGGTCTTGACGACCGAAACGTTGTCGAGGAGCCCCGCGGGGAACATGTCCAGCGCGACGACTTTGCGTTCCGGTTCTGTCGAGGGGAGCGTCGCGCCGCCGAGCGTCGTGTTGCTGTATCGCTCACCGAGACCGCGAACGAACACATACTGGTTGTCGACCACCGACAGGCCTGTGACGCGCTGCAACGCTGCCGCGGCGTTGCTGTCGGCGTTGGCCTTTATGTCCTGGCTGCCCATGTTGTCGTTGATGGTGCTTGCGCGCCGACGTTCGAACAACTGGGTCGCGGCACTGGTCGTCTCAGCGTCGATCGCCTGACCGACCACGGTCGTCTCCGCGGAGAAGCCAGCAAGGCCGAGCGTGACATCGACGGTGCGGGCCTTGTCCGTAGACAGGTCGATCGTCACAATCCGATCGACGAAACCGGACAGGAACACCTTGATTTCGTGTTTGCCCAATGGCAAGTCCAATGAATACTTGCCGTCCAGGTCCGTGTACGTTGTCAGAGTCGTCCCAGCCACCTCCACCGTGACACCGGGCAGCGGTGAAGCGTTAATGGCATCGAGCACCCGACCGGTCACCCGGGCGGTGGGCGTTTGTGCGGTCGCCCCCGCTGCGCTGAGTGTCAGACAGGCCAGCGTGGCAGCCACGCGAGAGAGCATCTTCATGTGCATTCCTCCAAAAAGGGCCGCGCGAATCGAGCGCCGCCATCGTCAGGTCAGAAATATAGGGTTCGGGTGTAAGACGAAGGCAACGGCGGCGTTACAGCGCGGTTAATTCACGACAATGCCGAGCCACCCGTGACTGGACCGGGGCTGTTACATCGACGTACAATGTCAGTCGCTATGAGTCGAACACTCGAGGCGTCGGTTCCGGCGACAGAGCCGGAGCGACCGCTCACGGACCCGTCGTTCTACCTCAACCGCGAACTCAGTTGGCTGGATTTCAACCGCCGGGTTCTCGCGCAGGTTCTCGACGAGTCGCATCCCCTGCTCGAACGGGTCAAGTTCCTGGCCATCGTGGGCGCCAACCTTAACGAATTTTTCATGATTCGCGTCGCCTCTCTGCTCCGCAAGCAGCGGACCGGCACGGAAGACGTCTCCACCGACGGGATGACGACCGAAGAACAACTGGTCCAGGTCAGACGCCAATCGGCCGACATGTTGGCGCAGCAGGCAAAGTGCTGGACCCGCAACCTGCGTCCGCAACTGGAGGCGGCCCACGTTCATTTCCTGGATCCGGTCCAGTACACGCCGGCGATTACGCAATACCTCGAGACGTACTTTGCGCGGGACATTTGGCCCGTCCTGACGCCGCTGGCCTTCGACCCCGGCCACCCGTTTCCGGACATCTCGAACCTGAGCCTGAACCTGGCCGTGGTCGTCAAACACGGCAGCCGCAGGAAGTTTGCGCGCGTCAAGATTCCCGACGTGCTGCCACGATTCATCCCGGTTCCCGAGCGTTTCGCGACGCGTGGAGCCCAGACGTTCGCCTTCCTCGAAGACGTCATCAGGGCCAATCTGCAGCGACTCTTTCCCGGCACGACGGTCAAGGGTGCCTATCTGTTTCGCGTGATCCGGGATGCCGACCTGGTCATTCAGGAAGACGAGGCCGATGACCTGCTGGAATCCATCGACAAGAGCCTGCGCGAACGCCGCCACGGCGCACTCTCGATGTTGAAAGTGGAATCCGGCGTGCCGCGCCGGGTGCTGGACACGCTGATCGAGAACTTCGAAATCGAAGAAGAGAACGTCTTCCGCACCAAGGAGCGCCTCGGCTTTGGCGACTGGATTCAACTCGCGAGCCTGCATCGGCCGGAGTTGAAGTACCCACCCTTCAAGGCCACGTCGACGTGGGTCGACGAAGACGCCGAGTCTATTTTTGCGGAATTGCGCAGCCGCGATCGCATGGTCCATCACCCGTTCCAGTCGTTCGGCGCGGTCGAGGCGTTTCTGCGTGCCGCCGTCTCAGACCCGCAGGTCCTGGGCATCAAGATGACGCTGTACCGAATCGGCGCCAACTCACCCATGATTGACCTGCTGTTGACCGCTGCCGACGAGGGCAAGCAGGTGGCCGTCCTGGTGGAACTCAAGGCCCGGTTTGACGAACGCAACAACATCCAATGGGCCCAGCGCCTGGAAGCTGCGGGCGTACACGTCGTATACGGCTTGCTGAACCTCAAGACGCACTGCAAGCTCTGTCTGGTCGTGCGCAAGGAAGCCGAGGGCATCCGCCGGTATGCGCATCTGGGCACCGGCAACTACAACGCCACGACGTCGCGGCTCTACACGGACCTGGGCCTCTTCACCTCGCGCGATACCATCGTTGAGGACGCCTCAGACCTGTTCAATTACCTGACCGGCTACTCCAACCAACATCAGTATCGAGAGCTGCTGGTCGCGCCCGTGAGTCTCCGCTCGAGTCTCACCCAGCTGATCGCGCGCGAAGCGGCGGCCGCCGAAGCCGGCCAGCCCAGCGGCATCGTCATCAAGGTGAATGCCGTGACCGATCCTGAGATGGTCCGGCACCTGTATCGCGCCTCTCAGGCCGGCGTGGTCATTCAGTTGCTGGTCCGCGGAGTGTGTATTCTGCGGCCGGGTGTCCCGGGCATCAGCGACAACATCTCGGTCCGGTCCATCATCGGCCGCTTCCTGGAGCACTCCCGGCTCTTCTGGTTCGCCAATGGCGGTGATCCCTGCCTCTACATCGGAAGCGCAGATATCATGGAGCGCAATCTCGACAGGCGCGTCGAAGTGCTGTGCCCGATTCGCGACGTGAAGCTCGCCACGTATCTGCGGGATGTGGTGCTGGCCGCGTACCTGCGCGACACCAGACGCGGGCAGGTGCTGGCGGCCACGGGAGAGTACGGACCAGACCCGGAGGCCCCGGTCGGCCAGGCGCTCAGTGCCCAGGATTTGCTGCTCGATTGGCACGCCGCTGAGGCGAAGACGGATTGGTAGGGTGGCCGCGTCGTCGCTTCGGCCCTGGAATCGGGACCAATTCAAATCGAATCGGCGCCCCCAACAGCGCAGCCAGGGGCGAGGCGTGGCGCTGCGCCGCCCACAGTTCCAGTTCGGCATCGTCACCAGTCCGGAGCCGCACGAGCCAGTCTTGCGGAGTGCGCGACATCTCGATGCCACCCACAACCTGGGCGTGACCGCGATCGAGGCCCTCGGCCAGTCGTAACATCGCGCCGAGCAAACGCACGGTGCGGCGGTCGGCAGCGGCCAGGCGGCCGAACTCGGCATGGCTCTTCTTGGGTGACGACTGCCGATGGTAGCGGGCGACCAGCGATATCAATGTGATTTCGTCGGGATCGAAGCCACGAAGATCGCCGTGCTGAATCAGGTACTGCGAGTGCTTGTGGTGACGCTCGTAGCTGATATGCGTACCCGTATCGTGCAGGAGCGCGGAGAACTCCAGCCACTCCCGCTCGCGGGGGCCGAGGGCGTGGGTGGCGACTGTGGCGTCGAACACACTGAGTGCAAGCCGAGCGACCTGGGCCGCATGCGTCGCCGCGTAGCTGCAGCGCTCGGCCAGTTCGATGACGCTGCAGCGCCGGACATCGGGATAGCGCTCAACAGTACGAATGTGCGCGCCATTCTTCTTGATGTAGTCCAGGACCAGTCCTTCGCGAAGCGCGAACTCGCACAGTGTGAGTTCATCGGCTCCCAGAACCTCCAGCAGCACATCGAGCAGGACAGCACCAGCGACCGCCACGTCGGCCCGGCGGGGATCGAGCCCTGGCAGCGCCAGTCGCTCGTCGAGCGTCAGGCCGGTGAGCGTGCGCCGCAACCGGTGGAACTCCTTTGTCCCAATACGTCGGTTCCGCAGATCGGCACCGGGTCCTGTCGCCAGGGCACCCAGCGCCAGAATGGTGCCCGAGGTGCCGATGACCCGGTGGTAGCCGCGCTTGCGCAGAGCCCGCAGATGGGCGCTGGCCTGCCGCCGAATATAGCGCTCTATTCGGACCTCGTCGTCGGCGGCGAGAGGGTCGCTCTTGACGAACCGCTCGGTCAGTCTGATGACGCCGATCTTGTAGCTACCGCCCACCTGCATGCGCGCCGCCGTGCCCAGCGTCACTTCAACGCTTCCGCCGCCGATGTCGATCACGACGGATGGTTGTCGGCCGACCCCGGCGCCGTACGCGGCAGCGAGGTGGATGAGGCGGGCCTCTTCACGGCCCGAGATCACTCGGACACGCATGCCGACGTCACGCTGAACGGCGGCGACGAAGTCACCGCCGTTCTCCGCCTCCCGTACCGCACTGGTCGCGGTCGCGACAATCTCGTCCACCGCGTGCGACTCCGCCAGACGCCGGAACCTGGTCAGCGTCTGCAGGGCAGACAACATGGCACTGTCAGTGAGGCGCCGCCCGTCGAGGCCCCAGGCACCGAGTCGGACCATGTCCTTTTCACGATCGACCACTTCAAACGACAGGTCGGGTCGCACTCGCACCACAATCATGTGGACCGAGTTCGACCCAATATCGACGGCGGCAATACGCATCAGTTTACAAGTCCGTTACACGTGAATCAGGCGAACTGGAGGCATGCTAGCACGGTGACTGCCGACCGTTTTTCCCGAGCGCTGACCGAACGCGTCCAGCGGTTCAGTCAGGAGTTGCCTCGCGCGGGTCGAGGTGACGTGGCGGGGGTGCATCGTGCGCGCGTTGCGTCCCGACGCCTGAGGGAGGCGCTGCCGCTGGCGGCATGGGCAGGCGCCGCGCCGGTCGCCAAGAGGAGTCGCCGCACGGTACGACGGCTGACCCGCACCCTCGGACGCGTCCGCGAGCTTGACGTCACCGCCGCCCTCCTTGACGAGGCCGCGTCTCGTCAAGGCTGGCCCGCCGTTGTGGTGACTCAAGTATCGCGGATCCTGCAACTCGACAGGCGCTTGCGACACACCGGATTGGCGGCAGTCATCACGCGTCCCGCGGTCAAGAAGCTGATGCGCGGCCTGCGTGACGTGGCCCGGTAACTGGCGCTGGCGACCAACGCCGCCGCTGGGTTCATCCAGGTGATCGCCCGGAAGCGGCGGAGGGCTGGGGCCCTGCGGGAGAGTCTGCGCGCGCTGGGCACCTTGTATGTTCCTGACCGGCTGTACGCGGTCCGCCTGGCCGCCAAGAAGCTGTTGTACTGCCTGGAGGTCGAACGGTCGCTCCCCCGCGTCGCGGTGAGCCGGGATTTGCAGACGCTCGAATCGATTCAGGAGCACCTCGGTCTCTTGCACGATCTCCAGATGTTGCAAAGTCGCCTCCGCAGCACCGCGAAGGAGGCAGGGGTCAGCCGAAGCGCGCTCGTCCATTTGCACCGGATGGGTAAGGACGTTGAAACCGAATGCCGAGGTCTCCATGCGGCGGTCATCGCCAAGACCCCAAGGTGGGACGGGATGGCGGACCGGATCATGGGAGACGCCGTGAAGGCCGCGCTCATCACCCCGCAACAACTGTCCTGACGATTTGTAACGTCGAATTAACGGGCGCGTTACGCCAATGCAAGAGTCGAAGCACATACTGGTTTCGTGGTTTCACAGACTCGCATCCTCGTCGTTGAGGACGACGAAGATCTCGCGGCCCTCGTCAAGTACTCGCTTGAACGCGAACGCGAGTTCGTTGTCCGCATCGTCGGGAGCGGTGATGCGGCAATGCGGACACTGAAGAACGAGTTGCCCGATCTCATGGTGCTCGATCTGAATCTTCCTGTCATCAGCGGCACCGAGATTTGCCGCTGGGTTCGCAAGACTCCCAGCTCGGCACAACTGCCGGTCATCATGCTGACGGCGATGACGGCCGAGACCGATCGGGTGGCGGGGCTGGATCTTGGAGCCGACGACTACATCACCAAGCCGTTCAGCCTCGCGGAGCTCTCGGCTCGGATACGCGCCGTGTTGCGACGGCGCGCACCGGTCGAACCCCAGGCGTCTGTCTTTCAAGGCATCCACCTCAGGGCCGACTTCGACGCGGTGGCTATCAGCGTAGACGGCGCCACGGTCCACCTCACCCGCCGTGAGTTCGAACTGTTGCAGTTCCTGGTGAACAATCGCAACCGGGTGGTGTCGCGCGATCGGTTGCTCGAGCGAGTGTGGGGCTACGACGAAGGGGTGCAGACCCGCGCTGTGGACGTCCACATCGGTCGGCTGCGCGCCAAGATCGGTGCCGCTGGTCGTCAAATCGAAACCGTGGTCGGCCTCGGTTATCGGTTCGCAGAATAGGCACGGCCCCCGACTAGAATCCGAACTTCATCGACAGCTGCACGCGACGTGGATTGGCCACGTTGGTGGGCTGCATGAAAAAGGGCGAGGTCCTGACGCCGCTATAGCCGACGAAGTTCGAGCGATTGAGCAGGTTCTGGAATTGCAGCGACACGTTCACCGTCCTCCGCCCGAGCGGCTTGGCGGCCGTCGCATTGGGAAACGGTGGACCAAAGCGCCACGTGTATCCCACCCGGCCGTTCAGATCCCACCGTGCAGCCGTCCGGGCCGAATTCCTGGGAAGTCCTTCCGGCCGATCATTGAACAGGCCGTCACGGTTGTTGTCCTGCCCGGTCGTGATGTTGTACGGCGAGCCTGAACGGCTCGTGGCATTCAGGTTCACGTTGAGGCCCGCGATGAGTGTGATGTTCACCGAGGCATTCGCCACGTGGGTGGCCCGGGTCGGCGCCCACTCCGTCGCCAGGTTGTCGCCGTTGGCCGGCAGGGCAAACGCGCCTGTGCCATTCCCCTTGCTATCGGTCCATGTGTAGTTGGCCGAGAAGAACGCCCGCTTCCAGTTCAGCTTCATGTAGTTCCAACCGACGTTCACCGAGTGCAGCTTCGACTCGGCATCAGACACGAGTTCGACAACGTTGGCAAACGTGGGATCGGGTCGCACGCCATTGACTGGTGCGTTCAGGTTGCGGCCACGCTGCTCGCCACGGTCCCAGGACCACGTATACGACACATTCACCCGCATGTTGGCCATGAGCTGCCGGTCCGCGCCGAGGCTCAATCGATGGCCATTCGGCAACGTGAGGTCGTCCGACCACAGGTACCGGTTGGTGGCGGACGCCACGCCGGTCGAGGGTGGATCCGGATAGGACGGTAGCGTGACGTTGATTTCCCTCAGGCGGACTCCATCCACCAGTTGCGACTGCTTGTACAGTCCGCCCGGGACCCAATCGTAGAGGTATCCGTACGACGCGCGCAGTGTCATCTTTCCGTCGCGCATCGGCGACCACCCGACCGTCATCCGTGGAGAAATATTGAGCGGATCGCGGACCAGCGTCTGATAACCGGCGCGCACGCCAACCGACAGCAAGACACTGCGCGCCACTCGCCAGTCGTCCTGCACATAGGCGCCGATATTCCACGATGCGTAGGTGATGTTCGGGTCTCCAATCCGTCGCGAATAGGCCGAAGGCATGCCCGCGCGAAAGGCCTCGAGACTTGCGAAAGTGTAGGTCCCGAGATAGTTAGACGTGTCGTCAGACCGGTAGCGACCGCCCTCGACCAGTGCGCCGACCCGCCAGCTGTGCAGGCCCCTGACGTAGTCCAAGTCGCTGGCAGCTTCGATCTCGAACTGATGTTGTCCGCCCGTCACCTGGGCGCCGCCGCTGGTGAACGCGTCGACCACGCGAATCGTGGGTGCTTCCACCGCAGCCGTGCTGGCCGATGACACCCAGGACAACTGCAGGCGCGACTCGCTATACATCCGGCGCCCCACTGGCCCACTTTCCGCCACGCGAAGCACATTCGTTGTGTTGTTCGACGTGAAGGCCCGGTCCAGCAAGTTGAAGCCCCCGGTGCCTTGATTGCGTGTCTCGCGAGTATGGCGATCGAAACTGACCCGCACTGAGTGATCGGGGTTCAGCGCAAAGTCGATCCGAAGGCCGAGATTCATCAACTCACTGGGCCGCTGCAGCGATTGGGCCAACGTCGAACCATCAGCGAGCACGGCCATGAGGTTCGGCGATGTGTACTGCGAGGTGCCGCCGAAGTTCGCCGAAAACGAGGCCTTGTTCGGAATGATCGTCCCAGCCAGAGAGGTCCCGTACTGCCGAGTCTGTTCGCCTCCCTTCTTGGGAGTGAACAGATTATTCGCCCCAAACACATCATCATAAAAAGCGCCGTTCACACTGCCGCGCATCGGACCGGCGCCAGGCTGGGTCTTGATGTCGATAAACAGAAACCCGTCTTTGCCCCCGTGGTTCTGGGCCGCCATCGCGTCCATCCGCGGCAGTCGAATGGACTTGATCTGGGACTTGTGCGGCAGCATGCCCCCTGAGAAGCCGTCCACTCGAATTCTGGCGCCGGGTGGAGACATGGCGTCCAGCACGGCGGCCATCTCTTCGGGATCGTCCGGCAGGGCTTCGATCATCTCGCGAGTCAGAATCGTGGAGAACGACAGACCCATCGGGTCCAGGCCTGCCGACTGCACATCGCGGGTCACCTCGACATCTTCGGTGACCGCCATGAGTCGCAACGTCACCGTTCGACGATTCTCTCCAGTGCGAACGCGAACGTCGCGAACCGTTTGTGGCTCGAATCCCGGAAACTCCACCAACAGTGTGTAGCGTCCAGGGACCAGCGCATCAATGCTCGCCTGACCGAGATCGGACGCGATCGCCGGCGCCAGCGCCGTTCTTCGGGTCGCGTCCTCCTGGCCGGTCATCGTGACCATTGCCATCGGCAGTACACCGCCGCTCTGATCGACAACCGTCACGATCAACGTTCCGGTGGCGGCTGACGTTTGGGCACCCGCGGTCGCCGCCAGACCCAGTACCAGGCACAACGGTCCCGCCAGCGGCACGAATGTCTTCAGCACAGGTCTGTCCTCGGTCCCTCTTCGGTCGCGCTACTTGGAAATATCGAATGTCTTGCTATCGATGTTCGGATTGACGTGAATCTCAGTGAACGTGGTCTCCTGAGTCGTGGTGCCATCGACGGCGAGACGAAACGTGTGCGGCAGATTCAAGCCGTCCACTGGCGTGAAGTCAGAATAATAGATCCGGCGCTCGATCAGCCGCCCCGCGTTCGGTCCGGCGCCAGCGGTACTCCACATCACCATCAGCGGCAGGTGACTGCTGGCATCGACAAACAGCTGTGCGCTGAAGTCTCCAGCGCCCCTGGCGTCAATGATGTGCGCGACGCCGTCGCCAGATTCGGCCTCACCGCCATACGTCAACTGCAGCGGGAACCCTTGGTACGTCGAGCCCAACAGGCCGAGGGCCAGGCGGGCAAAATCCCTCTTCGCAACCAGCAACTGGCGCTGAACAGCGGCAGCCCTCTCTTCCTCCGACGGTTCCCTGGCAGCCGCCCCTCCCACTCGGTCACTGCCAAGCCTGGCCCGCATGCCTTGGGCGAGGTTCGGAGGCGCATCGGTTTGGTTAATGAGACCGTCGCCATTGAAGCCCGCGTTGCGGAAGACGGCCATCGATCCTGTACCGGCGACGACCGTCCGCGTCACGTACTTGTCGGGCAAGGCCATCGACAGTTCCGTCTCGTTCTCCGTCGTGCCCCGAGGAGTCACCCGCTTGATTGTGCCCTTGGCAGTCAACGTCTGGACCGCAGCCACTTTGTCGACGCCACCGAGTGCGGCCTGCATGTCGGCCAGCACCTTCTTGGCATCAGGTGCCTGCCCGGACACCATCGCCGCGCTCGCCACCATCATCGCCGTCAACACGCCTGAGAGTTTTCTCATCACTATCCTCATTTCAGGTCGTTCCAATTCAGCATGGCGTTGAACCACAGAAAATAGTTCCCGTGTGGCTCATTACGCCAGAACGGTCGATTCGCGAACAGCACCATGTGGCCGTCCCCCAGAGGCGCGTCCACAAGCACCGCGC